>NZ_JADMJX010000386.1 GCF_018780185.1 Rhizobacter sp.
CTCACGCCACCTGCGCCTTCCAGCGTGTACAGGCGCTGCGCGCTCGTCCAGCTGGACAGCAGGGCGCTGAGTTGGGTTTGAAGCGCGTCGCTGAGACGATCGAGCATGTGTGCATCCCCCTGCGGGCCGCTGAGCCCGGAGAAGAATTCTGTCAGCCGGCGCACGCCCCACCACCACCGGGTACGAACTGTTACCGGCGGTTCGCCCCACGCGCGGGGTCACCCCTCCAATGGGGGTGGTGCGCTCAGTCGTTGGCGAAGCTGTAAGGGCCGCCACGCTCCAATGCGCGGGCGTAGGCCGGCCGCGAGTGAATGCGTTTGAGAAAGGCCATCAAGCGCGGGCGTGATGCGTCCAGGCCCGCGCGCTGCGCAGCCGCTTCGAGCGGAAAGCTCATCTGGATATCGGCCGCGCTGAACTCCTTGCCCGCGAACCATTCGCTCTTGCCCAACTCGCCCTCCATGAAGTCGAGTTGGCGCTTGAGGTTGGGGTCGACGAGGGTGCTCATCACCTTGGCCGAGATGCCGCGCACGATGGGTTTGATGAAAAACGGCACCTTGGTGCTGGCGATCTTCATGAACACCAGCTTCAGAAGCAGCGGCGGCATGGCCGAGCCTTCAGCAAAGTGCAGCCAGTAGCGGTAGGCCAGGCGCTCGGGCGCACCGGCGGCCGGCGCAAGGCGGCCATTGCCATACCGCTCGATCAGGTATTCGACGATCGCGCCCGACTCGGCCACGGTCACGTCGCCATCGGTGATCACCGGTGATTTGCCGAGTGGGTGCACCTGGCGCAACGACTCGGGCGCGAGCATGGTCGCGCGGTCGCGCTGGTAGTGCTTGATCTCATATGGCAGGCCCAGCTCTTCAAGCAGCCACAGCACACGCTGCGAGCGGGAGTCGTTCAGGTGGTGGACGGTGATCATGGTTCCAGTGTCCCGTGCGGTGAGGGCGCCATTGTGGCGCGACACCCCTGCCCCGCCAAAGTTCCGGTTGATTTGCACCGATCACTCAAGAGGCGGGTTTGTCTGACACGCATCTCAGTCTCAGACCACGTGCCTTGGCCAGTTCGTCTGACAGGCAATCACAGCGCTGGAACCTAGATTTGGCCCGTCCATCCACTCTGCCTCTCTGAAGGTGTCCACCATGAAACTCATGCACAAGATTCTGCTGGCCGCGGCGCCAGTTTTCCTCATCACCGCTTGCGGTGGGGGTGACGACAGCCTCGACGACCGGCTCGACATCGCCGACCCCAAGGTTCGCTTCGTGCACGCCATCCCCGCTGGCCCGAACGTCGACCTCTACCGCAACACCGCCATCGTGGGCGGCGTGACCAACGCGCCTTATCGTTATGCGTCGAACTACTTCGTGGTCGACACCGCACCCGCCGACTACATCGTGCGCACCACCGTCGGCAGCGTTGAAGTGGGTCGCATCAACTTCAACCCGACCCGCGGCAACAAGCACACGTTGATCGCCGTGCCGGGTGACGCGACGACGACCAACCTGCTCCACATCAACGACCCCTACGACAAGCAACTGACCGCCAACAACGCACGTGTGCGCGTGGTCAATGCGTCGTTCAATGCGACCAACGTCGACGTGTACCTCACTGGGCCCACCGTCGACATCGCCACCGTCGGGCCGAACTTTGCGGCCGCTGGCTTTCGCACCGCAGTGCCGGCATCAAGCGCCAACTCCATCGACTTCACGGCGGGCGCCTACGTGCTGCGCGTGACCACGGCTGGCACCAAGAGCGTCATCTTCAGCGCACCGCTGAACGTGGCGACCAATGCCGACCTGCTGCTGCTGACCTTGCCGCAGAGCCTGGCGGTGAACGATGTGAAGGTGTTGTCGGTGGTGTCCGACAGCGGCCAACCGAGCACGGAGATCTTGAACCAGCCGTAACGGTCTCAAGCTCCCTGCAACGGCCCGCTTCGGCGGGCCGTTTCTTTTTCAAGCGTCAGATCGACATGCGCGCGCGCACGCCTTCGGCTTCCATGTTGTCGCCGTGGCCACGCTGCACGATCTCGCCGCGCTCCATCACCAGGTACTGATCGGCCAGCTCGGCGGCGAAGTCGTAGAACTGCTCCACCAGCACGATGGCCATGGTGCCGCGATCGGCCAGCATGCGGATCACACGGCCGATGTCCTTGATGATGCTGGGCTGGATGCCCTCGGTCGGCTCGTCCAGGATCAGCAGCTTCGGGCCTGCCGCGAGCGCGCGTGCAATCGCGAGCTGCTGCTGCTGCCCACCCGACAAGTCACCACCACGCCGGTTGATCATCTGCTTGAGCACCGGAAACAGCTCGAACAGCTCGGCCGGAATCGGCGTGCTGCCACTCTTGTAGGCCAGGCCCATGCGCAGGTTTTCTTCGACGGTGAGCCGACCAAAGATCTCGCGGCCCTGCGGCACGTAGCCCACACCCTTGCGCACACGCTCGTAGGGGGTGTCGTGGGTGATCGGCGAGCCGTCGAGGTGGATGCTGCCGGTCTTCACCGGCACCACGCCCATCAGGCTCTTGAGCAGCGTGGTCTTGCCCACGCCGTTGCGACCGAGCACGACGGTCACTTCACCGAGCTTGGCTTCGAACGACAGGTTGCGCAGGATGTGCGAGCCGCCGTAGTACTGGTTGATGCCGTCGACTTTCAGCATGGTGCGATCAGCGGCCAAGATAGACCTCCACCACTTTTTCGTTGGCTTGCACGTCGGCCAGCGAACCCTCGGCCAAGACGCTGCCCTCGTGCAACACCGTCACCTTCTTCGCGGGGTTGCCATGGGTCAGCTCGTGGATGAATTTCATGTCGTGCTCCACCACCACCAGCGAGTGGTTGCCTTCGAGCGACAAGAAGAGTTCGGCGGTGCGCTCCGTTTCTTCGTCGGTCATGCCCGCCACAGGCTCGTCCAACAGCAGCAGCTTGGGGTCTTGCATCAGCAGCATGCCGATCTCCAGCCACTGCTTCTGGCCGTGCGAGAGCAAGCCCGCCACACGCTGCGCGCTGTCTTTCAGGTGAATGAGCGTGAGCATCGCGCCGATGCGGTCGAGCTGCTCGCCGCTCAGGCGGAAGAACATGGCCGACTGCACGCCGCGGTTGCCCTTCAGCGCGAGCTCCAGGTTCTCGAACACGCTCAACTGCTCGAACACCGTGGGCTTCTGGAACTTGCGGCCGATGCCGATGGAGGCAATCTCGTTCTCGCGCATGCGAAGCAAGTCGATGGTCGAGCCGAAGAAGGCCTTGCCCAGGTCGGGGCGGGTCTTGCCGGTGATCACATCCATCATCGTGGTCTTGCCCGCGCCATTGGGGCCGATGATGCAGCGCAGCTCGCCGGCGCTGATGTTCAGGCTTAGCGCATTCAGCGCCTTGAAGCCATCGAAGCTGACCGTGATGTCGTCGAGGTACAAGATGGCGCCGTGCGCCACGTCGAGCTCGCCGGCTTGCACGACGCGGCTGTAGCTGGTCTCGCGGCCACCCGACTGGCCTGCGTTGTTGCTCTTCTTGGCTTCCATCGCCTGGCGCACGCGCACGCCGGCTTCCATCAACTGCGGGGTCATGCGCGCTCCTTCACCTTCTTCACCAGGCCGATGATCCCTTGCGGTAAAAAGAGCGTGACCGCGATGAACAAGGCGCCCAGGAAGTACAACCAGAACTCGGGAAAGGCCTGCGTGAACCAGCTCTTGGCGCCATTGACGAAGAAGGCGCCGACGATCGGGCCTATCAAGGTGCCGCGCCCGCCCACCGCCGCCCAGATGGCGATCTCGATGCTGGCGCCCGGCGACATCTCACCCGGGTTGATGATGCCCACCTGCGGCACGTACAAGGCGCCCGCCACACCACACATCACGGCCGAGATGACCCAGATCGTCAGCTTGTAGCGCAGCGGGTCGTAGCCGGTGAACATGACGCGGCTCTCGGCGTCACGAATCGCTTGCAGCACGCGGCCGAACTTGCTGCTCACCAGCCAGCGTGCGAGCAGGAAGCAGCCGATCAACGTGAGCCCGGTCAGCACGAACAGCGTCATGCGCATGTTCGGCGTGGCGATCGTCATGCCGAGGATGCGCTTGAAATCGGTGAAGCCGTTGTTGCCGCCAAAGCCGGTTTCGTTGCGGAAGAAGAGCAGCATCGCCGCGTAGGTGAGCGCCTGCGTGATGATCGAGAAGTACACGCCCTTGATGCGCGAACGGAAGGCGAAGTAGCCGAACACGAAGGCCAGCAGGCCCG
>NZ_JADMJX010000260.1:0-28475 GCF_018780185.1 Rhizobacter sp.
GATGAAGTCGGCCACGCTGCGGCTGGTGTTGAAGGCCAGGGCCGCATCGACGGTGCCGGAGTCGAGGTCGAGCGCCGTCCAGCGCATGGCGAGGGCATAGCCCGGTTGCGAAGCGGGGCCGGTAAGGCCTTCGGTGGCCACCACGCCAGCATCCGAGATGACCGGGCCGTGGCGCGTGCTGCGCGCCACCAGCGTCACATCGGGCTTGCCCTTGACCTTGATCGTTTCGGTGAAGGTGGCAAACGGGGCCCAGCCTTCGGGTGTCTGGTACTGCGTGGGGTCATCGGGTTTGATGCGCTCGATGTAGAGGTCTTGCACGTCGGGCCCGGTGTTGGTGAAGCCCCAGGCCACATGCTCGTTCTGCCCCAGCACCACCACCGGCAGGCCGGGCATGGTGGCGCCGGCCACCTTGAAGCCGGGGGCTTCCAGGCGTGCGAAGTACCACAGCGCCGGCGCGGTGAGCTTCAGGTGCGGGTCGTTGGCCAGCAGCGGCTTGCCGCTCTCGGTGTGCGTGCCGTGCACCACCCAATTGTTGGAGCCCACGCCTTCCACGCCCGACTCGGGCGCCGCGTTGAGCGCCTGCTGGCCCAGGCTGGGGCTGAGCTTGAGGCCACGAAACAGCGCGGCGTAGTCGGCCGTGGGCAGCGGCTTGTCACCGGGGTATGGCGGCAGCAGCTCGTTGATTCGCTCGACCGGCAGCTTGAGCGACATGCGCAGGCGCAGCAGCTCGGCCGACCAGTTCGCGCCCAGGTCCCAGGCCATCATCGTGGCCCAGGCCATGCTGTCTTCGGGAGTCCAGGGCTCGACGACCGTGCCGGTCAAGATGAACTCGGGCGGGCGCGCGCTCATCTCGTTTTGCACATAGGCGTTGATGCCGGAGGCGTAGGCGTTGAGCGCGGCGCGCGTTTCGGCGCTGGCCTGCTCCCACTGCGCGGCCGCGACTCGGCGCACGCCGAGGGCGCGCAGGAACTTGTCGGTCTCGAGGGCCGACTCGCCGAACGATTCGGCCAGGCGGCCCGAGCCGATGCGCTTGTGCGTCTCGAGCTGCCACAGCCGGTCTTGGGCGTGCACATAGCCGAGGCCGAACATGGCGTCATCGCGCGAGCTGGCCTTGATGGTGGGGATGCCATCGGCATCGCGCTCGATGCGGATCTCGCCGCGCAGCCCCTGCAGCGGCATGGTGCCGCTGGTCATCGGCAACACCCGGCGGCTGTAGATCCACAGCGCAGCCACCACCACGAGCACCACCAACAGCAGCCCCCACGCGCCACGACGAAGCCATTTCATGCGTCAATCCAGTCACTGTTCAGACAGAGGGGAGCGTAACCGTTGGCGAGTTGCCGACGCATCCGGGTTGCCCGCAAGCCGAGGCGCCCGCACCTCGATCGTGGGGCCGTTGAAGACCCTATCGACCGCCGACGGCCAGCTTCACACCCAGCACGACGAACATGGCCCCCGCCACTCGTTGCAGCCACAGCCCCAGCCTGCCCACACCCGCCGCGCCCGCCCAGCGCTCACGCGCCGCACCTGCGAGCCATGCCATCACCAGCGTGACCAGGGTGCCGTTGATGGTGAATACCAAACCCAGCAGGCCAAATGCCAACGCCTGGTGCGCGCTGTTCGGCGTGATGAACTGCGGCAAGAAGGCCAGGAAGAACAGCGCCACCTTGGGGTTGAGTGCGTTGGTCAGCACGCCACGCCAGAACACACGCTGGGGGTCGAGTGCCGCCGGGGCCGACACGCCGCCTCGCGAGCGCAGCATGCCGACGCCCATCCAGACCAGGTAGGCGGCCCCGGCCCACTTGACCACGGTGAAGGCCAGCTCAGACGCGGCCAGCAAGGCCGACAACCCCAGCGCGGCGAGTGCCACATGGAACAAACAACCGGCCCCGATGCCCAGGGCCGCCAGCATGCCGGCGCGGCGCCCGCCCGTGGCGGCGTTGCCCGCCACGTAGAGCAGGTCGGCGCCGGGCGTCAGGTTGAGCAGCAGACCCGCCACCACGAAGAGCGGCAGGTCGTGGATGCCCAGGCCGGCCAGCACCTCAGGTGAGCCCGAGGAAGTCGCCCTTGCCCAGCTCGACGCCGTTGTGGCGCAGCAGCGCATAGGCCGTGGTCACGTGGAAGTAGAAGTTGGGCAGCGCGTAGTGGTTGAGGTAGAACTCGCCCTTCATCGAGACGGCGCCATCGCGGCGCGGCACCGAGATGTCCTTGTCATCGGTGCCGGCGATCTGCGCTTCGGGCACCGACTGGATGAACGCGAGCGTCGAGGCGATGCGCTCCTTCAGCTGCGCCAGCGTGGCTTCGTGGTCTTCGTGCTTGGGGGCGTCGACGCCGGCCAGACGGGCGATGCAGAACTTGGCGCCGTCGCAGGCGATCTGGATCTGCTTGGTGAAGGGCAGCATGTCGGGGGCCAGGCGGGCGGCGAGGTAGACAGCGCCATCAAACTTCTTGGCCTGCGCGTGGGCCTCGGCCTTGTCGATCCATTTGGCGAGGCTGCCGAGCTTGCGAACGAACACCGGCACACTGGCCGAGTACATGGTGATGGGCATGAGGTCTCCGTGTTTTCTGGAGGGCGCATGCTACTTCGAAGCGGGCACAATCGCCTGTCCCCCCAGCAGTGGCCCTTTGATGAACATCATCATCCTCGACGACTACCAAGATGCCGTGCGCAAGCTCAAGTGCGCCGCGCGGTTGGAGCACCTGAACGCCAAGGTCTTCACCAACACGGTCAAGGGCATCGGCCAGCTGTCGGTGCGGCTGCGTGATGCCGAGGTGCTGGTGCTGATCCGCGAGCGCACCCACTTCCCGCGCCAGCTGCTGGAAAAGCTGCCCAAGCTCAAGCTGCTGGCGCAGACCGGCCGCGTGGGCCCGCACATCGACGTCGAGACCTGCACCCGCCTGGGCATCGCGGTGGCCGAGGGAGTGGGCTCGCCGGTGGCCCCGGCCGAGCTCACCTGGGCGCTGATCATGGCGGCCATGCGCCGCCTGCCGCAGTACGTGGGCAACCTCAAGCACGGGGCCTGGCAGCAGTCGGGGTTGAAGGCCGCGTCGATGCCGGCCAACTTCGGCATCGGCATGGTGCTCAAGGGCAAGACACTGGGCTTGTGGGGTTTCGGGCGCATCGGCGAGCTGGTGGCGGGTTATGGCCGGGCCTTCGGCATGAACGTGATCGTGTGGGGCAGCGAGACCTCGCGCGAACGCGCCCGCGCGGCCGGCTACGCGATCGCCGAGTCGCGCGAGTCCTTCTTTGAAACCAGCGACGTGCTGAGCCTGCACCTGCGCCTGGCCGACAGCACGCGCGCTGCGGTCAAGTTCGACGATCTAGCGCGAATGAAGCCGACCTCGCTGCTTGTCAACACCTCGCGCGCCGAGCTGATCGAAGAAGGCGCACTGGTGTCGGCCCTCAACCGTGGCCACCCGGGCATGGCGGCGGTCGATGTGTTCGAGACCGAGCCCATCCTGCAAGGCCACCCGCTGCTGCGCCTGGAAAACGCTGTCTGCACGCCGCACATCGGCTATGTGGAGCAAGACAGCTACGAGCTCTACTTCGGCGCCGCGTTCGACAACGTCATCAACTTCGTCAACGGCAACCCCACCGGCATCGTCAACCCTGCAGCGCTCAAGGTGCTGCGCGGATGAGTGCTGCAGAGCCGCTGAGCACGCACCAGCAGCTTGCGCGCGCCCGCTGGGCGCTGATGTTCGGCAACTTCGCCATCGGCTGCGGCGTGATGGTGGTGGCGGGCTCGCTCAACGACCTGATCAGCTCGCTGGAGGTGAGCGTGGCCCTCGGCGGGCAGTTGATCTCGGTGGCCGCGGTGTTGATGTGTTTTGGCGCCCCAGTGCTGGCCGCGCTGGTCGGCGGCTGGGACCGCCGCCGTCTGCTCACGCTCTCGCTCGTGTGGTTTGCGGTCGGCCACGCGCTGAGCGCGGTGGCACCCAACTATGCCGTGTTGCTGCCACTGCGTGCGCTGTGCGTGATTGCGGCCGCGGTCTACACACCCCAAGCCGCTGCGGCCATCGGCTTCGTCGCCCCGCCCGAAGAGCGAGGCCGCGCGATCATCTTCATCTTTCTCGGCTGGTCGGTGGCCTCGGTGGTGGGCATGCCGGTGCACAGCTTCATCGGCGAAGAGTTCGGCTGGCGCTGGGCCTTCGGCCTGGTGGCCGTGCTCTCGGCCGGCGCGGCGTGGTGGGTGTGGGCCGCCATGCCCGACGGCGTCAAGCCGCCGGCCATGCGCCTGGCCGCCTGGCGCGAGGTGTTCACGCACCCGGTGCTGATGGCGATCATCCTCGTGACCGCCTTGTCGGGTGCGGGCCAGTTTTCGCTCTTCGCCTACATGGCGCCCTACTACCGGCAGGTCATCGGCGCGAATGCGGCCGAGACGAGCTTCATGTTCTTCTGGTTCGGCGCCTTCGGGCTGCTGGGCAACCTGCTGCTGTCGCGCTACATCGACCGCGTGGGGGCAGCGCGCATCGTCGCGGTGTCCTTGAGCGCCATGGCGGTCAGCCTGCTGCTGTGGCCGCTGGCCACGAGCGTGGTGTTGATCGCGCTGGTGGCGGTACCCTGGGGCCTGGGTGGCTTCGCGTCCAACTCGGCACAACAAGCCCGCCTGGGTCAGGCCGCGCCCGAACTCGCCACCGCCTTGATGGCCTTGAACACCTCGGCCATCTACCTCGGCCAGGCGATTGGTGCGGGCGGCGGCGGTGTGGTGGTGGCCGCGCATTCGGCACTCGGCCACACCGGCAAGGAGCTGTACGGCAGCCTGCACTGGATCGGCCTCGGCTGGATGCTGCTCGCCCTGGTGGTGAGCGTCTGGGCCCAGCGCCAGACCATCAAACTGGGCGGGCGGGTCTAGGGCCTGGTCAGCCCGCCAGCGCCTCGTCGAGCATGGCCGGCAAGTCAGCCAGGTCGTTCTGCACTTGCTCCGACAGCCCTTCGGGCAGGTCGCGCAATGCCCCCTCGTGCAAGAAGACCTCGGTCCCACCTTGCTGCCCTCGCTTGAGCACCACGCTCAGCAACAAGTCGGGCTGGGCATCGGGCGTCTCCATCTGCACCGGGGTGCCGCCTTGTGACGACTCGAGCACGATCATGTAGTGCGACTCACCAGTGAAGGCGTTCACTTGCTGCGGCAGGCAGGCCAGCACATGCATGCCGTGCCGCTGTGCGCTCGCCTCGATGCGATGCACGATCTCAGACACGCCGTGCGGGCTGACGCGGGTGCGCGTCAAACGATCTTCGCCTGCGAAGCTGCGGCCACCACTGGCGGCTGCGACCATGATGGCAACCCCACTGGTCATCCAGAAGCGAAACGGGTTCTTCATCAGAGAGCTCCTATGCGCTGGAGTGGCAGACCTTAGGTCCCTGCACGGCGAGGGTCAAGGCATTTGCAGCCTCGAAAAAGTAACGTCATTTATCGCGGCGCAGCAAGGTGTGCAGCCCCCCGGCAATCAGCGTCAAACCGAATGTCCGGTATGGATGTGACACCCGCTTGACCGAGTGCTCCCCTGGGGATTAAAGGTCTTATCGCGTGCCGAAAATCTTGTCGCCCGCGTCACCCAGGCCGGGAATGATGTAACCCAGCTCATTGAGGTGGCTGTCGATCGCGGCCGTCCAGCAGCGCACGTCGGGGTGAGCGTTCTGCAGAGCGGTCACGCCTTCCGGAGCGGCCACGAGCACCAGCGCACGCACGTCGAGGCAACCCCGGCTCTTGAGCAGGTCGATGGTCGCGATCATCGAGCCGGCGGTGGCGAGCATCGGGTCGACGATGAGCGCAGTGCGCTCGTCGAGGTGGCCGACGAACTTCTCGAAATAGTGCTCGGGCTGCAGCGTCTCGTGGTTGCGGCTCAGGCCGACGATGCTGACCTTGGCGTTGGGCACCATGTCGAGCACACCGTCGAGCATGCCCAGACCCGCGCGCAAGATCGGCACCACCGTCACCTTCTTGCCGCGCACCTGGTCGATCTCGACCGGGCCGCTCCAGCATTCGATGCGTGTCTTTTCGAGCGGAAAGTCGGCCGTGGCTTCGTAGGCGAGCAAGCGGCCGAGCTCGTTGGTCAGCTCACGAAACTGCTTGGTCGAGATGTCTTTCTCGCGCAGCAGGCCGATCTTGTGCTTGACCAGGGGGTGATGGACTTCGATCACGGGCATGGCAGTGCTTTCAGTTCGGGTTGAACAGCAAAGGCAACAACCGTGCCGCTGTGCCACGCAGCAGCAGGTGGGCCTGGTCATCGATCTCGCTGGGCTCGGGGTTGACGATCAGCACCTGCGCACCCGATCGGCGCGCCAGGTGGGCCAGGCCCGCGGCGGGATAGACCGCACCCGAGGTGCCCACCACCAGCATCAGGTCGCAACTCTGCGCCAGCTGTTCGGCCGCCGACAGCGCGGCCACCGGCAGCATTTCGCCAAACCACACCACGCCTGGGCGCACGGGGTTGCCACAGTCGGCGCAGCGTGGCGGGCGGGTGGGCGTGGCCCGGTCGGTATCGCAGGCCGGGTCGCGTGGGCAGGGGTCGAGCCAGCTGTTTTGCATGATGTCGCCGTGCAGGCGGATCACGTCGACGCTGCCCGCGCGCTGGTGCAAGTCATCGACGTTTTGCGTGACGATGCTCAGCCGCCCGGGGTGCTCGTGGGCAAAGCGCGCCAGTGCGAGGTGGCCCGCATTGGGCTGCACCGCGCGCATGGCCTCGCGGCGGCTCGCGTACCAGTCCCAGACCAGCGACGGGTTGGCGCGAAAGCCTTCGGGGCTTGCGAGCTGCATCGGGTTGAAGCGCGCCCACAGCCCGGTCTGGGCATCGCGAAAGGTGGGGATGCCACTCTCTGCCGACATGCCCGCGCCGGTGAGCACGCAGACCCGGTGCGCGCGCAGCAACAGCTCGCGCGCGGTCTTGAGTTCCGGTGCGGGCTCAGCCTCCACGCTGACGGAGGGCCTCGTACAGGCAGACCCCTGAGGCCACCGAGACGTTCAGGCTCTCGACAGCGCCTTTCATCGGCAGGCGCACCAGCTCGTCGCAGGTCTTGCTGGTGAGCTGGCGCATGCCGCTGCCTTCGGCGCCGAGCACCAGCGCCACCGGGCCGCTGAGGTCGAGGTCATAGAGCGACTTCTGCGCATCGTCAGAGGTGCCGATGATGCGGATGTCGCGTTCCTTCAGCTCCTTGAGCGTGCGCGCGAGGTTGGTCACCATGAAGTACGGCACCGTCTCGGCGGCACCGCTGGCCACCTTGGCCACGGTGGCATTCACGCCCACCGCATGGTCCTTCGGTGCGATGACGGCATGCGCGCCCGCGCCATCGGCCACGCGCAGGCAGGCGCCCAGGTTGTGCGGGTCGGTGATGCCATCGAGCACCAGCAGCAGCGGCGGGCCTTCGACCGCGTCCAGCGTGTCGTCGAGCGAGTGGCTCATGGCCACCGCCTCCACCCGCGCCACCACGCCCTGGTGGCGGTGGGTGCCGCACATCTTGTGCAGACGATCGTCGTCGCTGTCGACCAGCTTGGCACCGGCCTCGCGCGCGCGCTCGACAAACTGCTTCATGCGCTGGTCGCGCCGGGTGGCGTCGACGTGCAGCTCGATGATGGATTTGGGGGCGGTCTTCAGCCGCACCGTGATGGCATGAAAGCCGAAGAGGATCTTGTTGCTCATGCCCGGATGGTAGCCGTGCGCCCCTCAGCCGAGCGCGCGATCCACCGCCGAGATCAGGTCGTTGTAGTGGTACGGCTTGGCCAGATACGCGTCACACCCCGCCGCCAGGATGCGCTCGGCGTCGCCCTTCATCGCCAGCGCCGTCAGCGCCACCACCTTGACATGCGCGGTCAGCGGGTCGGCCTTCAACTGGCGCGTGGCCGACAGGCCGTCCATGCCCGGCATCTGCACATCCATCAAGATCAGGTCAGGCAGCTGCTCGCGGGCCAGGGCGAGGCCGGCCTCGCCGTTGTCGGCCGACATCACCTCGTGCCCAGCCCGCTGCAGCACCAGACGGGCCAGCTTGAGGTTTTGCAGGTTGTCTTCGATCACCAGAATGGTTGCCATCGATGTGTCCTTCAGACAATCGCCGTGGGCAGGCTCGACACCTGGCCCAGGGTGAAGAAGAAGCAAGCCCCTCGCCCCGGCGCCGACTCGGCCCAGATGCGCCCACCGTGCTTTTCGACCACGCGCTGGACGATGGCCAGACCAACACCATTGCCTTGAAACGCCGAGTCGGAATGAAAGCGCTGGAACGGTCGAAACAGACGGTCGCCTGCCGCACGCACGTCGAAGCCCGCGCCGTTGTCTCGCACGTAGAACACCGGGCCTTCGGGGCGGTCTTCCTGGCCAAACTCGACCCGTGGCCGCGGCACACCGGCGCTGTACTTCCAGGCGTTCGACAGCAGGTTCGACAAGGCCACGCGCAGCAGCCGGGCATCACCCTGTGCAAGCAAGCCACTTTGCACCTGGGCTTCGGCGTGGGCCATCGGTCTGGTGGTGGCCAGCTCGGTGAGCACGGCCTGCGCCATGTGCGACAGATCAACCGGCTGCACCTGCATCTCGACGCGGGTCATGTTGGCCAGCAGCAGCATGTCTTCGATCAGGCTGTTCATGCGCTGGGCCGCGGTCTGGATGTGGCCCACGTATTCGCGCGCCTTCGCGCTCAGCTCGCCGGCGTGGCCCAGCTGCAGCAGGTCGGCAAAGCCCGCCACCTGCCCGAGCGGCGTGCGCAGGTCGTGCGAGACCGAGTAGCTGAAGCCTTCCATCTCGGCATGCACGGTGCGCAGCTCTCGATAGGCCTTTTCGACCACCTGGGCCTGCTGCTGCGCTTCCATGCGCATGCGGTGCAGGCGGATGAACACGGCCGCCTTGGCCCGCAGGATCTCGGGCACCACCGGCGAGAGGATGTAGTCGACCGCACCCAGCCGGTAGCCGCGGTAGGTGTCGCTCTCGTGCACGTACATCGCCGAGACGAACACGATGGGGGCATCGAGCCCATCGTGCCGGTCGCGGATGGTCTGCGCCACCTCGAAGCCGTTCATGCCCGAGAGGTGCACGTCGAGCAGGATCATCGCGTAGTGCCGCTCGCCGCAGCGCGCGAGCGCCTCTTCGCCCGAGGCCGCGACGTAGATCTCGGCGCCCAGGTCATTGAGCGAGGCCTGGTAGAGCCGCCGGTTGGCTGCGTTGTCGTCGACGATGAGGATGGCGGGGGTGGTTTGCATGCGCCGTCAGTTCATCAGGCCTTTGGGCTGGCGCTGCCGCGCCAGGGCGCGCTTCACCTCGGCGAGCAGGCCGAGCGAGTGGAAGTCGGTCTTTTCCATCACCTGCTGCACCTTGCCGCTGAGCTGGGCGCGGTCGTCACGGGTGAGCAGCTTGGCGGTGAGCACGATGATCGGGATGCCGGCGGTGTCGGGGTGGCCGCGCAGCCCCTGCACCACGTCGAAGCCCGACACATGCGGCATCATCAGATCGAGCACGATCAGCGCAGGCGGGTCGCTGCGCACCAGGTCGAGCGCCTCTTGGCCGCCATACGCACCCAAGGGGGTGTAGCCCGCCACCCGCAGGTGCTTGCTCACCAGGGCCACGGCCTTGGGGTCGTCGTCGACCACCAGCACACGCGCGTCGGTAGGCGGCTCGTCGAGACCGGCCGCTGCCAGCGCGGCCAGCAGCTCGGTCTGCGTTACCGGCTTCACCAGCACCTGCGCCGCACCGAGCGCAAAACCGCGCTGCGCCTCGTCGGTGATGGAGACGATCACCACCGGGATGTGGCTCGTGTCGGCGCGGTCTTTCAGGTGGGCGAGCATGTCCCAGCCATCCATGCCGGGCAAGATGATGTCGAGCACCAGCGCGTCGGGTCGCAGCTCGACGGCTCGCGCCAGGCCGTCTTCGGCATTGCGCGCGAACTCCACGCGGTAGCCCTGCGATTGCAGTTGCAGGCGCATCAGGTTGGCGGCACGGGGGTCGTCTTCGACCACCAGCACCAGCGGGCCTGCGCCATGCGCCGCGCCGTTGTGCAGCGGCGTGGCCGCCACCAGCGGTGGCTGCACCGCAATGGCCTTGTCTTCAGCCACCTCGCGCCACGGCAGCCACACCGTGAACACCGAGCCACCGCCTTCACGGCTGTGCACCATCAGGCCGCCGCCATGCAACTCGGCCAGGCGCTTGACCATGGTCAGGCCGAGGCCGGTGCCGGCGTACTGCCGTGACAGAGACGAGTCGATCTGCACAAACGCCTGGAACAGCTGCTGCAGGTTGCCGGGCGAGATGCCGATGCCGCTGTCGCTCACACGGATCTCGAGGTAGTGCGCGCAACCCGCTTCGGTCGGAGGGAACACCCGTGTGTCGGGTGTGGCCTGCACCGCCCTCACCTGCTCGGCACGCACCCGGTCGAGCGACAGGCCCACCGTGCCGCCCTCGGGAGTGAACTTGAGCGCGTTCGCCACCAGGTTGTAGACGATCTGTTTGGCCTTGCGCAGGTCGATGCGCAGGCGGCCCAGCTCGGGCGGGCACAGAGTCGCAAACCGGACCCGGGCCGACGATGCCCGCTCACGCAGCACCGACATCGCACTCGCGGCCAGCAGCAAGGGCTCGGCCGCCTCAAGCTCCAGCGGCACGTGGCCGGCCTCGACCTTGGACAGGTCAAGAATGTCATTGATCAGCGACAGCAGGTGCTTGCCGCTTGCGTGGATGTCGCCCACGTACTCCTGCTGCTCGGCGGCGAGCGGCCCGGTGAGCCCGTCTTTCATGATCTCGGAGAAGCCGATGATCGCGTTCAGCGGCGTGCGCAACTCGTGCGACATGTTGGCGAGGAACTCGCTCTTCATGCGGTTGGCGCGCTCGAGCTCGGCGTTCTTGCGCTGGATGTCTTCGCCCCGGCTTCGCAGTTGCTCGGCCAGCAGGGCGAGCTCTTCGAGTTGACCCAGGTTGTGCAAGGCCACCGCGAGCTGCGCACACAGGCGGCTCACGAACTCGCGGTCACGGTCACCCAGCGGCGCAGCCGAGGCCAGGGCCAGCACACCCAGCAACCGACCCTGGTGTTGCACCGGGCACATCAAGACCGCGGCGGGCAACAGCGTGGCAAGCCCGGTCTCGATGCGCAAACCGGTGCCGGTGCCGGCGTCGAGGCCCTCGATGTAGACCGGCTGCCCATCGCGCGCGGCAGCCCCGATGGCCCCTTCGTCCATGCGCAGGCTGGTCTTGATGTCGGCCGGTGCCCCGCGCGAGGCCACCAGCCGCAGCGCCCCGCCCCACTCTTCATGCGCGTAGAACGCACTCACGGGGAACAGCGGGTTTTCGGCCAGCAACGCCAGGGTGCCATCGAGCACCGCCTCGCGCCTGTTTTCAGCGTTGTAGAGGGTGAGCGCCCTGGCGTGGCCGGCATCGTAGGCGCGCTCCTCGGCCACCTGCACCTCGGCCTTCTCACGCGCCTGCAGGTCGCGGTACATGCGCCAGAAGATGGTGGGCAGCAGGACCAGCAGCAAGGCGACAAACGCGCCGAAGATCACCGTCGTGGCGCGCGCCCGCTCCCGCTCGGTGGCTTCGCGTTGCGCCAGCAGCCGGCCTTCTTCGATGTTCATCGCATCGATCAGCGGCCGAATGCTGCTCAGCGCCTGAGCGCCGATGTCGATGCGTTGCTCGGGCGAGTAGTCGGTGCCATTGACGATCAGGGCTTCGCTCTGGCGGTAGAGCTGCTGGCGCACCTCCAGTTCGCGACGCAGGTCGCGCAGGCGGGCGGTCTGCTCGGGGTTGTCGGCCGAAAGCCGGGCCAGCTCGGCCAGGCCCATCGCCAGGGCCTCTATGGCGACGTTGCGCTCGCTGCGGTAGAGCGTGTTGCGCGTGGCCAGGTAGGCCCGCTGGCCGGCCTCGGCCCGGTAGAGGCTCGACTCCAGGTCGTTGATGACGCCCCTCACCCGGTGCGTGTGGCTCACGTAGGCCGCGGCGGCGACGGTCTGCCGGGCGAAGTTCCAGGCGAAGCCAGCGAGCACGACGACCACGACCGCTGTGGCCAGCATGCCAACCATGGCGAATTGTTGAGTCGACAGTTTTCTCATCGGATCTCCCTGAAGGCTGCACCGTACCTCCCGGCCCCACCCGCTTCAACTGACACATGTGTCAGGGCGCGTCACCAACAAGGTCAATCGGTGACGCTCAGGCGCGCGCTCCGTAGCATGCGCCGTTTCACAGCGATGTCATCAGCTGTCTCTAAGGTCCGCCGATCCCGACACTTTTGAGGAGCCGGAACATGAAGAACTGGAATAGAGCTCGGGCCGCACAACTGGCCCTGGTCATCGCCACCGCCTGCGTGGCCTGCGCCCAGCCGGCCGCAGCCGACCCGGCCGCCCACCGCCACGGCACCAGCGCCGCCCCGCTGGTGATCGGCCACCGCGGCGGCGCCAATGGCTACCTGCCCGAGCACACGCTGGAGGCCTATGCGCTGGGCATCCAGCTCGGGGCCGACTTTGTCGAGCCCGACCTCGTGGCCACCAAGGACGGCCACCTGATCGCCCGCCACGAGCCCAACCTGGTCGACACCACCAATGTGAAAGACCTGCCGCAGTTCGCCCAGCGCCGCCGCAAGCTGATGCTCGACGGCGTGGAGGTCGACGGCTTCTGGGCCAGCGACTTCACCCTGGCCGAGATCAAGCAGCTGCGTGCCGTGCAGCCGTTTGCCGAGCGCGATGCGTCGTTCAACGGCAAGTTCCAGATCCCCACGCTCAGCGAAGTGATCGAGCTGGTGAAACGCAAGTCGCGCGAAGAAGGCCGCCGCATCGGCATCTACCCCGAGACCAAGCACCCGACCTTCCACCAGCAGCTCGGGCTGCAGCTCGAAGACCGCCTGCTCGAGGTGTTGAGCCGGGCCGGCTGGAACCACCGCAACGCGCCGGTGTTCATCCAGTCGTTCGAGACCGCCAACCTGAAATACCTGCGCTCGCGCACCAGCGTGCGCCTGGTGCAGCTGGTCGACGCCAATGACGTGAATGCCGATGGCTCCATTGCGCTGAACAAACCGTATGACAAGCCCTACGACTGGGTCGTTTCGGGCCGCAATGGTCTGTTCAAGGACCTGCTCACGCCCGCCGGCCTGGCCGAGGTGCGCAGCTATGCCGACGGCATCGGCCCCTGGAAGGTCTACCTGATCAGCAGCGCCTGCAAGACCATCGTCAACAACGCCTGCACCGACACCAATGGCGACGGCCTCATCGACGAGCGCGACCGCAAGCTGCTGCCCGCCACCGACGTGGTGGCCAACGCCCACAAGCTCGGCCTGGTGGTGCACCCCTACACCTTCCGCAACGAGCAGCGCCGCCTGGGGAGCGACTACCAGGGCAATGCGGTCAACGAGTACCTGGCGTTCTACGCGCTGGGGGTGGACGGGCTCTTCAGCGACTTCGCCGACACCGCGTTTGCAGCGCGGGCGATGCACCTGCTCAAGACCGACCCGGGTTATGCACGCTGCCTGGTGAACGAGCGGCGCTGCGAGCGCGAGTGAAGCGCTCGCCGGTCGGGCTCACTGCAGCGCGCGCACCGCGAACAGCAGCCCGATCAGCACCGGCTGGTGCAGCATGTAGAAGCTCAGCGACCAGCGGCCCAGCGTGGCCAGCGGAGCGAGGGTCGCCGGCAACACGCCGGTGACCCACTCGCGCCGGTTCTTCAGCACCCATTGGCCGGCCGCCAGGCCCCACCACATCACACCGATCCAGGGCAGCAGCGGCGCGTAGTCTTCGGTGACGGGTTTGCGGGTGATCAGGCCCACCCAGTTGGTGAGCCGGGTGTCGAAGAAGCTGCTTTGCACGTAGTGCGGCAACGCTATCGCCACCAGCCCCATCGGCCACAGCCACACACCGGCCCCAGCGGTGAGCCGCGTGATGATGAGCATGAGCGCGATGCCATGCAGCACGCCGAAGCTGATGTAGCTGCGCGGGAACATCAGGTACGAGCCGGCAGTCACCAGCAGCGCGCAACCCGCCACCTGCGCCCAGCGCCGCCAGAAGCGCTGCCAGCTCTGGCCCTGCTCCCAGGCCACGGCCTGGCCGAAACCGGCGCAAAAGAGGAACAGGCTGACGATCATCGAGCGCTGCACCGTCCAGAAGGGGTCGCGGTAGAAGTCTTGCTGGATGAACTTGAAGTAGTTGAGGTCGAAGCAGAAATGAAACGCTGCCATCCACAGGATGGCGACGGCGCGCAAGGCGTCGAGGCGGTCGAAGCGGGCGGTGGTCAAAGAGGCGTGCATGGTCGGGCCGTGATCCTACCGCCCGACCTCTTCACTTCATGCCGATGCGCGTGGGGCCCATGGCTTCGACCCGATCCAGGTGTGCACTGAAGGTGCGCGCGTCCTGGAAGCCGATGACACGCGAGCCCGGCAGCTCACCGCCGGCCGGCGCGAAGAACAGCATCGCCGGCGGGCCGAACAAGGTGTACTTGCGCAGCAGCGCCTTGTCGTTCTCGTTGTTGGCCGTCACGTCCACCCGCAGCAGGGTCAGGCCCGCCATCTTCTGGCGCACGGCTTCGTCGGTGAAGGTGAACTTCTCGAACTCCTTGCAGGCCACGCACCAGTCGGCATAAAAGTCGAGCATCACCGGGCGCGACGAGGTGCGCACGACTTCATCGAGCTCGGCCAGCGTGGCAATGGGCTGGAACTTCAACTCCGGCCCGCTCGCATGGGGCCTCGCAGACCCCAGGTGTGCCAGCGGGCGCGTCAGGTCGCGGCCCCCCGAGGCCGCACCGACCACCTGCGCCACGGCAAACACGCCCAGCAGCAGGCCCAGGCCCTTGGCCACCCGGCGCGCAGGCCGGGCCGGCTTGGGCACGGCCTTGAAGGCGCCCAGGCAGAACGCGGCGACCACCAGGAGCCCCGCCGTCAGCAGCATCACCACCGGCATCGGCAGCACCGGCGCCACCATCCACACCGCCACGGCGAGCAGCATCACACCGAACGCGTGTTTCACATGCGTCATCCAGCCACCTGCGCGCGGCAGCAGCGCACCAGCCGACAGGCCCAGCAACAAGAGCGGCACGCTCATGCCCACCGCCATCGAAAACAGCGCCGTGCCACCGAGCACCACGTCGCGCGTCTGGCTGATGTAGACCAGGGCGCCGGCCAGCGGCGCGGCGACGCACGGCCCGACGATCAGCGACGAGATGCCGCCCATCGCGAACACCCCCAGGTGCTGCCCGCCCTTGAAACCTTGCGAGGCCTGGGTCAGCCTGTTCTGCAGGCTCGCGGGCATCTGCAGCTCGTAGACCCCGAACATCGACAACGAGAAGATGGCCAGCACGACGGCAAAACCACCCAGCACCCACACGTTTTGCAGCGCCGCGCCCAGCCCTTCGCCCGCCAGGGCCGAGGCCACGCCGAAGGCGGTGTAGACCAGCGCCATGCCCAGCGAGTACGCCAGCGCCAGCGAAAACCCGCGCGCCTTCGACACCGGCCCGCCCCGCCCGACGATGATGGACGACAGGATCGGCATCATCGGCAGCACACACGGCGTGAATGCCAGGCCCAGGCCCAGCAGCATGAAGAGGCCGATCACCAGCACGGTATTGCCCGACTTCAAGGCCTTCGAGACCTCGCCCGAGTCTTCGGGGCTGGCTGCGGCGCCGACCTGCGGCGCAGGGCTCGACATGGCCGCCGACAAGGCTGACGACGCATTGCCCGCGACCAGCGCCGTGGGCGACCAGGCCTCGGCCTGGGCCTCGCTCAGCAAGGTGAAGCGCGGCGCGCCACCCGCCCCCTGCCCCGGCTCGATCTGGAAGGCACGCTTCTGCGGCGAGTAACACAGGCCCTTGTCGGCACAGCCCTGGTTGCCCACGCTCAGCTTGAAGGGGCCGGTGGGCGCCTCTTTCAGCACGGCCACCAGGGTGACGGCCTCACGGAAGTACTCGACGTCTTTTTCGAAGGTCTCGTCGTACTTGACCTTGCCCTTGGGAATGCGCAGCTCGGCCAGTTGCAGCCCAACGGGTGCGACCTGCGCGTTCAGGCGCTCTTGGTAGAGGTAGTAGCCGGGCGCGATGTCGAAGCGCACCTCGATGTGGGTGGCGTCGAGCGCGCGGGCCGAGAGGCTGAACGCCTTGTCCGGGTCCAGGTACTCGTCGGCGGCGTGAGCCGGTGCGGCCAGCAGCAAGCCGGCCAGCGCCGGCAAGACGGCGCGCAATGCATGTTTGAAAAAGCCCCAGCGACTCATGTCTTTCTCTCAATGATCACAGCCCGCATTCTGCGACCGAATACTTAAGACAAGATTCCCAAACCCAGCCCGCAGTAACGGGGAGAAACGGCCAAAGATCACCGTTTGACCCAAACACGGCCGATGGAACGCTTCATGCATGCGCCAACACCACTGTTGTGACCCCGGAGGATGCGCATGTTGGACACCACCACCACCAAGTTTTCGCATGTGAAACCAGAAGACACAGGCTGGCGCAGCGACGGCCTGCGGGATTTCTTCTTGTACAAGGATCTGGGGGTGGCCGACGCCACGGCCGGCAAGGTGATTGCCCACCTGGTCAAGGCCAACATGGCACCCGAAAAGGGCACCGGCTGGCACCGCCATGAGGCGGATTTCCAGATCGTGATCATGACCAAGGGCTGGGCCAAGTTCATGTATGGCGACAAGGAGACGCTCGTCTCGGCCGGTGACTGCGTGCACCAGCGACCGGGCATCGTGCACTACCTGTTCGACTACTCGCCCGACATGGAGTACCTGGAGATCGTGAGCCCGGCGGATTTCAAGACGGTCGACATGCCCGCACCGTGTGACGTGCCGCCATTCACCCCCTGGAAGTAGAGCCCCCCAGTCGCTGCGCTCCTGCCCCCGAGGGGCGCCACCCATAGGCCCGGGAAACCCGGGCTTCGGGCGTTGCTTGATGTGCGCGTCGCTTCGCGCGCGCTCAAAAGTCCATGTCCAGCTCTTCGATGTCGTCCGGCTCCTTCTTGGCCGCCGCCACCCACTCCTTCATCTCCGGCATCGCCATGATGGTGTGGCAGTACTGAAGGCAGGGCTTGTTGAGCTTCACGTCATAGGTCAGAAAGCGCGTGGCCACCGGGGCGTACATCGCGTCGGCCATGCTGCGCTGCTTGCCGAAGAGGAAAGGCCCGCCATAGGTGGCCAGGCACTCCGTCCAGATCTCGACGATGCGGTCGATGTCGGGTTGTGCGCCGGCCCAGATCTTGTAGCCCGGGTGATGGGCCTTCAGGTTCATCGGCAACGAAGCGCGCAGGTTGGCAAAGCCCGAATTCATCTCGCCGCTGACCGAGCGGCAGTGCGCGCGGGCGATGCGGTCCTTGGGCATCAGGCCAGCGTCGGGCCTGATCTCGTCGAGGTACTGCGCAATCGCCAGCGTGTTCCAGACCTTGGCGCCGTCGTGCGTGAGACACGGCACGCGGATCGACGGCGCCAGCAGCAGCAGCTCCTTGCGGGCGTCGGCGTCGTCGGGCGAAACCATCACCTCGTCGAACTCCAGCCCGGCGAACTTGGCCATCAACCAGCCGCGCAGCGACCACGACGAGTAGTTCTTGCTGGACAGGCTCAACGTGGCCACCGGCTTGCGCGCTGATTTCGAGGCCGGGGCGGGCTTGGCGGCGGCCTTCTTGGCAGCGGCTTTGGCGGCCGTCTTGGCGGGGGCCTTGGTGGCGACGTGCGACATGGGCGGTGTCTCCGGGGTGGCGGTTGTCCCCGTGACTTGCAAGCCGTGTGCCACCGCTGTGCATGGCAATGCAGTTCTGCTGGCGCGCAAGTTGCAACTCCACTCGCATCAAAACGAGCCGGAGACTTCACGATGTACCAGGCCTACCAAGCCCACGCCGATTTGATGTGGCCCTTGCGCACCTTGGCCAAGACCAGCCTGCCCATGCTGCGCGACACCAGCTTTGGCTGGGCCAACCTGGATCACAACCGCAAGCTGGCTGCCGCCTGCGAGGTGCTCAAGCTCGGCGAAGTCACCCACAAGCGCCCGCCCTTCGGCATCGAGAGCGTCATGCTCAACGGCGAGGCCATCCCGGTCACCGAAGAGGCCACCCACGTCACGCCCTTCGCCACCCTGCTGCACTTTCGAAAAGAATTCAGCCCCGCCACGCCCCAGCCCAAGGTGCTGGTCGTGGCGCCCATGTCGGGCCACTTCGCCACCTTGTTGCGCGACACCGTGCAGACCGTGCTGCCCGACCACGACGTCTACATCACCGACTGGCACAACGCCCGCGACGTGCCCCTCACCGCCGGCCGCTTCGGCCTGGATGAATACACCGAGCACCTGATCGAGTTCCTGGGCGTGATCGGCCCCGGCAGCCACCTGATGGCGATCTGCCAGCCCTGCGTGTCGGCGCTGAGCGCGGTGGCGCTGATGTCGGAAGACAACCACGTCGCGACCCCCGCCAGCTTGACGCTGATGGCCGGCCCCATCGACTGCCGCATCAGCCCGACCGAGGTCAACAAGCTCGCCATGACCAAGGGCATCGACTGGTTCGAGAAGAACCTGGTGAGCCAGGTGCCCTGGCGCTACCCGGGCGGTGGCCGCAAGGTCTACCCCGGCTTCATGCAGCTCACCGCCTTCATGGCGATGAACAAGGACCGGCATGTGACCGCCTTCAAGGAGTACTACGCCAACCTCGCCAACCCGGACGAAGAAAAGCTGCAGAAGGCCGAGCACACCCGCAAGTTCTACGAAGAGTATTTCGCGGTGGCCGACCTGCCGGCCGAGTTTTATCTGGAGACGGTGAGCCTGGTGTTCCAGGAGTACGCGTTGCCGCTGGGCCAGCTCAAGTTTCGCGGGCGCACCATCAACCCGGCGGCGATCCGACGCACCGCGCTGCTGACGGTGGAAGGCGAGCGCGACGACATCTGCTCAACCGGCCAGACGCTCGCCGCGCAAGACCTGTGCAGCAGCCTGCGGCCCTACATGCGAACACACTACGTGCAGGCCGGCGTGGGCCACTACGGCGTGTTCAGCGGGCGGCGCTGGAAGAGCCAGATCTACCCGGTGGTGCGGGATGTGATCCACGTCTCCCAGTGAAGCGGTGATCGGCCCGGGCCGGCCGAGCGCCGGGCCGCCCCAAGCCGGCCGGCATCCCCTCGGGGGATCGGCCGCGTAGCCGCGGCCGAGGGGCTGTCATCACTTCTTGCGCAGCTTCGCCAGCTCGGCCTGGGTTTCGTTCCAGAGATCCTGGCCCACATTGGCCGCGATCGACGTATTGATCGCCCCCAGCTTGTCGCGCATGCGCCCCGCCTCGGCCACTGACAGCTCGTTGATCTGCATGCCCTTGCCCTTCAGCTCGGCCAGGGCCTTGGCGCCCTCGTCGCGCGTGTCCTTGCGCTCGAACGCGCGGCTCTTCACGGCAGCGTCCATCAACACCTTCTTCTCGGCCGCCGAGAGGCCGTCCCAGAACTTCTTGCTGGCCATCACGATCCACGGGCTGTAGACGTGGTTGGTGACGGTGAGGTACTTCTGCACCTCGTAGAACTTGCTCGACAAGATGGTGTTGTAGGGGTTCTCCTGGCCGTCGACCGCCTTGGTCTCCAGCGCACTGAAGAGCTCGCTGAACGGCATCGGAATGGCGTTGGCGCCGAGCGTCTTGAAGCTGTCGAGAAACACGGTGTTCTGCATCACACGCAGCTTGATGCCGTCGAAGTCTTCAAGCTTGGTGACCGCACGCTTGTTGTTGGTGAGGTTGCGAAAACCGTTCTCCCAATAGACCAGACCCACCAGGCCCTTCTCTTCGAGCTTGGCCTTGATCTTCTCGCCCACCGGTCCGTCGAGCACGGCGTCGGCTTCCTGGGTGTTGTTGAAGAGGAAGGGCGTGTCCCACAAGCCCATTTCCTTGGTGATGCCCACCAGCGTGGCGGTGGAGCCGACCATCATCTCCTGCGCACCGCCGAGCAGCGCCTGCTGCATCTGGACGTCGGGGCCCAGGCTGCCCGCACCGAACAGGCGGACTTTCATCTTGCCGCCTGAGAGCCTGTCGACCTCGTCGGCAAACACCTTGCTGCCGCGGCCCTGGTTCGACTGTTCGTTCAGGCCGTAGCCGAAGCGAATGAGGCGCGGCTTGATGTCTTGTGCAAAGGCGGGCGCGAGCGCACTGGTGGCGAGCGCCACGGCGGTGGCGATCAGGGTGCGGCGAATGAGTGATGTCATGCTTGTCTCCTTCTGGGGTGAGGGGGGATCAACGCAGCCACACCAGCGGTGCGGTCACGATCTGCGGGAACAAGGTGAACAACGCGAGGATCGCGATGTAGGTGAAGAGAAACGGGTTGACGCCGCGGATCACTTCGTCGAGCCGCATGCGGCCCACGCCGGCCACCACGTTGAGCACCGTGCCCACGGGCGGCGTGATCAGGCCAATGGCACCGTTGAGCACGAACATCAGGCCGAAGTACACGGGGTCGATGCCGGCCTTGACGGCGATCGGCAACATGACGGGCGCCATGATCAGGATCGTGGGCGTGAGGTCGAGCGCCGTGCCGATGAGCACCAGCACGACCATCATCACCGCCATCAGCAAGCGCGGGTGGTCGACCAGCGGGCCCAGCCAGCCGGTGAGCGTGGCCGGCAGGTCGGCGAGCGTGACCATGTAGCTCGCCACCTGCGCACCAGCGCAGAGAAACAACACGATGGCCGTCGTCTTGGCGGCTCGCACCAGCACGCCGTGAAGCTGCGGCAGCGTCATCTCGCGGTGCACGAAGAAGGCGATCACCATCGCATAGAAGGCGGCCACCACCGCCGCTTCGGTGGGCGTGAACCAGCCAGTCTTCATGCCGCCGATGATGATGATCGGCATCAGCAAGGCCCAGAACGCCTTGCCCGTGGCGCGCACACGCTGCAGGTAGGGCAGCGCGGTGCCGAGCGGCAGGTTCATGTGGCGCAGTTGCAGCTTCCAGGCGATCACGAGGCCCAGGCCCATGATCAGACCGGGCACGATGCCGGAGAGAAACAGCGCCGAGATCGAGGTGTTGGTCGTGACGCCGTAGATCACGAAGGGCATCGACGGCGGGATGATCGGCGCGATGATGCCGCCCGATGCGATCAGGCCGGCCGACGTGCCCATCGGGTAACCGTGGGCCCGCATCATCGGCAGCAAGATGGTGGCGAGAGCGGCGGTGTCGGCCAGCGCCGAGCCGCTCATGCTGGCCATCAGCAAGGCCGCGCCGATGGTCACGAAGCCAAGCCCGCCCTTGATGTGCCCGACCCAGGCCTGGGCCATCTCGATGATGCGGCGGCTGATGCCGCCCGCGTTCATCAACTCACCGGCGAGGATGAAGAACGGCACGGCAAGCAGCGGAAAGCTGTCGATGCCTGCCACCATGTTCTGCGCGAAGAGCTGCGTATCCCAGAAGCCCAGCACCCAGGCCATCGAAGCGCCCGTGAGCACCAGAGAAAACGCCAGCGGCACACCCATGCCCATGAAACCGAGCATGGCGACGATGAAGATGACGGCGACGAGGCCTTGGTTCATCTCAGGACTCCCGCCGGGCCGCCCCAAGGGTGGCCTGAGCCCCCTTGGGGGGCAGCGAACAAAGTGAGCGTGGGGGCAGACATCACTCCACCTCAGCGTGATGGTCGAAGGCGATGGGTTTGCCGCGGATGAGATCGACCAGCGCCATCACACCGATCGCAGCGGCGCACAAGAAAGCAGGCAGCGGGAGCAAGGCCGACGAATACCCCATCACCACACTCTTGCTGCCCAGGCTCACCACCACCTGCTGCCACGCGCCCCAACCCATCAGCACACACGTCAACAGCACCAGCGCGTGGATCAAGCGGGTGAGCGCCTTCAAGGCCACGGGTTTCGAGCGCAGCGGGCGCATCAGGCTGGTGAAGGCCATGTGCTCGCCCAGCGGATACGCCGCCGTGGCACCGATGAACACCATCCAGACGAACAGCAAGCGCGACAGTTCTTCGCTCGCGGCCACCCCGCTGCCAAAGCCGTAGCGCAACACCACGTTGAGGAACACCGCGCAGGCCATCACCGCCAGCGTCACGGCCATCGCAGCTTCAACCAAGCGCTGCACGCGGCCACGCGGAACGGGTGGGCTCATGACGTGCTCCTTGTCGTCAGCCAGTCGGCAATCTCATGCGTCAGGTCGTCGAGGCTGCGCAGCGCGTCGACGCACAGCACGCCCGGCTCACCATGCGGCGGCTCCAGCGTGGTGAACTGGCTGTCGACCAGGCTGACCGGGAACAGGTGTTCGCCAGCGCGCGCGGCCACACGCTGCTGCGCATGGGGCTTGTCGATCTCGAGAAAGACAAAGCGCAGACCGGCACAGTGGCCGCGCAAAAGCTGGCGGTAGTCGCGCTTGAGTGCCGAGCAGGTGAGCGCGACCGGCTCACCGCGGCGCTTGTGTTCGGCCAACACGTCACCGAGCTGGGCAAGCCAGGTGGCGCGATCCAGGTCGCCCAGCGCAATGCCCTGGCGCATCTTGATGCGGCTGGTGTCGGAGTGATAGTCGTCGCCCTCGATCAGGCGCCACCCCAGACGAGACGCCACTGCGCTCGCCACACTCGACTTGCCGCAACCGGCGACACCCATGAACACCGCTGAATCGTTCATCTCAGTCAATGGATAGCGCTATCTCAAGCCGCAAAAAGGTGAGCGATGTGACCGCGCCACGCGAGCCTTGATGGAGAGGCTCTCAGCAGGAGGATCCCGTCTGACGAGAGTTGCGGCCACTCGCAGGATAGCGCTATCCTAGAGGCACTGAATCAACTCACCCACGCGGGGTAACCCGTAAACCCAAGCCTCCGATGCCCTCTCCCCGACGCCCTCGTGCCACCGGCCGCGTGACCCTCGGCGACGTCGCCGCCGCCGCGGGCGTGAGCCCCATCACCGTCTCGCGCGCCCTGCGCGGCGAACGCAGCGTGGCGGCCGAGCTGGTGGAGCGCGTGCGCGCCGCCGCCCAACAACTGGGCTACGTGCCCGACCCGGCGGCCCGCGCCCTCGCCTCTGCGCGCAGCTCGCATGTGGCGGTGCTGATCCCGCTGCTGACCAACACCCTCTTTGTCGACCTGCTCGAAGCCGTGCACCGCACGCTGCTGCCCGCCGGCTACCAGACGCTCATCGGCGTGACCCACTACGACCCGCTGGAAGAAGAGCAACTGCTCAACAGCTACATGGCCCATCGCCCGGCGGGCCTGATCGTCACCGGCTTCGACCACACCGAAGCCAGCCGCCACCTCATCGCCGCGAGCCGGGTGCCCTGTGTGCACGTGATGGAAACCACCCATGCCGAAGGTGTGCACAGCGTGGGCTTCTCGCAGGCCGACGCCGGCCACGCCATCACGGCCCACCTGCTCGCACGCGGGTACAAGCGCATCGCGTTTGTCGCGACCCAGCTCGACCCGCGTGTGATGCAGCGCGCCGAGGGCTACCGCCGCTGCCTGCGTGAGGCGGGGCGCTACGACCCGAAGCTGGAGCTGCTCAACCCCGAACGCTCATCGCTGGCGCTCGGTGGCCAGCTGTTCGAGCAGATGCTTCGCACCCACCCTGACGTGGATGCCATCTTCTTCTGCAACGACGACCTGGCCCAGGGTGGGCTGCTGGCCGCGCTGCGGCTCGGTGTGGCGGTGCCTGGCACCGTGGCGGTGGCAGGCTTCAACGACTTGAACGGCAGCGACCAGATGCTGCCGCCGCTGACCACGGTGCGCACGCCGCGCACCAGAATTGGCGAGGAGGCTGCACGCATGCTGCTCGCGCTGATGCGGCGAGAGCCGCTGGCGCAGACCAGCGTCGACGTGGGCTATCAGTTGATCGTGCGCGGCAGCACCTGAGACGATTCTGGATTCCCGCCTTCGCGGGAATGACGGAAATACGCGCGTCATTCCCGCGAAGGCGGGAATCCTGGCGGCATCACTTCGCGATCAGGTCCCCCGGCACCACAACCGGCGCCACATCGGCTGCAGGCTTCACCTTCTTCTCCCGCACCAGGTACGAATACAACACCGGCACCACCACCAGCGTCAGCAAGGTCGAGGTGATCACCCCGCCGATGATCGCCCGCCCCATCGGCGCCTGGATTTCGCCTCCGTCGTTCAAGGCCAAGGCCAGCGGCAACATGCCGAACACCATCGCACCGGTGGTCATCAGGATCGGCCGCATGCGCGTCAGGCCGGCCTCCAGCACCGCATCGGCCATGCTCGCCCCGCGTTGCCGCGCATGGTTGGCAAAGTCGACCAGCAGGATCGCGTTCTTGGTCACCAGCCCCATCAGCATCACCAGCCCGATCATCGAGAAGATGTTGAGCGTGGAGCCCCAGAACAACAGGGCCAGCATCACGCCGATGAGCGACAGCGGCAACGACGCCATGATCGCCACCGGCTGCAAGAAGCTGCCGAACTGGCTGGCCAGCACGATGTAGATGAAGATCACCGCCAGCACCATCGCGCCCAGCATGGCGGTCATGGCCTCGGCCTGCTCCTTGGTGTCGCCGCCCACGTCGAAGCTGTAGCCCGGCGGCAGGTTGGTTTCTTTCACCAGCTTCTGCACATCGGCACCCACGTCGCCCGACGGGCGGCCTTGCACACCGGCAAAGATGGCTTCGCGGCGCTGCAGGTTCTGGCGGCGGATCACGTCGGGGTTCACCACCGGCTCGATGGTGGCCACGCTTTCCAGCGTGATCGGTGTGCCGTCTCTCGCAAACGCCACCGGCAGCAAGCGCATCTGCTCGACCCGCTCACGCTGCGCTTCGGGCAGGCGCAGCAGCACCTGCACCTGCTCGCCATCGGGCGTGGTCCAGTAGGTGGAGATGTCGCCGTTGACATACGCCCGCAGTGAAGACGCCAGCTGCGGCGCCGTCAGGCCCAGCTCGCGCACCGCGCCGGGGCGCAGGCGCACGGCGTAGGCCGGCAGGCCCGGCTTGGCCGACAGGTCGACGTCGACGATGCCCGGGATCTTTTTGACCTTGTCGGCAAACTCCTGGGCAATGCGCGTCAGCCCCTCGGGGTCGCTGCCGAGGATGGCCACGTAGATCGGCCGGTTGAAGCCCACCGCCGACTCCACACCCGGAATCTTGGCGATGGCCTCGCGGATCGCGTCTTCCACCTGCTTTTGCGAGCGCTTGCGCTGGCTGCGCTCGACCAGGCCGATGTTGAGCGTGGCCTGTGCGCGGCCGACGGCAAAGCCGTTGCCCTGCCCGCCCACGTTGGTCGACACCGTCTTCACCTCGGGGAAGGTGGCAACGATCTCTTCGACCTGGCGCACCTTCTCGTCGCTGCGCGCGAGGCTGGAGCCGATCGGCATGCGCAGCGACAGTTGCGTGAAGCCCTGGTCGGTCTGCGGGATGAACTCGGAGCCCACCAGCGGCGTGAGCATCAGCGCACCCACGAAGCTCGCCGCCCCGATCCACAGGATCACGCCACGTGGCGACAGAAAGCGCAGGTAGCGGCGATCAGAAAACGCCCAGCGGATGAGCTTCTCGTAGAGCACGTGCATCACGTCGAGCGCATGGTCGGTGCCCTGGATCAGCTGGCGGATCACCGGCAGGTTGCGCAGGCGTGTGCCGGGTGGGTCTTTCCAGACCGCCGACAACATCGGGTCGAGCGTGAAGCTCACGAACAGCGAGATCAGCACCGCCACCGTGACCGTCACACCGAAGGGGAAGAAGAACTTGCCGACGATGCCGCCCATGAAGGCCACCGGCGTGAACACCGCGCAGATGGCAAAGGTGGTGGCCATCACCGCCAGCCCGATCTCGTCGGTGCCTTCGCGTGCGGCGGTGTGGTGGTCCTTGCCCATGTTCACGTGGCGCACGATGTTTTCTCGCACCACGATGGCGTCGTCGATCAACAGGCCGATGCACAAGCTCAACGCCATCATCGTCATGAAGTTGAGCGTGAAGCCGAAGGCATAGATGGCGATGAAGCTCGAGATCACCGCAATCGGCAGCGTGAGCCCGGTGATGATGGTGCTGCGCCAAGAGTGCAAGAACAGGAACACGATCGCCACCGTCAGCAACGCGCCTTCGATCAGCGTGTGCTGCAGGCCGCTGAGCGAGCCTTTCACGAAGTCGCTGTTGGCGTAGATGAGCTGCATCTCCATGCCCGAAGGCAGGGTCTTCTTGACCTCTTCCATCGCCGCCTTGACGGCCTCGCCGGTGGCCACGATGTTGGCGTCTTGCTGCTTGAACACGTTGAAGGTGATGGCGCGCTGGCCGTTGATGCGCGAGAACGACTCGGGCTCTTTCTCGCGCTCGACCAGCGTGCCCAAATCGCCCAGCGTCACCGGCGCGCCGCCACGGTGGCCGACCACCACGTCGACAAACTGCTTGGGGTCGCGCACCCGCCCTTCGACCCGCAGGATGGCGTCTTGCGTCGCATTGGTGAGCAGGCCCACCGGCTGGTCGCTGTTGGCCTGGGCGAGCGCGGTGCTCACCTGCGCCGGCGTGATGCCATAGGCACGCAGGCGCGCCGGGTCGAGGTCGATGCGCACTTCGCGCGTCGACAGGCCGGTGATGTCGATCTTGGCCACGCCCTCCACCCGCTGAAACCGCTTGCTGACGGTCTGGTCGGCCACCAGCGACAACTCACGCGCGCTGCGGGTCTTGGACAAGAGCGCCATCACGACCACCGGCTGGCTGTTGTCGTTGTCGAAGCGCGAGACGGTGGGCATCTTGGCGTCGCGTGGGAACGATGACTGCACCACGCCCAGGCGGTCGCGCACGTCTTGCATGGCACGCGCCATGTCGGCGTTGAGCGTGAACTGCACGCTGGTCTGGCTGCGGCCCTCGAAGCTGCGCGAGGTGATCTGCTTGACGCCGGCAATGCTGTTGAGCGACTCCTCGATCAGCTTGGTGATCTCACGCTCCACCGCCTCGGGCGAGGCCCCGGGGTAGGCCACGTCGACAAACGCGACCGGCGGCGAGACGTCGGGCATCTGCTCCAGGCCGAGCTTGCTGTAAGAAAACAGCCCCAGCACGCACAGCGCGACCATCACCATGGTGGCGAAGACGGGGTTGTTGATCGCCACACGGGTCATCCACATGGTGCGGCCTCTTATTTCTGAACCGACGGGCCGGAGGCCGAGCTGGCCACCGACACCGATGACACCGACGACGCCGTCTTGGCCGCCACCACGGCCGCCTTGGCGCCGTCACGCAGGTTGTCGAATCGCGCGGCCAGCACCGTGGAGTCGGGCGTCAAACCCTGCAGCACTTCAACACGCGCTTGCGTGTCGTCGCGCCGCCCTGTGGTGATGGCCCGGCGCAACAGCGCGCCACCTTCGATCACCCACACCTGCTCCTGCCCCGAGGTGCTGCCAATGGCCGAGGCCGGCAGCGTGAGGCGTTTGGTCTCGTCGGCCAGCACCACCTTGCCCATGGCGTATTGCCCGGCGCGAAACTGCTCCTTGCGGTTGTCGAGCGAGACCACCACGCCGATCGAGCGGGTGCCGGCCTCGGCCGCCGGGGCGATGCGCTCGATGCGGCCGGTGACCGGTTGCACCGAGCCTTCGACCGTGACCTGCACCGGCTGGCCGGCCTTGAGCTGCGACACCTCGTGCGTGCCCACCGAGCCGGCGAGTTCGAGCGACGACAGATCCACCACCGTCAACAGCTGCTGCTCGGCGCTGACCTTCTCGCCCGGCACCACATGGCGCTTGCCGACGATACCGGCGATGGGCGACACCAGTGCCGCTTCTTTCACACCGAGCCGCACCGTGGCCAGCTGCGCCTGCACCGACTTGAGCTGCGCACGCGCCGCCTCCAGGCGGGCCTGTGACGACTGCAAGGCCGTGGGCGAAATGAAGTTCTGGCTGGCCAGCCCCACGTTGGCAGCGTGCTGGCGCTCGGCTTCGGCCAAGGCGGCCTGCGCCGACTCGACGCTCGCGCTGCGCTCGGTCACGCGGCTTTGCAGGTCGGCCAGGTCGATGTCACCCAGCAGCTGCCCCGCTTTGACCCGGCTGCCCTCGCCCACCCGCAGTGCGAGCAGGGTGCCGGCCGCCTTGGCGCGCACCACTGCCGTGCGCGGCGCGACCAGCGGCCCCGAGAACTCGATGACCAAGGGCATGGTCAGCGCCACCGGGCGCACCACCTCGGAAGCCGTGAATTCGAGTGGCACCTCGGGCTTCTTGCCGTCTTTGGAAGGTGCGTCCTTGGCGCCGCTGCCCATGCGGGGCGCCACTGCGAGGCCGATGCCGGCCACCACGGCTGCGACGACGAAGCCGCCGACCCAGAGCCGCCGTTTTGAAGTTCCCATCCTGCGCTCTCCTGGAGGCGAGCACCCTCGTGGGGCGACGCCTTGTTGTTTGTCTGAAGCTGTCAAGGCGGCAGTCTATGGGCGAGGTTCCCTCGCCGGGCCGGTGCTGCGACAAACTGCAGATTGAGGGGGCCAAGCCGTGCCGGTAGGCGACGGGCGGGCCGAGCAAGGAGTTTAGGTGGGCGCCGGCGGCGGTGGCATCCCTAGCCGCGGGTCAGGCCAGTTTGAACTTGGCCACTTCCGAAGCCAGGTCGACCGCCTGGTCCTTGAGCGACGAGGCGGCGGCGGCCGTCTGCTCCACCAGGGCGGCGTTTTGCTGGGTCATGCGGTCGAGGTCTTGCACCGCC
>NZ_JADMJX010000260.1:28575-30568 GCF_018780185.1 Rhizobacter sp.
TCGCGCACCCAGGTCATGCCGGCGATGCGTTTTTCGATCAGGCGGTCGAGGTCGTCGAGCAGGCGGGTCGAGAACTCGAACTGCGCATCGATGGCCGAGCGCGTGGCATCGGCATAGACCTGCTTGTCGCCCTTGACGCCTTCGCCCAGAAAGTTGCTTCGCGACAGCTCGGCCACGGCGCGCAGCGCCTTCATCGTCGGGTCGGCTTTCAGAGACGCGGTGAGCTCGGGCGTGGCAGTGGTGCTCTTGCCCAGGCCGATGCGGGTCTGGTCTTCGTGGTATTCGACCAGCGGCACACGGTCGGCCAGCACGCGCACGGCCGCCGGCGCTGCCTCGCCACCCAGAACCTGAGCGCCGGCCAGCTGCATGCGCGCCATCAGCTCGATGAGCTGGGGCACGCGCGTGGTCGACAAATCCATCAGGTAATAGGTGTCGAGGTCGGGGTCGAGGATGAGGTTGGAGCCGTCGGTCGCCTGGCCCAGCACGTCGAGCAGGGCTGCCACGAACTGCGTGTGCGCCTCGTGCGCGGCGGCGTCGCCCTTGCCGGCCTGGCCCGTGACCAACCTGGCGGCGTCATTGAGCTTGCCGAACTGCGGCGTGGTGCCGAGGCTCGCGCCCAGGCGCCCCTCGGTGGCGGCCAGCAGCTTGAGCTGGGCGTCGACCTTGGCCTGCAGCTCGGTGACCGCCGGTGTGCCGGCCGCAGCGCGGTGCTGCACCGCGAGCTTGAGCGCGGGCATCAGGTCACGGATGTATTCGATGCCCAGGCGCTCCTTGGCCGAAAACTCGATCGATGCCGCCTTGTCGTTGTAGAAGCTCCACCCCAGCGCCAACACCGGCACCAGGAACATGACCGAGACCATCGCGGCCTTGGCCTTGAACTGCAGTCGCCGAAACAGCCGCACACCCAGGGCCCACACGCCGTGGTAGGTGAAAAAACCATTCGGCGGCATGTCGCCGCTGGCCGGGGTTCGGCCGCCAAGGGTAGTTTTCATTGTTGAGTTCCCAGGTTGCAGCACGCCGTCAACAACGGCGTTGCACGCTTGGTCTTCGGCCGTGAGGCGCGCAACTTGAGTGCGCAGCTGTGCACCATGCCGCATGGGCTGCGGCATCTTGGTCAACTCAGGGAGAAGTCAACCGATGTGGCCGGGAATGGGGCCCGGGTCCACCTTCACATCCCCACACTGCGCACGGTGACGCAGCGCGTGGTCCATCAGCACCAGCGCGAGCAGCGCCTCGGCGATGGGGGTGGCCCGGATGCCCACGCAGGGGTCGTGGCGACCGAAGGTCTCGACCGTGGCCGGCTGGCCTTGCAGGTCGATCGACTCGCGCGGGCTGCGGATCGAGCTGGTCGGCTTGATGGCAATCGACACCGTGATGTCTTGCCCGGTCGAGATGCCGCCGAGCACGCCGCCCGCGTTGTTGTTGCGAAAGCCCTGCGGCGACAGCTCGTCGCCATGGGTCGTGCCACGCTGGGTGACGCTTGCGAAGCCGGCGCCGATCTCCACGCCCTTGACGGCGTTGATGCCCATCATGGCCTTGGCGATGTCGGCATCGAGCCGGTCGTACAGCGGCTCGCCGAGGCCCACGGGCACCTGCTGCGCCGACACGAAGAGGCGCGCGCCGCAGCTGTCGCCCGCCTTGCGCAACTCGTCCATGTAGGCCTCGAGCCGCTCGATGTCGCTTGCGTTGGCGGCGAAGAACGGGTTGTTGGGAATGTGGTCGAGCGACTCGAACGGGATGGTGATGTCACCGATCTGCGTCATGTAGCCGGTGAACGTGGTGCCGTACTGCTGCTGCAGCCACTTGCGCGCCACGGCGCCCGCCGCCACCGTGGGTGCAGTCAGGCGGGCCGAAGAGCGGCCACCGCCGCGCGGGTCGCGGATGCCGTACTTGTGCCAGTAGCTGTAGTCGGCGTGGCCGGGGCGGAAGGTCTGCAGGATGTTGCCGTAATCCTTGCTGCGCTGGTCGGTGTTCTTGATCAGCAGGCAGATCG
>NZ_JADMJX010000062.1 GCF_018780185.1 Rhizobacter sp.
CACCACCTGTTCGATGGCGTCTTCCATGCCGTAGAACTCGGCGAAGGCCGGGTAGATCTTGATGACCTTGTTGGCGAACAGCCGCGAGAGCCGCTGGTCGTTGCGCGTGTCGATGCTTTGAGGCTCACCGATGGCCTTGAGCATGCGCTCGGCGGCGGTGGCATACGCAATCGGGTTGCGCTTGCATTCGGCGAGGTACTCCTCGAGTGAGAGTTCCTCTTCACGCGTGCGCTCGAATCGAGCGGCGAAATGGCTGATCACATCCATGCTGACCTCCTAGATCTCAGGAAGACAACTACCGGGGGCCACCTCGGCAATCGTCTGGGGAAGTTCTGATGAAGCCCGCTTCAGGCTCCATCAGAGCTTTCCTTGTCGTCAGCCGCTTGCGATCAAGCTTGAGTCATTGTGAGAGCAATCATGTCTTGAGAAGAAGCGAAATATCACCGTTGTTCAAGCTTTGCAAGGAGTGTGCCGCTTCTCACTTTGCACCGCATCATCAGGCGCGTCGCCCCCTCCCTGCAAGGGAGCGGCGCATGCCGTACAAAGTTCCTCAGGGCTTCTTCTGTCAACCTCACGCTGCTCAAGATACGCCTATGCGTTGGACAAGCCAAGTTTTTCGAGCAGCCCGTTGAGTTCATCCAACGACCCGAACTGAATCGCCACCTCGCCTTGCTCGCCGCGCTTGGTGCGCTTCTTCACGCGGATCTCGACCTGCGCCGTCAAGGCATCGGACAGCTCTTCTTCGATGCGTGAAATATCGCGTGATTTCTCTTTGGCCACGCGCAGCAGGGGCTTTTGACGCGAGGTCATCGTCTTGCTCACCAGTTTTTCGGCCTCGCGCACGCTGAGTTTCTTGCCGACGATCTCGGCCGCCGTGAGGATCTGCTGCGCGCCTTCGAGCGGCAACAACGCGCGTGCATGGCCCATGTCGATGTCACCCGCCATCAACATGTGTTGCACCGGCTCGGCGAGGTTGAGCAGGCGCAGCAAATTGCTGGCCGCGCTGCGCGAGCGGCCCACGGCCTGCGCCGCCTGCTCGTGCGTGAGGTGGAATTCGTTGACCAGGCGCGCAATGCCTTGTGCTTCTTCGAGCGGGTTGAGGTCTTCGCGCTGGATGTTTTCGATGAGCGCCATCGCGGCGGCGGCTTCATCGGGCACGTCTTTCACGAGCACCGGCACTTCATCGAGGCCGGCGAGTTTGGCCGCGCGTGTGCGGCGTTCGCCCGCGATGATCTCGAAGCGGTTCTCACCCACCGGCCGCACGAGGATGGGTTGCATGATGCCCTGCGCCTTGATGCTTTCGGCCAACTCGTAGAGCGAGCCTTCGTCCATGCGCGTGCGCGGCTGGTACTTGCCGGGTCGCAACTGGTCGAGCTTGAGCGTGCGTGGCGTGCCGTCGTTGGCCGGCGCCGGGTTGTCGTTGACTTTGGGGCCGAGCAGAGCTTCGAGGCCGAGGCCGAGGCCTTTGGGTTTTTTGGTGACCATGCGGGGATTCTGGCCGATCACACGGCGCGGCCGGCCAAGGCCTGCAACATCGCGCGCCCCTCGGGCCAATCACCCAGGCCCGACCCACCGTTGATGTGGCCGCGTGCGCCGATCGACATCAGCTCGCTGCCCCAGTCGGCCGCCATCTGCGCGGCGCGGTCGGTCGCGCAATACGGGTCGTCGCTGCTGACGATTGCCATGCTCTTGAACGGCAGGCGCTGGCGCGGAATCGGCCGCCAGGCGGTAAGTTGCGGCGGCATGTCGTCACGCTCGACATCGGGCAAGGCCACCAGCATCGCCGCCCTCACCCGATGGGTGTGCTGCGAGTGTGCGGCCCATGCAGCCACCAGCTGGCAACCCAGGCTGTGCGCCACCAGCACGGCCGGCTTGTCGCTTTGCAGCAGCACCTCTTCGAGCCGCGCCATCCAGTCGCCGCGCTTGGGCCACAGCCAATCGTCCTGTTCCACACGCTGGTCACCGTGCAGTTGCTCCCAGCGGCTTTGCCAATGCGGTGTGTCGGAGTTGAGCCAACCGGGCAAGAGCAACACACGGGAATCAGGCACAGCGGCCACAGGGAAAACCTCAGTACGGGTCATGCGTCTGCCTTATCCTTCGGGTTCATTGAATTGAGGGTGATGGAAATGACTTACCGGGTGTTTGTGGACGGGCAAGAAGGCACAACCGGCCTGCGCATCAACGAGTATCTCGCTGGCCGCAGCGACATCGAGGTGCTGCGCATCGCCCCCGAGCGCCGCAAGGACGCCGACGAACGCGCCCGCCTGCTCAACGCCGCCGACGTGGCCTTCCTGTGCCTGCCCGACGCCGCGGCCAAGGAAGCAGCGGCGCTGGTGAACAACCCCAAAACTTGCATCATCGATGCCAGCACCGCCCACCGCACCTCGGCGGACTGGGCCTTCGGCCTGCCCGAACTCGCGCCCGATCAGCGTGCCAAGCTGCGCGCCAGCAAGCGCATCTCCAACCCGGGCTGCCATTCCAGTGCGTTCATCTTGTTGATGCGCCCGCTGGTCGATGCCGGCCTGGTGCCCGCTGGCCTGCCGATCAGCGCCAGCTCGATCACCGGCTATTCGGGTGGTGGCAAGAAGATGATCGAGCAGTACGAAGCCGGCCCCGACCCGCTGCTGGATTCGCCCCGGCCCTATGCGCTGACGCTGGCGCACAAGCACGTGCCCGAGATGGCGGCGCACACCGGTCTGCTGCACAAACCGATCTTCATGCCCATCGTCGGCAGGTTTCTCAAGGGTTTGAGCGTGAGTGTGCCCTTGCATCTGTCGCAACTGACTCCGGGCACCACGCCCGAGAAGCTGCAACATGCCCTGGCCGAGCGCTACGCTGGCGAGCGCTTCATCCGGGTCTTGCCGCTGCGCGACCCGGCGGCCATCGAAGCGACTTACTTCGACGTCCAGGCCTGCAACGACACCAACCGGGTCGACATCTTCGTGTTTGCCAACGAGACCCAGGCCATCTTGATGGCCCGGCTCGACAACCTGGGCAAGGGTGCCAGCGGTGCGGCGGTGCAGTCGATGAACGTGCACCTGGGCGTGGACGAATCGCTCGGGCTGACCTAAAGAGCCGGCAACGCCCGGCGCCGGGCCGCCCCAAGCCGGGCGCGGCGCAGGAGCGCAGCGACTGGGGGGCTCAAACTCCCCTGTAGTGGTACGCGTAGCCATCGGCGAAACCCAGCCGGTGGTAGACCGCCCGCGCCGGGTGGTTGTCGCCCTCGACCTGCAGGTACGCATGGCGCGCACCGCGTTCGCGCGCATGCACCAGCATGTGCTGGCAGAGCAGGCGCGCACAGCCCCGGCCGCGTGCCGAGGGGGTGGTGAACACGTCGTACAAACCCACCAGATCAGCCTCGACGGCGTACTGCCCGCAGGCCAGGACCTCCCCTTGCGAGCGCAGCTCGAAGGCGGTGAACGGCACCGGTGAATGCAGCAGCCTCTCGGCGTGAGCCTGGCGCTGCGACAGCGGCGAACCGCGCAGCGCCCCCACCCGCTGTGCAAACGGGTCAAGGCCGATGTTGTGCACCGCCAGGTCGGCAGGCAAAACGGGCTCCGCCAGGCCCCCGAGCCCGCTGAACACCATCACGCGGGTGTCGTCGATGCTGTGCAGGCCCATCGCCGCCAGCGTGTCGTCGAGGTGCGCCGGCCGGGTGAAGGGGGTGATGCGGATCACCAGCGGCAGCTTGGCTTGTTTGAACACCTGCTCGCACAGGGCCAGACGCTCAGCCACCGTCAGCCGGCCATCGGCCACGGCGTTCACACAGCGAGCGCGTTTGGCCTTGCCGGCTGAAAAGCGCACCAACCAGCCGTCGACCCAGCGCTGCTGGGGTGGCGCGCTGGCGTTCAACCCGGCGTCTTCAACCCGCGACAACAAGACGCTGTCGAAGTGCGGGTTGAGGGCCTGCGGCGCCAGCACGATCAGACCGCCTCGACGCGCTGCACCATCTCTTGGGCAAACTCGATGAACGACTGCGCCCCCTTGGACGCCGGGTCGAACACCACCCCCGGTAGACCGTAGCTGGGCGCTTCGGCCAGGCGAACGTTGCGCGGGATCACGGTGTTGAACACCTTGTCGCCAAAGTGCGCCTTGAGCTGCTCGCTCACCTGCTGCTGCAGCGTGATGCGCGGGTCGAACATCACCCGCAGCAGGCCGATGATCTGCAGGTCGGGGTTGAGGTTGGCGTGCACCTGCTTGA
>NZ_JADMJX010000187.1:0-14551 GCF_018780185.1 Rhizobacter sp.
CGCCGAAGGCCTGCGCATCGGCGGCATGGCGGGCACCGACATCCACTGGGGCCTGGTCTTCGGTGTGGTGGTGTGCGTGCTGTTGGGGCTGTGGCTGTTCTTCACCACCTCGGGTTTTGCGACGCGCATCGTCGGCGGCAACGCGCGGGCAGCCTTGCTGGTGGGGCTGCCGAGCCCGCGCATCATCGTGGTGGCGTGTGCGGTGGGTGGCGCGTGCGCCGGGCTGGCCGGGGGCATCGAGGTGGCGGCGGTGCACACCAACGCCAATGCGTCGCTGATCGCGGGCTTGGGCTACACGGGCATCCTGGTGTCGTTCGTGGCGCGGCACAACCCGTGGGCGGTGATCCCGGTGGCGGTGTTGTTCGGCGGGTTCGGGGCGGCGGGCAGCCTGCTGCAGCGGCGCATGGATGTGCCGGACGCGTCGGTGATGGTGCTGCAGGGGTTTGCGTTTCTCTTGATCCTGGCGAGCGAGGCCTTGCGCGGCAAGTTGTTTGTGGCGCGGGCGCCGAAGGTGCATTCGCCCCCCTTGCCGCTGCCTGCGGTGATCAAGGCAAACGTATGAGGCCCACGACATGAGCAGCATGGACATCTTCCTCAACGTGCTCGTCGCCGTGCTCGGTGGCGCCATCCGTGTCGGTACCCCCTTTCTGCTGGTGAGCCTCGGCGAGTGCATCACCGAAAAGTCCGGCCGCATCAACCTCGGCCTCGAAGGTGTGCTCGTCTTCTCGGCCATGGCCGGCTTCGGCGGTGCCTACCTCACCGGCAACGTGTGGCTCGGCGTGCTGCTCGCCGGCGTGTGCGGTGCGTTGCTGGCCTTGTTGCATGGCCTCGTGTGCTCCCTGCCCAGGGTCAACGACATCGCCACCGGCATTGCCATCATGTTGCTCGGCAGCGGCCTGGCCTTCTACCTCGGCAAGCCGCTGATCCAGCCGCAAGCGCCGCAGATTCCGTCGCTCAACCTCGGCGACTGGAGCGACTCGGCGCAGATCAGGTCGGCCCTGCAAATCAACATGCTGTTCCCCATCGGCGTGCTGCTCGCCGCGCTGCTGGCCTGGGGTTTCAAGGCCACACGCTTCGGCCTGGTGCTGCGCATGGCGGGCGATTCCAGCGACGCGGCGCGCGCGCTCGGCTACTCGGTCAACGGCATCCGCATCGCCGCCACCTGCGCGGGCGGCTTCATCGCCGGCCTCGGCGGCGCGTCGCTCTCGCTCTACTACCCCGGCAGCTGGAACGAGGGCCTGTCCAGCGGCCAGGGTCTGATCGCCGTGGCGCTGGTGATCTTCGCGCGCTGGAGCCCGTGGCGCTGCCTGGGTGCTGCGCTCTTGTTCGGTGGCGCGGGCGCACTCGGCCCGGCCTTGCAATCGGTGGGCATCAGCAGCGGCTACTACCTCTTCAATGCGGTGCCGTACGTGCTGACCCTGGTGATCCTGATCTGGACCTGCTCGCCCACACGCACCGTGAAGGGTGCGCCGATGGAGCTGGGCGTGACGCGCTAGGAGACAACACACATGAGCGGACTCGGTGGCTTGAACAAATCGGCGCAAGGCGTCGTGATCGGCTTGGTGCAGCTTCAACTGCCCGTGGTCAAGACACCCGCCGACCTGGCGGCCCAAACGCAGCGCATCTGCGAGATGGTTGCCAAGGCTCGGCGCAACCAGTCGACGATGGACCTGGTGGTGTTCCCTGAATACTCGCTGCACGGCCTGAGCATGGACACCTCGCCACAGATCATGTGCCACCTCGACGGCCCCGAGGTCGCGGCCTTCAAGCAGGCCTGCATCGACAACCAGATCTGGGGCTGCTTCTCGATCATGGAAGCCAACCCCGATGGCAACCCGTACAACAGCGGGTTGATCATCGACAACACCGGCAGCATCCAGCTCTACTACCGCAAGCTGCACCCCTGGGTGCCGGTCGAACCGTGGGAGCCGGGCAATCTGGGCATCCCGATGTGCGACGGGCCGAATGGCTCCAAGCTCGCGCTCATCATCTGCCATGACGGCATGTTCCCCGAGATGGCGCGCGAGGCCACCTACAAGGGCGCCGAGATCCTCTTGCGCACCGCCGGATACACCGCGCCGATCCGCCACGCCTGGAAGATCACCAACCAGGCAAATGCGTTCTGCAACCTCGTCTACACCGCCAACGTCTGCATGTGCGGCAGCGACGGCACATTCGACTCGATGGGCGAGGGCATGTTCTGCCACTTCGATGGCACGGTGATGGTCGAAGGCAGTGGTCGGGTTGACGAAATCATCACCTGCGAGCTGCGGCCCGACCTCGTGCGCGAAGCGCGCGCCGGCTGGGGTGTCGAGAACAACATCTACCAGCTCTACCACCGTGGCTATGTGGCGGTGAAGGGTGGGGCGCAAGACTGCCCCTACACCTACATGCACGACATGGCGGCTGGCCGCTACGTGCTGCCGTGGGAGGCGAGCGTGCAGGTGACCGACGGCACGGGCTGCGGATTTGCGGCGCCGACCCGCAGCTACATCGGGTCGCAAGTTCCCGTGATGAAGAAGGTTGCCTGAGATGGAAAAGTACATCGCCGCCAACCCTTACCGCTGGCCCTTCGACGGCAACCTGACGCCGCAGAACACCGCCTTGATCGTGATCGACATGCAGGTCGACTTCTGCGGTGAGGGCGGCTACGTCGACAAGATGGGCTACGACATTTCGCTTACCCGCGCGCCCATCGCGCCGCTGAAGCAGCTGTTCGCTGCAATGCGTGCGGCAGGCTACCCCATCATCCACACGCGTGAAGGCCACAAGCCCGACATGAGCGACCTGCCGGCCAACAAACGCTGGCGCTCGCGCCAGATCGGCAGCAACGGCATCGGCATCGGCGACATGGGCCCGTGCGGGCGCATCCTCACCATAGGCGAGCCGGGCTGGGAAATCATCCCCGAGCTCGCGCCGCTGCCCGGCGAGCCGGTGATCGACAAACCGGGCAAGGGCTCGTTCTACGCGACCAACTTCGACCTGGTGCTGCACACGCGCGGCATCCGCAACCTGATCTTGACCGGCATCACCACCGACGTGTGCGTGCACACCACCATGCGCGACGCCAACGACCGCGGCTACGAGTGCCTGATCCTGTCGGACTGCACCGCCGCCACCGACCTCGGCAACCACGAGGCGGCGCTGAAGATGGTGACGATGCAGGGCGGTGTGTTCGGTGCGGTGTCCGACTCCAAATCCGTCATCGAGGTGATCAGCACATGACCGCCCCGCTCGACCCCGCGCCACGTGCCACCGGTGCGCTGGCGCTCGACACCTTCGAGCTGACCAAGCGCTTCGGTGCCTTCACGGCGATGGACAAGGTCTCGCTCAAGGTGCGGCCCGGCACCGTGCATGCGCTGCTGGGTGAAAACGGCGCGGGCAAGAGCACGCTGGTGAAGTGTGTGGTCGGCTACCAGAAGGCCGAAGAGGGCAGCGTGCTGCTCGACGGCCGCGAGCACGACATCAACTCGCCGGTGATTGCCCGCGACCTGGGCATCGGCATGGTCTACCAGCACTTCACGGTGGTGCCGGGCATGACGGTGGCCGAGAACCTGCTGCTCGCACGCGGCCACCTGCCGGCGGTGATCGACTGGAAGAAGGAGCGTGCCGCGCTCACCGAGTTCTTGAAGACAACACCCTTCAAGCTCGATCTCGACGCCACGCCGCAAGAACTCTCGGCCGGGCAGAAGCAGAAGCTCGAGATCCTGAAGCAGCTGCTGCTCAAGCCGCGCCTGCTCATCCTCGACGAACCCACCTCGGTGCTCACCCCGCAAGAGGCCGACGAGGTGTTGGGCCTGTTGCGCGACCGGGCGCATGCGGGCGAATGCAGCATCGTGCTCATCACCCACAAGTTCCGCGAGGTCACGGCCTATGCCGATGACGTGAGCGTGTTGCGCAAGGGCCGGTTGGTGGCTGCGCACCGCGTCAACGAGACCACGCCGCAGCAACTCGCGGTGGAGATGGTCGGTGGCGACGATGACGCCAAGCGCGAGTTCGCCGCGCCGCAGCGTGCCGACCGCGAGCGGGGCGAGCCGCGCTTGCAGGTGAAGCAGCTCACCGTCGACGGCGACCGTGGGCAGATCGCCGTCGACGGCCTGAGCGTCAACGTGCATGCCGGCGAGATCGTCGGCGTGGCCGGTGTCTCGGGCAACGGGCAGCGCGAGCTGGCCGAAGCCCTGGTGGGCCAGCGGCGCCGCGTCTCCGGCGAGGTGCGTGTCGGCTACAACGGCACGTCGGAGAGCTTCACCGGCACCCGCTCGCAGAACCGCCGCCTCAAGGTGCGCAGCCTGCCCGAAGAGCCGCTGCGCAACGCCTGCGTGGGTGACCTGAGCGTGTCCGACAACATCGGCATGCGCAGCTTCGACATCGCCCCGGCGGCGCGCCTGGGCTGGCTGCGTGGCGGCACGCTGCGCGAGCGCGCCCGCAAGCTGATTGCCGAGTTTGGTGTCAAGACACGTGGCGAGCTGGCGCAGATCCGTTCGCTCAGTGGCGGCAACGTGCAGCGCGCCGTGCTGGCGCGCGAGCTGAGCGACGACGCCGACGTGCTGATCGTCTCCAACCCGGTGTTCGGCCTCGACTTCGCGGCCGTGGCCGAGATCCACCAGCGTCTGATGGACGTGCGCAACCGCGGTGGCGCGGTGCTGCTGATCAGCGAAGACCTCGACGAGCTGCTGGCCTTGTCGGACCGCATTGCGGTGATGAGCGAGGGCAAGGTGGTGCACGAGGCCGATGCGCGGCAGGCCGATCGCAACCGGCTCGGTGCCTTCATGGGCGGGAGCGCGCACTGATGGAGTCCGTTCGCCCTGAGCCTGTCGATGGGCTGTGTGCGTATCACCAGAGGCTTCGACAGGCTCAGCCCGAACGGGAGTTTTGATGATCACGCTGCAAGCCCAACCCACCCCCTTCAGCTTCGACCCGGCCCACACCGCGCTGGTGATGATCGACATGCAGCGCGACTTCATCGAGCCCGGTGGCTTCGGTGCCACGCTGGGCAATGACGTGTCGCTGCTCGCGCCCGTGGTGCCCGCCGCCGCCGCGTTGATCGCCTGGTGCCGCGCGCACGGCGTGCTGGTCATCCACACCCAGGAGTGCCACGCTCCCGATCTGTCCGACTGCCCCCCTGCCAAGCGCCTGCGCGGCAAACCGAGCCTTCGCATCGGCGACCCCGGCAGCATGGGCCGCATCCTGATCAAGGGCGAGCCGGGTGCCGGCTTCGTGCCCGAACTGCTGCCGCAAACCGGTGACGTGGTGATCGCGAAGCCGGGCAAAGGGGCCTTCTATGGCACGCCGTTGGCGCAAGAGCTGCAGTCGCGCGGCATCACCCACCTGATCTTCGGCGGCGTGACCACCGAGGTCTGCGTGCAGACCACCATGCGCGAAGCCAACGACCGCGGCTACGAGTGCCTGATCATCGAAGAGGCCACCGGCTCCTACTTTCCCGAGTTCAAGGCCTCGGCACTGGCGATGATCCGCGCGCAAGGCGGCATCGTCGGCTGGACGGCAAGCCTGGGCGACGTCCGCAGCGCGGGCTGAGGCAGCCGCTCAGCCCGCGTCGGGCGCGGTGACGAACTGGTTGCGCCCGTTCGCCTTGCCTTGCAGCAACGCGCGGTCGGCGCGTTCGGTGGCGTGGGCGAGGCTTTCATCGGGGCCGACCTGCGCCAGGCCGATGGTGACGCTCAGCTTCAGGCTGCTGCCCGACGGCGTGCACACCGGGTGCGCGTTGACGGCTTCGAGCAGGCGCTGCGCGAGCAAGGCCGCGCCCCTGGGCTCGCGCACCATCAGCAAGGCCAGGAACTCCTCGCCGCCGAAGCGAAAGAGCGAGTCGGTCTCGCGCATGCAGCCGGCCAGGCGCTTTGCGATGTGCTGGAGTGCGATGTCGCCGACGGCGTGGCCGTGGGTGTCGTTGACGAGCTTGAAGCGGTCCACATCGATCATGGCCACCCAGAGCACGGCTTCGCCGCGCCGCGCGTCTTTGCGGCGCAGGCTGAACATGTGCTCCAGGCCATGACGCAGCGGCAGGCCGGTGAGCACGTCGAGCTGCGTCGTGGCCCGCGAGGTGCGCTCGCGCAACGCGTTGAGCACCATCACCATGGTGCTCTGCCCGTGCTCGTAGGCGAGCAGGTCGTCGGCCGATGCCGCCTGACCGAGCAGCAGCTGCTCACACATGCGGCGCACCGCGTCGTGCATCGACTGGTGCGACGAGGCAGTCTGTTCGGCGAGCACCGGGTCGATGTTGTCGAGCTGGGCCCGGTGGCTGTGCAACCACTGCCCGAAGCAGCACAGCGTGTGCGCGCGGGGGTGCAGCACGTCGTCACCGGGTGGCTCGCGCAGCAGTGCACAGCGCAAGAGGCGCTGGTTCCAGGCGAGGTGTGATTCGATGCCACGGTCGATGCCGTCCAGCAGCGCTTCCAGGGCCTCTGGCTCGGCGGTGCAGGGGGTGGGGGCGGCTGCGCTCATGGTCGGGTTATCGGCTGCAGGGCTGTCGGGTTGAGGCGGGTCGTTGTCAGGGCGGCTCGGTGTGTGCGGTGTTGCCGTGCGCACAGCCTGGTGTGCGCAAGGGGGTGTCTACACTGTCGCCGGCCACACGATCAGGCGATCCATGAACCCAGCCCCAGACACCCTTCCCACCGTGCGCAGTATTGCGCTGGACCGCCCGCTGGTCTGGCTCGTGCTGGCCTGGCGCGACATGGCTCGTGCCGGTTGGATCAGCATCGCCCATGGTGTGGTGCTGGCGCTGGCCGGCGCGGCCATCATGGCGGTGGCCCACAACCGCTTCTGGCTGCTGGCCGGGGCCTTGTCGGGCTTTCTGGTGGTGGCGCCGGTGCTGGCGACCAGCCTGTATGCCCTGAGCCGCGCGATCGAGCGGCGTGAAAAACCGGGCCTGGCCGTGGTGGCCAGGACCTGGCTCAACTGGCAGCACAGCCACATCAACAAATGGGGCAACGACTACTGGTGCATGGTCCAGTTTGGCGCACTGCTGGCGCTGGCCAGCACCGGCTGGGTGCTCACTTCGGCGGCGCTGATCACCTTGTTTGCGCCGGTTCCGATCCACACGCCGATGGATTTCGTGCGCCACGTGGTGCTGGCCCGGGAGGGCTGGTTGTTCGAAGCCTGGCTGGCGCTGGGCGGGGTGCTGGCCGCACCGATCTTTGCGTCGAGCGTGGTGTCGATGCCCTTGCTGCTGGACCGCCGCATCGGCCTGCTGCAGGCGGTGCTCACCAGCTGGCGCACGGTGCTCGCCAACCCGCTGCCGCTCGGGCTGTGGGCCGCGCTGATCGTGGGCTTCACGATGCTCGGCCTGGCGTCGCTGTTCGTCGGCTTGATCCTGGTGATGCCGATGCTGGGCCACGCCAGCTGGCACGCCTACCGTGACCTGGTCGACCCGGCCAGCCTGCCGCCGCGCGACAGCCAATGGTCCGGTCTGGGCCCTGAAGAGAGCCGCTGATGTTTGGCTTCACCGAAGCACAGATCTCGGGCTTTGGCCTCACCTTCGGGCTGGGTGCCTTCATGCTCTACATGCTGTTCATCATCGGGCAGCTGGCGTGGGAGTCGAAGGCGGGCCGGTTCGGTACCTTCGTGCTGTTTCTCGGCCTGGGGCTGGGCATGGTGGGCTTCGCGGCCAAGTACGTCATCCAGTGGTTGATTGAAAAGTAGGCCCGTCGGGGCCGCCATCATTGGCACCGCCGTTCATAAGGGATGCCGCTTACGCGGGCGCCGGGCCGACGGTGTCAAATGACCCTTGCACTGCCGCAGGCATGTCATGCCCTTGCGGGTCAGACGCTCTGAGGAGAAACGAACCATGGACTTGGACCGGAGAGGGTTCTTCCGGGTCAGTGGAGCGGGGCTGGTCGGCTCCAGCCTGGTCGCGCTGGGCTTCTCGCCCACGGCCGCCTTGGCTGAAACGCGCAGCTTCAAGCTGGCCCGCACCACCGAGACCCGCAGTACCTGCCCCTATTGCTCTGTGAGCTGCGGGCTCATCATGTACACGCTCGGCGACAAGGCGAAGAACGTCAAGTCGTCGATCCTCTACGTGGAAGGCGACCCCGACCACCCGGTGAACCGCGGCACGCTGTGCCCCAAGGGCGCCGGCGTGATGGACATGATCCAGAGCAGCAGCCGCGTGAAGTTCCCGCAGGTGCGCGAGGCCGGCAGCAACGAATGGAAGCGCCTGTCGTGGGAAGACGCGCTGACCCGCGTGGCCCGCCACATGAAGGCCGACCGCGACGCCAACTTCATCAAGACCAACGACAAGGGCGTCACGGTCAACCGCTGGAACAGCACCGCGATGCTGATGTCTTCGGCGGCGTCCAACGAATCCGGTTATCTGTCTGTCAAGGTCGCTCGCGGCCTGGGGATGGTCGCACTCGATACGCAAGCACGTATCTGACACGCGCCGACGGTGTCCAGTCTGGGCCCGACTTTCGGTCGCGGAGCGATGACGAATTCTTGGACCGATATCAAGAATGCCGATCTCGTCCTGATCATGGGCGGCAATGCCGCCGAAGCACACCCCTGCGGTTTCAAGTGGGTGACCGAGGCCATGCAAACACGCAAGGCCAAGCTCATCGTGGTCGACCCGCGCTTCACGCGCAGCGCCGCGGTGGCCGATGTGTATGCGCCCATCCGCGTGGGCACCGACATCGCCTTCCTGGCCGGCGTCATCAACTACCTGCTGTCGAACAACAAGATCCACCTCGACTACGTCAAGCTGAACACCGACGTGGCCTTCCTGGTGAAGCCCGAGTACAAGTACGACAACGGCTTCTTCAGCGGCTACGACGAGGCCAAGCGCTCGTACAACAAGGCGAGCTGGGGCTACCAGGTGGGTGACGACGGTTTCGTGAAGGTCGACGAGACCTTGCAAGACCCGTTGTGTGTCTACCAGCAGATGAAGGCGCATTTTTCGCGCTACACGCCCGAGCTGGTGAGCAAGATCACCGGCACGCCCAAGGACCAGTTCCTGAAGATCGCGCAGATGCTGGGCGAGACGTCGACACCCGACAAGGTGATGACGATCTGCTACGCGCTCGGCTGGACACAGCACTCGGTGGGCAGCCAGAACATCCGCACCATGGCCATGATCCAGCTGCTGCTGGGCAACATGGGCCGGCCGGGTGGCGGCATCAACGCGCTGCGCGGCCATGCCAACGTGCAGGGCATCACCGACATGTGCGCCTACTCCGAGGTGCTCTCGGGCTACCTGAGTGCGCCCACCGATGCCGATGTCGACCGCGCCACCTACCTGGCCTCGCGCACCGGCAAGCCCATGCGCCCCGGGCAGATGGCCTTCACGCAGAACTTCCCGAAGTGGCACACCAGCCTGATGAAGGCCTACTACGGCAATGCCGCCACGCCGGAGAACAACTTCGCCTACGACTGGATGCCCAAGCGCGACACGGGTTACGACGTGCTCGCCATCTTCGAGCGCATGCACCAGGGCAAGGTCAACGGCTTCCTCGTGCAGGGCTTCAACCCGCTGGCGGCGGTGCCCAACAAGAAGAAGCTCTCGCAGGCGCTGGCCAAGCTGAAGTACCTGGTGGTGATGGACCCGCTGGAGACCGAAACCAGCGAGTTCTGGAAGAACTTCGGCCCCTTGAACGACGTCAACGCGGCGGAGATCAAGACCGAGGTGTTCCGCTTCCCGACCAGCTGTTTTGCCGAAGAGACCGGCAGCTTCACCAACTCCAGCCGCGTCATCAACTGGAAGGAAAAAGCCGTCGACCCACCGGGCGAAGCCAAGCCCGACTCGGAGATCATGGCGCGCCTGTTCGTGAAGCTGCGCGGCATGTACGCGAAAGACGGCGGCGCGCTGCCCGAGCCCATCGCCGGGCTGGCCTGGCCTTACCTCAACGCCAACGTGCCGCACCCGAGCGAGGTGTTGCGCGAGATCAATGGCAAGGCCTTGGCCGACGTGCTCGCCCCGCCCGACCCGAAAGACCCGAAGGCCCCGCGCGCGGTGCTGGTGAAGGCGGGCGAGCAACTGCCCGCGTTTGCAATGCTGCGCGACGACGGCTCCACCTCCTGCGGCAACTGGATCTACTCCGGCTGCTGGAGCCAGGTGGGCAACCTGACGGCGCGGCGCGACACCTCCGACCCGACGGGCCTGGGGGTGTTCGCCGGCTGGGGCTTCTCGTGGCCGGCCAACCGGCGCATCCTCTACAACCGCGCCAGCGCCGACAAGGACGGCAAGCCCTGGGACCCGTCGCGCAAGTACCTCGCGTGGAATGGCACCAGCTGGGCCGGCGGCGCCGACGTGCCCGACATGCGGCCCGACGCCGCACCGGAGCAAGGTGTGGGCGCCTTCATCATGAACCCCGAGGGTGTGGCGCGCTTCCACGCGGTCGGCATGAACGAAGGCCCCTTCCCCGAGCACTACGAGCCCTTCGAGACGCCGGTGGGTGTGAATCTGATGTGCCCGAGCAACGCCAAGGCCGTCAGCAACCCCGCCGCGCGTGTCTACAAGGGCGACCTCGAGGCCTTCGGCAAGAAAGAGGAGTTCCCCTACGCGGCCACCACCTACCGCCTGACCGAGCACCTGCACTACTGGACCAAGCACTCGCGCAGCAATGCCATCGTGCAGCCGGCGCCCTTCGTCGAGATCGGCGAAGAGCTGGCCAAGGAGAAAGGCATCAAGCAAGGTGACAAGGTCAAGGTGCGCAGCAACCGCGGCGAAGTGATCGCGGCCTGTGTGGTCACCAAGCGCATGAAGGGCATGGACGTGAACGGCAAGCGTGTGCACCACGTGGGCATCCCGATCCACTGGGGCTTCAAGGGCGTGACGCAGAACGGCTACTTGGCTAATGCCTTGACCCCGTTCGTGGGGGATGCGAACTCGCAGACACCGGAGTTCAAGGCGTTCTTAGTCAACATCGAAAAGGTGTAGCCATGAGCATGCAATCACAAGACGTGGTCGCCCGCTCGGCCACCACCACCCCCAGCCCGCAGGTGCGCACTTCGGCACCGCAGGTCGCCAAGCTCATCGACGAGTCCAAGTGCATCGGCTGCAAGGCCTGCCAGGTCGCGTGCATGAACTGGAACGACCTGCGCGACGAGGTCGGCACCAACATTGGCGTGTACGACAACCCCAGCGACCTGTCGCCGACCTCGTGGACGGTGATGAAGTTCTTCGAGGTCGAGCCCGAGAACGGCAGCCTCGAGTGGCTGATCCGCAAAGACGGCTGCATGCACTGCGAGGACCCGGGCTGCCTGAAGGCCTGCCCGGCGCCGGGGGCGATCGTCAAATACGCCAACGGCATCGTCGACTTCATCAGCGAAAACTGCATCGGCTGCGGCTACTGCGTGAAGGGCTGCCCTTTCGACGTGCCGCGCATCAGCCAGAAGGACAACAAGGCCTACAAGTGCACCTTGTGTTCCGACCGGGTGGGCGTGGGCCTGGAGCCGGCGTGCGTGAAGACCTGCCCGACCGGCGCCATCGGCTTCGGCACCAAGGACGACATGGTGGCCTACGGCGAAAAGCGTGCGGGTGAGTTGCAGGAGCGTGGCTTCAAGAACGCCGGCCTGTACAACCCGCAAGGGGTGGGTGGCACGCACGTGATGTATGTGCTCAGGCACGCCGACCGCCCCGAGCTCGAAGACCTGCCGAAGAACCCGACCATCAGCCCGATGGTCGCGCTGTGGAAGGGCGTCGCCAAGCCGCTGGCCGTGGCCGGCATGATCGGCGCGGTGCTGGTGGGCTTCTTCCACTACATGAAGGTGGGCCCGATCGAGGAGAAGCCTGAAGAGAAGGAGCCATCATGAGCCGCATGCTTCAGAGGTACAGCGACAGCGAGCGCATGAACCATTGGTTGATCGCGCTGATGTTCGTGCTCGCCGGGCTGTCGGGCCTGGCCTTCTTCCACCCGAGCTTCTACTTCTTCACCCACCTGTTCGGTGGCGGGCAGTGGGCGCGCATCCTGCACCCGTTCCTGGGCGTGGTGATGTTCCTGGCCTTTTTGGTCATGTTCTTCCGCCTGTGGCGCGACAACGTGTTGAACGATGCCGACCGCGAGTGGCGCCAGCACGCGGGCGAGATGCTGCGCGGCGACAAGTCGAAGATGCCGCCGGTGGGCAAATACAACTTCGGGCAGAAGATGGTGTTCTGGCTGATGGCCTTGAGCCTCGTCGTGATGCTGGTCACCGGCTTCATGTTCTGGACGCCCTGGTTCACCGGTGCCTTCCCCGTCGGGCTGCAGCGCGCTGCCGTGCTGCTGCACGCGGTGGCGGCGGTGGTGCTGATCCTGGCAGTGGTCGTTCACGTCTACGCGGCGATTTGGGTCCACGGCACCGTGCGCGCCATGACGCGCGGCACCGTGACCGAAGCCTGGGCCCGGCAAAACCATGCGCTGTGGCACCGCAAGATGACTGAAGGCAAGTGAAAAGGCATGATGGTGTGGCGGGCGCCCCCGGGCGCCCGCGCTTGTTTCGAGAGAGGTGGATTTCATGGCTGTGACCGCCACGGTGCGGGTGATGTCGCCGGAAGAGATCGCTGCCAAGGCGGGCGGTGAGACGCCCTTCCTGCAGGCGCCGCAGCGCAGCACGCTGTTCGCCGAGCGGGCGATGCGCCTGCGCCAGCTGGCGCGTGGCCACGCGATGGAAGACTTTCTCAACTTCATGGCCGACCTGGCGCAGGCCCAGCACGACGAACTGGCACGCATGCCCGATGTGCCGTTGCCCGATGCCGATGCGCTCGACCGTGCCGCGCGCCTGGGCGTGCCGCCGCTGCCAGCGTCCGAATGGCCGCGCCATGCGGCCTGGCAAGCGGTGTTGCGCAGCCTTGTGGCCGAGATGCAATCCAGGGCGCCCAGCGGCGCCCAGCACACGCTCAAGCACCTGGCCGACTGCCCCGCCGATTGGCTGGAGCGCCAGGCCGACTGCCTGCTCACCGGCGTGATGAAAGGGCTGGACCTTGGCAGCGCGCCGATCATTGCCGCCGCGCTGCAGGTGTACTGGTCGCACATGGTGAGCAGCGTGCTGCAACGCCCCGAAGACGGCCGCGGTCAGCCCTTCGGCCGCATCGACGACGAGACCGCCTGCCCCTGCTGCGGCAGCCGCCCCGTCGCCAGCCTCACGCGAAATAGCGGCGATCTGCTCGGCCAGCGTTACCTGCACTGCTCGCTGTGCAGCATGCAGTGGCACATGCTGCGCATCAAGTGCACCCATTGCCTGAGCACCAAAAGCATCGCCTACCAGTCGCTCGACGTGGCCGAGCCGGAGGGCGACGCGTCCAGCCGCGCGGCCACCGCCGTGGTGCAGGCCGAAACCTGCGACGACTGCGGCCACTACCTGAAGATCATGCACACCGACCGCGACCCGTTCGTCGAGCCGGTGGCCGATGACCTGGCCACGCTCACGCTCGACCTGCTGGTGTCCGAGACCGGGCTCAAGCGCCAGGGCGTCAACCTGATGCTGCTCTTCGGCGAACCCGAGCCCCCACCCGGCCAAGGGGCCCGCTGATGGCCCGGCCCGCCGAATCCGTGGTTCACGGTTCCAAGGCCAGCGCGAAGGACCTGCCTTCCGTCGACCGGCTGCTGCGCTCGCCCGGCGTGGCGGCACTGGTGGCCCAACACGGGCACACGCTGGTGACGGCCGAAGCGCGTGGCTTGCTCGACTCCTTGCGCACCCAGGCCCTGTCCGGCGCGCTTGACGTGGCGGCAGTGCAGGGCCCGGCGATCGAGGCCGCCCTGGGCGAGCGCATCACCCAACGCCTCGCACCGCGCATGCGCCGCGTGCTCAACCTCACCGGCACGGTGATCCACACCAACCTCGGCCGTGCGCTGCTGGCCGACAGCGCCTTGCAACACCTGCTGGCCCTGATGGCCGGGCCGAACAACCTCGAATACGACCTTGCCTCGGGTGGCCGTGGCGACCGCGACAGCATCGTCGAAGAGCTGTTGTGCACCATCACCGGGGCCGAGGCCGCGACGGTGGTCAACAACAACGCGGCGGCGGTGCTGCTCACCATCGCCGCGCTGGCGCGTGACAAGGAAGTGATCGTCTCGCGCGGCGAGCTGGTCGAGATCGGCGGCGCCTTCCGCATGCCCGACGTGATGGCCAGTGCCGGCGCGCACATGGTCGAGGTGGGCACCACCAACCGCACCCACCCGCACGACTACGAGCGCGCCATCAACGAGCGCACGGCCCTGGTGATGAAGGTGCACACCAGCAATTACGCGGTGCAGGGCTTCACCGCCGCGGTCGACGAGGCCACGCTCGCCGGCATTGCGCACGCGAAGGGCGTGCCGCTGGCCACCGACCTCGGCAGCGGCTCGCTCATCGACCTGGCCCACTACGGCCTGCCACGCGAGCCCACGCCGCAAGAGATGCTCGCCGCCGGCTGCGACGTGGTCACCTTCAGCGGTGACAAGCTGCTCGGCGGCCCGCAGGCCGGCCTGATCGTCGGCCGCAAGGAGGCGGTGGGCCGCATCCGCAAGTACCCGATGAAACGCGCGCTGCGCATGAGCAAGCTGCCGCTGGCCGCACTCGAAGCCACGCTGATGCTCTACCTGCGGCCCGAGCGCCTGGCGCAAGACCTGCCGACGCTGCGCCTGCT
>NZ_JADMJX010000187.1:14651-30545 GCF_018780185.1 Rhizobacter sp.
GCCTGCCGCTGCCGGTGATCGGCCGCATCGCCGACGACCGCCTGCTGCTCGACCTGCGCTGCCTCGAAGACAGCGGCCCCTTCGTCGCCCAACTGCCGCGCTTGCGCGAGCTGCTCGCCTCATGATCGTTGGCACCGCCGGTCACATCGACCACGGCAAGACCACGCTGGTGCGTGCGCTCACCGGTGTCGACACCGACCGCCTGCCCGAAGAAAAACGCCGCGGCATTTCCATCGAGCTGGGCTATGCCTTCCTCGATGCACCCGATGCCGACGAACGCATCGGCTTCATCGACGTGCCCGGCCACGAGCGCCTGGTGCACACCATGCTCGCCGGTGCCACCGGCATCGACTACGGCTTGCTGCTGGTCGCCGCCGACGACGGCGTGATGCCACAAACGCGCGAGCACCTGGCGGTGCTGTCGCTGCTCGGCCTGTCGCGCGGCGCGGTGGCCGTGACCAAGGTCGACCGCGCCGGTGCCGAGCGGGTGGCGGCGGTGCAAGACGAAGTGGCCGCGCTGCTCGCCGACACCTCGCTCGCCGGTGCGCCGGTGTTGCCGGTGTCGGCGCAAACCGGCGTGGGCCTCGCGGCCCTGCGCGAGCTGCTGTTCGACGCCGCCCGCAGCACCGCCCACCGCGCGACCGAAGGTGCCGCATTCCGCCTCGCCATCGATCGCGCCTTCACGCTGGCCGGTGTCGGCACGGTCGTCACCGGCACGGTGCACGCGGGGCGCGTGCAGATCGGCGACGAGTTGGCGATCACGCCCTCGGCCAAGGGCTTGCGTGCGCGGGTGCGCAGCCTGCATGCGCAGAACCAGGTGGTGACCGAGGCCCATGCGGGCCAGCGCTGTGCGGTGGCCCTGGTGGGCGTGGCCAAGGACGACATCGAACGGGGGCAATGGCTGGTCGCACCGCACGCCACGCTCGACACCCAGCGGCTGGATGCGACGCTGACCCTCTGGCACGGTGAGGCCAAGCCGCTGCGCTCGGGCACGCCGGTGCATGTGCACATCGGCGCCAGCGACGTGATGGGCACGCTGGCCGTGCTCGACGCAGGCGAGGCGCAAGACGCGCTCGCACCTGGCGCCCGTGGTCGCGTGCAGATCGTGCTCAACGAGCCGATCGCGGCCTGGCGTGGCGACCATGTGGTGCTGCGCGACAACTCGGCCAGCCGCACGCTGGCCGGTGGCGAGGTGCTGGACCCGTTTGCACCCACGCGCTACCGGCGCACACCGCAACGCCTGGTCGAGCTGGCGGCCTGGTCGCAGCCGTCGGCCGAGGCGCGGCTGGCCGCGCTGCTTGCTGCCGCGTCGAATGGTGTGGCCTTGCGACGCTGGGCCTGCGCCGAAGGCCTCGACACGACGATGGCCATGCCGCCCTTGCCCGCAGGCAGCCTGCGGGCGGTCGATGCGACCGAGGGCGACTGGGCGCTGGGCGCCGAGCACCGTGCGCGGGTGCGCGAGGCGGTGCTGGCGGCCCTGCAGGTGTTTCACGCGCAGCGGCCTGATGAACTCGGCCCCGATGCCGGCCGCTTGCGGCGCCTGGCCGCACCGCGCCTGCCCGAGCCGCTGTGGCGGGCGATGCTCGCCGCGCTGGTGGCGGCAGGCGAGGTGGTGGTGCGCGGCTCCTTCGTGCATTTGCCCGAACACGGCTTGCGTTTGTCGGCCGCCGACCAACGTCTGGCGCAGAAGATCGGGCCCTTGTTGGTGGCGGCGGGCTTTGAAGGCAGCTGGGCGCGCGACCTGGCCCGCGCCACGAACGAGAGCGAAGCCTTGATGCGCACCACGCTCGCCCGCCTGGCGAGTGGTGGTGAGCTGCATCAGGTGGTGAAAGACCTGTTCTATCCGACCGCCTGCATGCTGAAGCTGGCAGCCTTGGCGCGCGGTGTGGGGGCAGCGCATGGCGGCGAAGTCACGGCAGGGACGTTTCGCGACGCCGCGGGCCTGGGTCGCAAACGAGCGATCCAGCTGCTGGAGTATTTCGATCACGTCGGGCTGTTGCGACGGGTGGGTGATGTGCACCGGTTGCGCAGCGACTCGACGGTGTTTCAAGCGGAGGCGGCATGAAGCCAGCTTCCTTGAGCTTTCTGGAGGGGAAACGTCCCCGGTGGGACGGCCGGGCTTCAAACCCGGTGGGTGGCGCCATGCGTCGCTGGGTGGGTTCGACTCCCACACCCCTCCGCCATTGTTTGATGTCGACATGAACCTGCATGAGCTGTCGTTCCCCGCCGATCTCTACTACCTCGTCGAGCACGACGTGTGGGCGCGGCTCGAAGACGATGGCACGGCCACGGTGGGCATCACCTCGCTGGGTATCAAGCTGTCCGGCGAGATCTATATGTGCCGTGCCAAGCCGGTGGGTGCAGTGATCGAACAGGGTCGTGCCGTGGCAGTGGTCGAGCTGGCCAAGGCGATCGTGTCGGTGAAGAGCGCCGTGTCCGGCACGGTGCTCGCCCTCAACCCGCGGCTTGACGACGCGCCGCAGCTGGTGCACACCGACCCCTACGGCGAAGGCTGGATCGCGCGCCTCGCCCTCGCCGATTTCGAGCGCGACCGGGCGCAGCTGGTGCGAGGTGAGGGCGTGCTTTCGCTGATGGCGCGCCATGCCGAAGCCTTTCGGGAGTTGCCATGACCACGGCCTCGGGCATTGCGATTCTGTTGTGGGCGTGCGAGCCCGAAGCGCCGCACCGCCTGGCCACGCCGTTCTTTCACGCGGCGGCGGCTGCCGCGCTCGACATGCCGGTGGAGGTGTATTTCACGGCCCGCAGCGTGCGCCTGTTGCAGCCCGGCGTGGCGCAAGCCCTGCACGCGGCAGCGCACGACAAATCGATCTACGATGCCATGCGCGAAGCGGTGGCGCACGGCGCGGTGTTCTACGCCTGCGCCGACGCCTTGCAGGCGAACGGCCTGGCCGGCACCCCGCTGATCCCCGAATGCACGCGGCGCGGCGGGGCGGTGCAGTTCATGGCCCGCGCGGGCGACCTGAGCTGGCGCACCTTGGTGTTTTGAGCGAAAGATGGCCATGGCAACGACCCGGCAGCGCAAAGACGACCCTCGCACCGCAGACCCGGCCGGTGTCGGCGTTCACCTGCACTACGCCTTCGAGCCCGGCGAACAACGTGGCGCGAGCCTGGGCAGCCCGCTGTTCGACCTGCTCAGCTCGGTGCGCGAGGGCGGCTCGATCCAGCATGCGGCGCAAGACCTGGGTTGCTCCTACCGCTTTCTGTGGGGCGCGCTGAAGAAGTGGGAGCACGTGCTCAACGAGCCGCTCATCGTCTGGTCGCGCGGCCAGCGTGCGACGCTCACGCCCTTTGCCGAGCGCCTGCTGTGGGCCGAGCGGCGTGCACGCACACGCATGCAACCGCACATCGAAGCCTTGCGCGCCGACCTCGCGCGTGTGCTCGCCGACGCACGCGACGAACACCACCAGGTGCTCACCGTGGCTGCGAGTCACGGCCTGGCCTTGCCCATACTTCAGCAAGTGGCCGACAGCAGTGCCGCGCTGCACCTCGACATCCACTTCCAGGGCAGCCTCGACAGCCTGCGTGCGCTCAACGAAGGGCAGTGCGTGGTGGCAGGGTTTCCGGTGCCGGCCTTGCACGGCGCGGCGCCCACGTTCGTCAAGGCACTCAAGCCCTTGCTCAAGCCGGACCTTCACATGCTGATCGGCTGCGTGCACCGACGCCAGGGCCTGATGCTGCGGCGCGAACACGCGGGCCAGGTGCGCGGCTTCGGTGATCTGGTGCACATGCCGCTGCGGTTTGCCAACCGCCAGCTCGGCTCGGGCACGCGCCTGCTGGTCGACCACCTGATGCACGAGGCGGGTTTGGCCGAGCAGCCTTTGCCGGGCGATGCTGAGCACATCGAAGAAACCCACGTCGCCGTGGCCGCGAGCATTGCCAGTGGTCTGGCCGATGTGGGCCTGGGCATCGAAGCGGCGGCGGCCGAGTTCGGCCTGCACTTCGTGCCGCTGGTCGAAGAAGATTACTTCCTGGTCTGCCTGCGTCCCAGCCTGCAGCACCCGGCGGTGCAGCGTCTGTGCGCGGTGCTCGCCGGCCCCGAGTGGCGTGCCCGCCTGGCTGTGCTGCCGGGCTACACGCCGGTGGCGGCTCCGGGTGTCGCGTTGGAGATGACGCAGGCCTTGCCATGGTGGCCGGGGAGTGCGCGGGCCCGGCCCAAGAGCGTGACCCACAGCCAGTAGACTGCGCCCCTTCACTGCTGCCGCTGGAGCCACCCATGACCCTGCTTGTTTTAGGCCTTGTGCTGTTTCTCGGCATGCACTCCGTGGCCATCGTGGCGCCGGCCTGGCGCGACGCGCAGGCTGCGCGCAACGAGAAGCTGTGGAAGGGCGTTTACGCGCTGGTGTCGCTGGTGGGCTTCGGGTTGCTGGTCTATGGCTACGGCCTGGCGCGGCAGTCGCCTCTGGTGTTGTACACACCGCCTGCCGGCATGCGCCACCTGGTGATGCTACTGATGCTGCCGGTGTTTCCCTTGCTGCTGGCGGCCTACCTGCCGGGGCGCATCAAGACGCTCACCAAGCACCCGATGCTGGTCGCCACCAAGCTGTGGGCGCTGTCGCACCTGCTGGTCAATGGCACGCTGGCCGATGTGCTCTTGTTCGGCGGTTTTCTCGCCTGGGCGGTGGCCGAGCGCATCTCGCTCAAGCGGCGCGTGGCCCGGCCTGTACTGGGGGCGCCACCCTCCGCAGCCAACGATGCCATCGCCGTGGTTGTCGGTCTGGCCTTGTATGGCCTCTTCGTGTGGCAGGCACACACCTGGTTGATCGGCGTGTCGCCGCGGTGATACGCCGCTGGTGGGTGGTGTTGTCGAGCAGCGCGCTGCTGCTCGCGGCCTGCGCTTCCGGGCCGGAGCCGGTGCTGCAGCCCGCGCGTTATGTGGTGGCGCCGACCCCGGTCTACCCCACGGCCTCGCGGCGCAACCAGGAGCAGGGCACGGTCATGCTGCGGGTGCAGGTGCGTGCGGACGATTCGGTGGGCTTTGTCGACGTCAAGACCGGCTCGGGCTCGGCGCGGCTCGATGCGGCGGCCGTGGAAGCCGTGAGGCGCGCAAAATTCGCGGCAGCCAAGACCAAGTCGGGCAAGGGCGTTGACAGCGTTCTGGTGGTGCCCGTCACGTTCAAGATCGATTGAAGGAAATATTCATGAGCCCGCACATTCAACAGACCCTGGTCGAGGCCCGTTCGGCGCTCGATGCCTTGTTGTCGAACCAGAGCACCTTGAACGCGATCGACCAGGCGGGCAATTGCCTGGCCGACCTGTTCGAGCGTGGTGGTCGCGTGTTCAGCTGTGGCAACGGTGGCTCGATGTGCGATGCGATGCACTTTGCCGAGGAGCTGTCGGGGCGCTACCGCGGCAACCGCAAGGCCTTGGCCGCGGTGGCCATCAGCGATGCGGGCTACATGAGTTGCGTGGCCAATGACTATGGCTACGAGCATGTGTTCTCGCGCTACCTCGAAGCCCATGCCCGCAGCGGCGACGTGCTGGTGGCCATCAGCACCAGCGGCACCAGCGGCAACGTGCTGGCGGCGGTGCGTGTGGCCAAGCAACTCGGCATGACGGTGATCGGCTTGTCGGGCCGCCCCGGGGCCACGCTGAGCACGCTGGCCGACATCGACATCTGCACGCCGGGCGGTCAGTTTGCCGACCGGGTGCAGGAGCTGCACATCAAGGTGATCCACATCCTGATCGAGTCGGTGGAGCGGCGGCTTTTCCCCGAGAACTACGCACCGGGCTGAACCTCGCGGGCCATCGGCCTGACCCTGCGGTTTTTGATGCACTGCAAGGTGCTGGCGGCGGGCGGGTCGGCCCGATGGTCGGGCTGCAGCGGAATGGCTACATTCAAGAAGTCGCGCGGGCATGCCTGCGCCACACCGAGCCATGCAGACCCTTTCCTGCTGCGATCGTGCCGGCGCCCATCACCTTGGGGTGCCGTGGCGGTGGTGTGCATCGTTGCTGGCCGGGCTGCTGGTGTCGGCTGCCGCGCCGGCCGCGCCGGCTCTCGATGAGTGGCGCCGTGCAGCCGCCGACGCGCGTGTGCTGGCAGAAGACAACGCTTCCAAGGCCGTCCAGCGGGCGCAACAGCAGACCGCCGAGCTGCTGCGCCAGCGTGAGCTGCAGCATCGCTGGTTGTGGACGGTGTTGGTGGGCAGCGTGGTGGCACTGACCGGGGCCGCCTTCTTTCTGCTGCGCCTGCGCCGCTCGCACCGGTTGCTGGCCGAGACCAATGAAGAGTTGCAGCGATCTCGCACCGAGCTGCAGCAGAAGACAGGCATCTTGCAGTCCATCCTCGACAGCATGGGCGACGGCGTGGCGGTTTCCGACGAGCATGGTGACCTGCTGCTGGTCAACCCGGCCGGCGAGAAGATCCTCGGTATCGGGTTCGCCACCCGCGAAAGTGGCAGTTGGTCGAAGGTCTACGGGCTGTTTCTGCCTGACCAGACCACGCTGTACCCGACGGCCGAGCTTCCGCTGGCACGCGCGATCCGCGGCGAGCCGTGCGACAACGTCGACCTCTTCGTGCGCAACCCGGCCCTGCCCGAGGGCCGCTGGCTCACCGTTGCCGCGCGCCCGATGATCGACAAGGGCGGGCGGGTGCGCGGCGGGGTGGCGGTGTTCTCCGACACCACCGCGCGGCGACAGGCCGAGGCGCAGGTTCGCCAGCTCAACATCAGCCTCGAGCAGCGGGTGCAGACCCGCACGGCAGAGCTCGAGCTCAGCCGCAACGCCTTGCAAGCCATCATCGAAAACGTGCCTGCCGCTGTTTACGTGAAGGATCTCGAGGGGCGCTACCAGCGCCACAACACCCGCCTGGCCGCAGTGCTCGGCCACCCCGGCGAGTCGCTGGTGGGGCGGCGCGACAACGAGCTGATCGACACGCCCACCGCCACCCGCATGGCCGAAGAAGACCGGAGGGTCGCTGACGAGGGGTGTGTTCTGAGCATGGAGCACGAGATGTCCGGCCCGGACGGCGAAGCGCGCATCTACCAGACCCATGTCTTCCCGCTGCAGGGTGCCGACGGCACCTGTTATGCGGTCGGCGGCATCTCGATGGACATCACCGACCTGAAGCGTGTCCAGCAGGTCGCCGAAGCGGCGACCCGTGCCAAGAGCGAGTTCCTCGCCAACATGAGCCACGAGATCCGCACGCCGATGAACGCGATTCTCGGCATGTCGTACCTGGCCTTGCACAGCGGCCTGGCCCCGCACCAGCTCAACTACGTGCAGAAGGTGCACAGCTCGGCCGAGTCCCTGCTCGGCATCATCAACGACATCCTGGACTTCTCCAAGATCGAAGCGGGCCACCTCGACATGGAGCACATCGCCTTCGATCTTGGTGACGTCATGGACAACCTGGCCAACCTGCTCAGCATGAAGGCCGAGGGCAAGGGGCTCGAGCTGCTGTTCAAGCTGCCGGCCGATCTGCCCACCCGCTTGGTGGGCGACCCCCTGCGTCTGGGCCAGGTGCTGTTGAACCTGGGCAACAACGCGATCAAGTTCACCTCGGCGGGCGAGGTGGTCGTCGCCGTTCGAGAGATCGAGCGCTGCGACGACCGGGTGCGCCTGCGTTTCGAGATGCGAGACACGGGCATCGGCATTTCAACCGATCAGCAACAGCGCCTGTTCCAGCCCTTCTCGCAGGCCGATGCATCGACCAGCCGGCACTTCGGCGGCACCGGCCTGGGCCTGGCGATCTGCCGTCACCTGGTCGCCCTGATGGGGGGCGAGATCGGTGTGGACAGCGCGCCGGGGCAGGGCAGCTGCTTTCATTTCAGCGCGTCGTTCGGCCTGCAGGTTGATGCAGCTGTGCCGCGCGCACCGGGCGCCCGCGAGAGCTTGCGCGGTGCCCGTGTGCTGGTGGTCGACGACAACGCCAGTGCGCGCGAGCTGCTGGGCGAGATGTGCAGTGCCCTCGGTTTGCGGCCCCAGCTGGCCGACAGCGCCGACGAAGCCTTGCGCCTCGTTTCACTGGCCGACGCGCGTGACGCGCCTTACGAGCTGATGCTGCTCGACTGGAAGATGCCCGGCACCGATGGTGTGGAATGTGCGCGCCGGCTGGCGCAGATGCCACGCCACCACCCCACGCCCACGGTGCTCATGCTGACAGCGTTCAGTCGCGACGAGGTGCTGCGCCAGCTGGGCGAGCGGCAACTGGAGGTGTCTGCCACGTTGGTGAAGCCGGTCACGTCGTCGGCCCTGTTCGAAGCCTGCGCGCTGGCGCTGGGTGTGAGCGGGCGCCCCGCCACACGCGGTGCGCTGCGCCAGGAAGCCCTGCAAGGCCAGCTGGTCAACCTTGGCGGCGCGCGCGTGCTGCTGGTCGAAGACAACCCCATCAACCAGGAGCTGGCGCTTGAGCTGCTGACCCAGGCCGGCATGGAGGTTCAGGTGGCCGGCAACGGGCGCGAGGCGCTGGACATGCTGGCCCGGCAGCATTTCGACGGTGTGCTGATGGACTGCCAGATGCCGGAGATGGATGGTTATGAAGCCACCCGTGCGCTGCGCCGCCACGCGCAGTGGCACGACCTGCCGGTGATCGCGATGACGGCCAACGCGATGATCGGCGACCGCGACAAGGCCTTGGCGGCAGGCATGAACGACCACATCGTCAAGCCGATCAAGGTCGACGAGATGTTTGCCACGCTGGCCCGCTGGGTGCGCCCGCCGTCGAACGGCCGGGCCGACGACAGACCCGCGGCGAAAGGCTCATTCGATGCACTGCCGGGCATCGACACCCATGGCGCGCTGGTTCGCCTGGACGGTGACGAGCGGCTCTACCGGCGCCTGCTGGGGATGTTTCGTGATCGCGAAAGCGGGTTCGCCGGAAACTTTCGTGCGGCGTGCGCTGCCGGCGACATGGCCCAGGCCGCGCGCCTCGCGCACGACCTGAAGAGTGTGTCGGGAACATTGGGTGCGATGCCCCTGTGCAGCGCCGCCGAAGCGCTGGAGCTCGCCTGCAGGCAGGGTGCGCAGGGCGACGAGGTGGAGTCGCTCCTGGACGTCGTCCGCACGCGGCTCGATCCGGTGATGCAGGGGTTGCGCTCGGCCACCCTCGCGGTGGGCCAGGAGTTCCAGGGGCGTTGAAGCGCCCCGGTGGTCAGGGCTTCTTGCGCAGCGCCGCGAGCAGCTTGTCGCGCTCGGCGCCTTCGCCCACCTGCTCGGCCAGCAGCACGAAGAGCTGCTCTTGCGTGCGCGCCTTGACCGCGGCCTTCTTGACCACGATGCTCGCGATGGGGCCGATGTGGCTCGTGAGCACCTTGCTGGCGTGGGCCACGATCTCGGGTGACACCGACGAGCCCACGGCCTGGCCGGCACTGCTGCCACCATGGCCCGAGGGCAGGGTGTGCGAAGTGGAGCTTCCTGCCCGTGAGCCGCCGCTGACATGGTTGGCCAAGGTGGTGGCGCTGAATTTCACCAGGAAGCGCTGGCGTTCCTGGTCGGAGGGCAGGTGTTCGCACAGGCTGGCCTTGAGCCCGGCGATGTCGGCATGGACTCGGGCGGCCTGGCGCACCATCACCTTCGCCATCGGGCCGACGAACGACGCCAAGGCGAGCTCCACCTGGTGCAAGGTGGCCGCGTCCCAGCCCGGCACCGGGGTGCCGCCCGATCGTGGCACGCCGCTCGGTGGCTCCAGCACGCCGACCGCCGGTGCCGGGGTGTTGTGGTGGCCGATGATGACGGTGGTCTCGCTCGTGTCGGGTTCGGCCGAGAGGTCGCGCTTGGCCAGCGCCGCACGAAACTCGGCGACGCTCGCGTAGCGCTGCTCCGGCTTCTTGGCCAGTGCCCGCGCGACGATGGCATCGTAGAACTCGGGCCGCCCCGCGTCGGGCACCTTGCTCGGCGGCACCGGGTGGTCGTTCACCACCTTGTACATGACCGATTCGGCCGAGCCCTGGAACGGCGGGTGGCCGACCAGCATGCCGTAGAGCAGCGCGCCGGCGGCGAACACGTCGATGCGGTGGTCCACGCCCTCGCCGATGTACTGCTCGGGTGCCATGTAGCCCGGCGTGCCGATGGTCGAGGTGATCTGCGTGAGCACCACCGACTCGATGCGTGCAATGCCGAAGTCGGTCACCTTCAACTGCCCGGCGTTGGTGACGAGCAGGTTGGCGGGCTTGATGTCGCGGTGCCACACGCCATGCTTGTGCGCGCAGTCGAGTGCTGCGAGCAGCTGGTCCATCAGCATCAGGATGTCGCATTCCGGCGGGCGTGGTGTGCCGCCGAGGATCTGCGAGAGCGTGCGGCCCTCCACGTACTCCATCGCGATGTAGGCGGTGTTGTCGTCTTCGCCGTACTCGTAGATGGCGACGATGTTCGGGTGCGCCATGCGGCCGACCGCACGCGCTTCGTTCTTGAAGCGCGCGGTGGTCGACGAGCCCGACAGGTCTTGCCCGATCAGCGCCTTGTGGATGGTCTTGATGGCCACCGGCCGGTTGATCACCGGGTCGAAGGCCTTGTAGACGACACCCATGGCGCCCTTGCCGAGCACGCCGGTGATCGGGTATTTGCCAAGGCGCTCAGGATGGGTCATGTCAGCCCCCACGACGCTGTGCGTCGGCCCCCCGAGGGGGCAGCGAGCCCGCCTTGGGGCGGCCCGGCGCCGGGCTCGTGAGGTCAGTTGGGTTCTTCATGAATCCGATTGTCGAGTTCAGTTGTCCAGCATCTTCATCGCGTGAACCATGCTCTTGCGCATGCGCGTGAACGATTGCGCCAAAGTGCCGATCTCGTCTTTCGAGTTGACGGCGAACTCGGGTGCATCGAGCTCACCCAGGCTCACGCGGTCAGACAGTTGCGACAGCTTGCTCACCGGCTGGATGACGAGCTTCCACAGCATCAGGTTGAGCGACAGGCCGATCAGCAGGAACACACCCGCCAGCAAGCCCATCACCACGCCAAAGGCACGGTCGGCGCGTGCGAGCGGCACCGACATCGGCACCGACACCACCTGCGCGCCGAGCACCTCGTTCAGGTTCCAGCCGAAGCCGTTGGCCGGGCCGTACTTCTCCACCAGCGGCTTGGGCGCCGCCTCGACCGTGCTGTGGCAGCGCAGGCAGGTGGGGTTGCTGATCTTGATCGGGCGGGCGATGTAGGTGACCGGCCCCGAGGGCGTCATGCGCTGGCCGATGAACTCGGTCTGGTCGGGCGACTGCTTGAACTGCTGGATCACGTCTTCTTCCCAGTCTTGCGCGCGGTCGCGCGGGTTGGTGGGGTTGAGCATGGCCGGCTTGTAGGCGTATTCGGGGTGGTTCTTGCGCAGCGCGTTGAGCACTTCCGATGACGAATACGCGGGCACCGACTGCGGCAAGAAGGTGTAGGTCATCTGCGTCTCGAGCAGCGGCGCGACCTGCGTCGAGGTGTAGGTGCTGACGGCGATGGCGCTTTCCATCAGCAGGCGGGCGCGGTCGAGCACTTCTTCGTGGGCACCTTCTTGCAGCAGCTTGCGTGCGATGTAGCTCGATGCACCCAGGCCCAGCGCAAACACCACCAGGAACACGAGGTTGAACTTGACGAGCAGTTTCATGGTGACTCTTTCAGAGGCTCTTGGGCCGATGTTGTTTGACTTACGTGCGGCACCCGCCTGGTGGATGCGGTGGCGTCAGGGTTTTGAGCTGTAGCCCGTGGCGGTCGCGCTGGCGGGCGTGGGCAGGTATTTCTCGGGGTAGACGATGCGGTCCCACTCGGGGTGGGCGCGCATGTTGGCGGCGAGCCCTTCGCGGAAGGCCGGGTTCTGCGCCAGCGCCTTCCAGCGCGCGACAAAGGCGGGGCGCAGGCCGTCGGCGTCGATCCAGGCTTCGGCCTCTGCGAACGAGATGTCGCCCAGCGCCTTGGGCTCGACGTCGCGGCCCTTGAACAGTGGGGCCCGTGCGGGCAGCGTGTCGAGAAAGGCGCGCGGCAGCCGCTGGATGAAGGCAGGTGTGGGGCGTGGTGTGACCGCGGCCTTGGCCTCGCCGGCACGGGCGAAGAACTCGCCGCTCTTGAGGGCGAAGTTGCCCGCCGGTTTGCCGGCGATGCGCTCGCGCAGCACCACTTCGCCAGACTCGGCAAAGGCAAACGCTTCGGTGCCCTGCACGATGAACACCGCGCTGCGCGCGACGCTGCTCACGTCGAAGGTGGGTGACGACATGGTGGTGGCCGTGGGCACGGGCGGTTTGGGCGAACTGAGCTTGGCCACGCCGCGCAGCAGGTGCAGGCGCGACGAGAACTTCGCCCGGTCACCGCTGAGCTTGGGCGCCAGCAAGGCGCGCGACTCCGGGCCCAGGTCGAAGATCACCCCGTCGCTGAACTCAATGCGCACCAGGCGGCCCTTGGCCGTGGTCTCGACGATGTCGTCCTTGGCGAGGCGCACACCCTCGGCCAGCAGCAGCTTGGACGCACCGCGGATCAGCAGCACTTCACCGTCGACGATGGTGGCCGTGGCCAGCGGCACAGCCGCCCACCCCAAAGGGGAAATGGCAAAAACGCACAGCCAGAGCGCACATTTCCAGACGACGGACTTCATGTTTTTTTTGAGTTGAACCGCAGCGAGCCGAGGGTGAAGCATAGCGGCATGGCCCTGCGAAGCACCCTGTAAGAAGCACCGGGGTCTGGGGGAGAGAGGCCGCAAAAGGTGCGGCGAAAGTCACACAAACCGCGTGCCGTGTCGGCGCGCCACCGTTCGATGACAGAACGGCTACAAGTCTGCGACGGCCGGTCGCGCGCTGTGCAGCTTGTGGATGGTGATCTTGCGCACCTCGGCCTTGCTGGCTTCGATGTGGGTGCGCAGCATCAGCTTGGCCGGCTCGGCACGGCGCGCGAGGATGGCGCGCAGGATCTTGGCGTGCTCGTCGTAGGTGGCCGAGATGCGCGGTGGCTGGGTGAAGTCGAGCCGGCGCACGATGCGGATGCCGTCGGTCACGTCGGCGTGCACGCGTGCCATTTGCAGGTTGCCGGCGGCGCTGACCAGTGTGGCGTGAAAGGCCTCGTCGAGCGCGGCCACTTCGGTGGTGTCGGTCTTGCGTTCTTTTTCGGGCGCGAGCCAGATGGCCTTCAGCAGGCCGAGGTCGGGCATCGGCACCATGGCACACAGGCGGTCGACGGCGGTGCACTCCAGTACCACGCGCAGGTCGTACAGCTCTTCGAGCTTGCGAAAGTCGAACGGCGCCACGCTCCAGCCGCTGCGGTAGGCGACCTTCACATACCCTTCGAGCTCGAGGCGGAACAAGGCCTCGCGTACCGGGGTGCGCGACATGCCCAGGCGCTCGGCCATGTCGCTTTCGGTGAAGCCATCGCCGGGCAGCAAGACAAAGTCGAAGATGGCCGCCTTCAGGCGGCGGTAGGCGATCTCGGAGCGGGTGAGGTCGCGTGGGTTGACGGCCTGCGCTGCGGTGGTCTTCTTGGCCGGGGCTTTCATGCCAACAAGCTTACATGCGCAGACACCACGCGCCAGCCTTCGGGTGTCTTCATCCAGGTCTGGCTCTGGCGGCCGGGTTTGGCACTGCCTTCGCGCTGGAACTCGCAGTTGGCGGTGGCGAAGCTGTCACCGTAGGTGGTGATCTCGGTGCGCAGGAGCCTGCGCGCGAGGCCGGTGGCGGGGCGGGCGGCGCGAAAGGCCTGGATGGCCTCGTAGCCGTAGAGGTTCTCGCCCACGCCGTAGCGCAGGGTGTGCGGGCTGTGCCAGAACAGCTCGTCGAGCACGGCCACCTTGTTGTTCACCAATGCGTCTTCGTAGCGCGCGAAGGCGGCGGTGACTTCGGCGAGCACATCGGGGCGGTTGATGTCCATCTCAGATGCCTGCCACCGGCGAACACGCCACGCCGCTCGATTCGAGCGCGCGCGCCACGCGCAGTGCCAGGTCTTCGCGCCAGGGCGCCGCGATCACCTGCACGCCCAGCGGCAAGGCGTGGCGACCGTCGGGCCACAGCGGCGCGGCGACCACCGGGCAGCCGGCGAAAGAGATCGGTTGCGTCAGCAAACCCATCGACGGACGCGCCGGCACGCTGGCACCGTTCAGCTCGAAGGTCTCGGCGCCGATCGGCGTGGCCTGCACCGGCGTGGCGGGGGCGAGCAGCACGTCCCACTCCTTGAACAAGGCCTGCACCTTGTCGCGGTAGGCGCGGCGAAAACGCTGTGCGCGCACGTACCAGTCGACCGGCTGCAAGGCGCCGGCGATGAAACGGTCGACCGACAGCGGCTCGAACTCGGCCGCGCGTTCACGCAACAGCGGCAGGTGTAGCGAGCCGCCTTCGCTGGCGGTGATGACGAAGGCGGCGACGCGCGCGAGCGCAGCATCGGGCCAGGTCACGCCACGTTGCGCGTTCAACACCGTGGCTGCCATGTCGAGCGCCTTGCGCGCGGCCGGGCCGGCCTGCTCTTCGAAGTAGCCGTTCAACACGCCGATGCGCAAGCCCGCGAGGCTGTGGCCGATCTGCTCCAGCGTGGGCTGCACCCGTTGTGCGTGGCAGCCCGGGTCGAGTTCATCGGGGCCTTGCAGGGCGTCGTAGCTGGCCGCCAGGTCTTCGACCGAGCGCGCAAACGGCCCCAGGTGGTCGATGCTCGCGACGAAGGGGAAGCTGCCGCGCCGCGACAAGCGGCCAAAGGTCGGCTTCAAACCCCACACGCCGCACAACGACGACGGCACGCGGATCGAGCCATTGGTGTCGGACCCGAGCGTCACCGGCACCTGGCCGGCCGCCACTGCGGCTCCGCAGCCACCCGACGAACCGCCCGCAATGTGCTCGAGCCGGCGCGGGTTGCGGCACGGGCCGTAGTGCGTGTTCTCGGTGGTGAAGCCGTAGGCGAACTCGTCCATGTTGAGCGCGCCCACCAGCACCGCGCCGGCGGCGTGCATGCGCTGCACCAGCACGGCGTCGACGCTGGCCACCGGTTGGCCGTTGCGCAGCTTGCTGCCGGCGCGGGTGGTCAGGCCTTCGATGTCGAACAGGTTCTTCACGGCATACGGCATGCCGGCCAGCGGCGGCAACACCTCGCCACGCTCGCGGCGCTTGTCGATGGCCCGAGCCTCGCGCGTGGCGCGCTCGAAGGTGCCGTCGGTGAAGGCATTGACGCGCGGGTCGGTGACCTCGATGCGCGCAATGCAGTGCTCCAGCGCTTCTTCGGCCTGCATCTCGCCAGCGTGCACTGCGCGAACGATGTTGAGGCCGTTGATCATGTCGTGGCTCCTGGCGAAACTCATGCGTCGCCGGGCGGGAAGGGCGCGGGGCAATAGATCTCGGCCGGCTCCAGCTCGGGGTGCAGCGGCGCGTCTTTCAGCGCCGCCACCATCGCCTGGGTGCGGGCCAGGTGCACGGCCACACGCTCGACCTGGGCCTCGTCGAGCGGCAGGGCCAGAAAGCGCGCCGTGGCGCGCACATAGTCTTGAACCTCGGTGTTGTCTGAACTCAACGCCTGACCTCTCGCTGGAAGATCTCCAGGCTGAGCTTCTTGGTGGCGATGAAGCTCGGCTCGGAGAGTGTGGCCACGGTGCGCGGCCTGGCATCACCATAAGGCAAGATCTCTGCCACCCGGGTCGGGCGCTTGGTCAAGAGCAGCACCTGGTCTGCCAGGTAGACGGCTTCTTCGAGGTCGTGCGACACCAGCAGCATGGTGGTGCCGGTCTGCATGAACACCTCTTGCAGCTTTTCGCGGATGAAGAGCGTCATCTCGAAATCGAGCGCCGAGAAGGGCTCGTCGAGGAACAGCACCTCGGGGCCGTTGGCCAGCGCCCGCATGATCGAGGCCGTCTGCTGCTGGCCGCCCGACAGCTCGTACGGGTAGCGATTCAGGTCGAACTTGACGTCGAACGAGGCCACCAGCTCGGCCATGCGCCGGTCGACCTCGGCCTTGCTGCGGCCTTCGAGCTTGAGCGGGTAGGCGATGTTGTCGATGGTGCGCATCCACGGGAAC
>NZ_JADMJX010000316.1 GCF_018780185.1 Rhizobacter sp.
GCACATCGTGGATTCCCGCCTGCGCGGGAATGACACATTGAGGTGCCGAGCCTTCCTCACTTCGCGTCGATCGCGGCCTTCAAGCCGGCCGCGTACTCGGCCCCGTGTTTCACCTGCGCGGTCGACGCCTTCAGCGTGTTGCCGATCGGCTCGGCCCGCCCGCCCAGGCACGAGGCCAGGAAGTTTTCGGTGACCGCATTGAAGGCGATGTTGTTGACCGGCCGTGCGAAGCCGTGGCCTTCGTCGGGGAACAGCACGTAGGTCACCGGGATGCCCTTGGCTGCCATCGCCGCCACGATCTGGTCGGACTCGGCCACGTTGACGCGTGGGTCGTTGGCCCCCTGGCCGATCAGCAGCGGGCGCACGATCCTGTCGGCCGAGTTCAGCGGTGAGCGTTCCTTCAGCAGCGCCTGGCCGGCTTCGGTGGTGGGGTTGCCCACACGGCGGTACATCTGCTCCTTGAAGGCCTCCCAGTACGGCGGAATGGTCTTCAGCAGCGTGAACAGGTTCGACGGCCCGACGATGTCGACACCGCAGGCAAACGTGGTCGGCGTGAAGGCCAGGCCGGCCAGCGTGGCGTAACCACCGTAGGAGCCGCCCATGATGGCCACCTTGTCGCGCGTGGTCACGCCACGCTGCACGGCCCAGTCGACGGCGTCGAGCAGGTCGTCGTGCATCTTGCGGCCCCATTGCAGGTCGCCGGCCGAGATGAACTTCTTGCCAAAGCCGGTGGAGCCGCGGAAGTTGACCGACAGCACCGCATAACCGCGGTTCGCCAGCCACTGGTGGTAGCTGTGGTAGCCGAAGTCATCGCGTGCCCAGGGCCCGCCGTGCACGAACAAGACCATCGGCACCGGCTGGCGCGGCTGGCCGCTGCCGGTCGGGTCGGCCTGCTTCGGCAGGGAGAGGTACGACACCAATGTGAGCCCGTCGCGCGAGCGGATCTCGTGCGGCACCATCGGCACCAGCGGCGCCCCCTCGAGCTCGGGCCGTGCCACGAACAGCGGCGTCAAGCGCTTGGCTTGACGCTCGTAAAGCCAGGTGGCCAGCGGTTCGCTCACGCGGTCGACGGTCAGCAGCCATTTGTCGTCGGCATCGGTGCGTGAGCTGACGGCAAAGCCGCCCCGCACCGCGCCCTTGAGGTAGGCCAGGTCAGCCGCCATCGCCGCGTCGTCGAGCGGCACGTACTCGTTCTTCAGGTAGTTGAGCGCATAGGCCTGCACCCGGCCCGTGCGGGGGTCGGAGAGCACGCTGCCGATGTCGGCCCGCGCGTCTTGCGCGAGCACACGGGTCTGGCCCGAGGCCAGGTCTTGCGCGATCAGCGCAGCGGTGTCGCGCCCGCGCGAATCGGTCCAGTACAGGGTCTTGCCGTCGGCGGTGAAGCCGAGCGGCCCGGTGGTCTGCGAGTCTTCCATCGCCACCTCGGCCACCGGCGTGGGCTCGATCTGGCCGTTGCGGATGCGGTGGTAGTTGACGCCGCCATCGTTGCGCGGCTTTTCGGCCAGCTGCAGGGTGAGCTCGTCGTCGCTCACGAAGGCGCTGTAACCCTCGTTGCGCTGCACCAGCGTGAGCTGGGCAGTCTGCAGGTTCAGGCTGTAGACGTCGTGCCAGCGCGGGTCGCGGTTGTTGATGCCGATGAGGATGCGGTCTTTCACCTTGCGGCTGATGTTGAGCACCTCCACCCGCGTCTTCTCGAACGGCGTGTAGGTGCGCTGCTCGCCGCTGGCCACGTCGACACCGTAGAGCAGGAAGTTTTCGTCGCCGCCCTTGTCGTTGACGAACAGCAGCATGCGCGAGTCGGGCGACCAGAAGCTGCTGCGGATGGGGCGCAGCTTCTCGGCCGTCAGCGGGCGGGCCTGCGACGGGTTGCCCACGGGGGCCACCCACACGTTGAGCACGCCGTCGCGCGGTGCGATCCACGACAACCACTGCCCATCGGGGCTCAGGCGCCCGTTGACCTTGCTCGGGTTGCCGAAGAACTTGGCGCGCTCGATCAAAGGCGGCGCGGGCTCGGCCGGTGGCGCGACGGCACACGCCGCCAGGCCTGCAAACACCAGCATCGACAACAAGAGACGGATCATGGGCACCTCGTGAGTGGCATGCGGCGCAAACCGCGGGGTCTGCCGTTGTACATCGGCCTTGCAGCTCCAGGCACGCTAAGCCGCCTGCTGTGTGCCCGCATGCCGATGCAGGCCCGACTCTTCCAGCGGCACGAAGATCCACAGCAGCAGGTAGAAGAACACGCCGGTTCCACCGCACAGCACCAGCAAGGCGAAGATCAGGCGCCAGACCCAGGTGGCCATGCCGGTGACCTGGCCGATGCCGGCGCAGACCCCGCCCAGCCAGCGGTTGTCGCGGCTGCGGCGCATCGCGTTCACCGCGGCAATGGCCGGCGCTTCGGGGCGGGCCGAGGGGCCGGCGCTCAGCACGCGGGCCTTGGCGCGCGCGAATTCGTCGTCGGACAACACCCCTTGCCGATGCAATTGGCCCAGCTGGCCCAGTTCGTCACTCATGCTCATGTCGCGCCTCCCGAGAGTTGAAGGCCTCAGGTTAGCGATTGCCTGGCGGCGCGCCAGCAGCTTGCGACAGACTGCAGGTGGGTGCGACAAGACGCACCCGGCGGCGCAGCAGCGCCATGACTCCCCGGCTTATTTGCGCCGGCTGAAGAGTCCGCGCCAGCCGGCAGGCTGGTCGCGTGCGGCGGGGTGGCTGCGCGTGACCATCAGGCTGCCAGTGAGGTACAGCGCATTCAGCAGGCGGGCCGCACGCTGCGGGCTCATGCCGGGCCAGGCGGCGATGTCTCGCAACGACGCCGAGTCTTGGCGCAGGCGCATCGTGGCAGGGAGCAGTGCCCCCAGCGCATGGGGCAGGTCTTCGATGCGACCGGCCAGCCGGTACGCCGCCTTGCCCCCGATCTCGGCCAGCACCTGGTCGCGTGGGCCGTTCAGCGCCACCGCCCACAGCAGCGCCGAGATCGGGCGGTACTTGTCGCTGGCCGCCACCCGCTCGTGCCGGGGGTGGCCAGGTGGCATGACGCCGGGGGGTTCTGCGCTGATCAGCTTCAGCTGGGCGAGCGAGGTCTCGGCGGCGATGTCGGACACGTCGACCGGCGAGTGGTAGAGCTGCTGCGTGGGAAACAAGGTCACCGGCCAGACGTAAGGCCCGTGCGCCAGGTAAAGCAGCGCGGCCTCCCGGTTGCGCAGGCAGGCGGCGATGACTTCGAGCACGTCGTTGGCGGCGGGGCTGGCCTCCAGGCGCTGCAGGTCGGCCAGCAGCGTGGTCGGCAGCAGCGTGGGGCGGTCGAAACCGACCCCGGGCGAGGCCTCGCCAGCCTCGCGTGCGCGCTCGAAAGCGCTGATGCGCCAGAGGGTGGAGTCGAAGTCCCGCATGGCCGGATGCTAGCCATATTCGTGACTTATTCCCGTAAATAACCCGGTTTTGAAGCATTTGAAGCAACTGAAACATCTCGGTGGCGCCCGGCCGCCCGAAGCCACTGAGCCGCCCCCTCGGGGGCAGCGAACGAAGCGAGCGTGGGGCTCACATCTCAGCGCTTCGAGAGCGCCGCCAGGCTGGCCTGCAACGCCACCGCCGCCTGCCGCAGGCAGCCGACGAAGGCGTCTCGCAACGGGCTGGCCGGCCGCAGCTGCGGCAGCACCAGCGTGACTGCAAACGGGATCGACACCGACAGCGGCCGGATCTGCAGCCCCGTGCCCGCCAGCTCCAGCGCGGTCAGCGGGTTGACGATGGCCAGGCCCAGACCCTGGCGCACCAGGGCGCACACCGAGGCCGCACTGGCCGTCTCCAGCGCCAGCTGGCGCTGCACCCCCTGCGCTTCGAACAAGTCATCGACCAGCTGGCGGTACGGGTCGGACGGCGCAAAGCTCACGAAGGGCTGGCCCGCAAAGTCCGTGGGGCGCAGCACCCGCTTGGCCAACAAGGGGTGGCCGTCGGGCAGCACGCACACCTCGTCGGCCTGCAGGAGCGGTGTGAGGCTGGTGGCGGCCGGTGCGTGCAGGCGTTCGCACAGCCCGAGGTCGAAACGCTGTTCGGTGAGCCACTCTTCGAGCAGCGGCGACTCCTGCGGCGTGATCGACACCCCCACGCGTGGGTAGGCCGCCACGAACAGCTGCGTGGCCTGCGGCAGCAGCCCATGGGCCAGCGCCGGCAGGCAGGCGA
>NZ_JADMJX010000307.1 GCF_018780185.1 Rhizobacter sp.
GGATTTGCTGAAACCAGATGTCTCTTTCGGTGACCTGGGATATCCAGTTGGCGTTATGGGGGCGCGGGTGCCTACACTGGGCGACCATGCCCCGTGCTGCCTTGCTTCTGCCCCTGGCGCTTTGCTCCGGCCTCGCCGCCTGTGTGGCGGCAGACCGTGCGCCGGTGGCCGAGTGGCGCGTGTTGGTGAAAACCACCCAAGCCCAGAGCGACACCGCCGCGATCGCAGGGCGAGCCAGCCAGGCGAGCGGCGTGCCGGCGCGTTACGTCGCGGCCACGAGCCCGCAATGGCACAGCCTGAGCCTCGCCTGCGGTGACGAGGCGCGTTGCGCCGCGGCGCTGCAGCGGCTGCAGGCCGACACCCCCTTCTTCGAGGCCGTGCAGCGCGACGAGCGACGCAGGCCTCACCCCGCTTCTTCTCCATCTTGATGCCCTTGCAGGAGCCTTCCATGCGCCGACCCTGGCCGACCCTTGTTGCGATGAGCGCGCTCTTGCTGGCGCCGATCGGTTTGCATGCTCCGCTGATGGCGCAGACCGCGTCCGCCGCACCTGCCCAGGCGCGGGTGATCGTCAAGTTCAAGGCGAGTTCGAGTGTTGCGCGAGCCTTGTCCGTGGGCGCGGGGGGGGCGATGCCCCGGCATGCACAAACTCTGGGAGTCCGCGCCGGGATGAGCCTGGTCGACGGTCACGCCATCAGCCCCCACAGCCAAGTCATACATGCGTCAGGCATTGGGTCGGCAGAGCTTGCAGCGCGTTTGTCTCAGGACGCTGAAATCGAGTACGCCGTACCCGACCGGCGTCGCCACATCGCGATGACCCCGAACGACCCGCGGTACTTGGGTGGCCAGACCACGATCACGCCGGCGGTTGGCCAGTGGTACCTGCGGGCGCCGAGTGCAGGCGTTGTCTCGGCCATCAATGCTGAAGCTGCCTGGAATCTGGCGACCGGCTCGGGTGTCGTCGTGGCCGTGTTGGACACGGGCGTGCGGCCCGATCACCCTGACCTCGCGGTCAAGCTCTACCCGGGGTACGACTTCGTGGCCGACGTGGCCACGGCGAACGATGGCAACGGCCGCGATGCCGATGCATCCGATCCGGGCGATTGGATCAGTAGCGCTGATCTGGCCAGTGGCAACTTCAGTCCCGCCGACTGCACGGAGGAAGGCAGCAGCTGGCACGGCACGCAAACGTCTGCACTGATTGGCGCAGCCACAAACAACGGCGTTGGCATGGCGGGTCTGGGTGGCGACGTGATGATCGTTCCAGTGCGGGTGCTCGGGAAATGTGGCGGTTTCGACTCCGACATCGTGGCAGGCATGCGTTGGGCTGCCGGCCTCACGGTTCCGGGCGTGCCGGCCAATGCACACCCGGCGCGGGTGCTCAACATGAGCCTCGGCGGGGTGGGGCCTTGCGATCCACCTTATTCGGAGGCCATCACGGCCATCAACGGCGCTGGGGCTGTCGTGGTGGTCTCGGCCGGCAACGACGGCTTGGCGGTTGGGTCGCCTGCCAACTGCTCTGGTGCGATCGGGGTTGGGGGTGTGCGGCACACCGGAACCAAGGTTGGCTATTCCAGCTTGGGCCCTGAAGTCGCGCTGAGCGCGCCAGCCGGAAATTGCGTCAATGAAACGGGGGCATGTCTTTACCCGTTGCTCACCGCCACCAATTCGGGAACGACGAGCCCTGGCGCCAACACCTATTCGGACGGCAACAACATTTCGGTCGGCACCAGCTTTGCGGCGCCGCTCGTTGCCGGCACGGCTGCGCTCATGTTGGCGGCAGATTCCACGCTGACACCGGCGCAGGTACTGGCGCATTTGCGCGCCGCCGCGAGAGTCTTCCCGAGCTCAGGTGCTGGGGCGGGGGTCAGTGCGTGTCAGGCGCCGAGTTCGACGCCGCAAGACAGCGAGTGCTACTGCACCACCACGACCTGTGGTGCGGGCTTGTTGGATGCCAACGCCGCGGTGGCGCGGGTCGTGACATCGGCACAGCTCATCCCGGTCATTTCTTACAACGCGTCGGCCATCACGGTCGGGTCTTCCTTCACGCTGGACTCGTCGGCCAGCGTCATCCCTGCAGGCCTGACCGTGACACCCGCTTGGACGATCCAGAGTGGCGCGAGTATTGCCACCATCACCAGCGCCAACAATGCCTCGACACTGACCTTGCGGGCCGACGCGGCGGGTGATGTGGTGGTTCGTTTGTCTCTGACGGACACCGCTGATTTGATGAATGTGAAAACGCGCGACGTGACCGTTCGCGTTCGTGCGACCCCCCCACCGCTCATTTCCGGCGGCGGCGACAGCGGCGGCGGTGGCCTCGGCCTGGCCTGGTTGCTGGGCCTCGCGATGGGGGTGGCTGCGCTGCAATGGCAGCGCCTTCAGCGGCTGCACACGCAGCCCGTGTCAACGGCGGTGCCTCGCCGCCCGTTGCACACATGACCGTTTGAGGTCGCAAGGAGCCAGGTTCATGCGTTGTTGTCTTGCTGCCGGGCTCCGCGCCTTGTTGGCGGCGTCCTTGGCTCTTGGGTCGGTGGGTGTCGCGATGGCACAACCGGTCGATGGCCTGATCGTCAAGTTCAAGAACGCACCCACCCATGAGCGCATGGCGGCTTTGAGCGCCTCGGTGCGCTCGGCCGAAACCGAGCGACTGCACCGGGTGTTGCAGGCCGCGCGCATGACCGAGGTGCGCAGCCGGCCAGCGGGCCGTGCCGCGCAGCATTTCAGTTTCGGGCGCCAGTTGCCCCCGGCCGAAGCGCAGGCGATGGCCGAACGGTTGCGCAGCCAGCCTGATGTGGAGTGGGTCGAGCTGAACGCCCGCGAGCGCCTGCTGCAGGCAGCACCCGTCCCCAATGACCTGTACTTCTCCTTCGTGTCGGGTGCCGACCCGGGCCAATGGTGGCTGCGCCCGCCGGGTGAAACCGCCGGTGGTTTGGCGCCCAGCTACGGCGCACCGGGGGTGCAGAACGCCTGGAGCCTGGAGCTGGGCCGCACGTCGGCCGTGGTCGCGGTGCTCGACACTGGCATCACCAACCACCCCGACTTGGACGGCCGCACTCTGGACGGCTATGACTTCGTGTCGGAACGGGAATACGCCAACGACGGCAACGGGCGCGACTCCGACCCCGGTGATCCGGGCGATTGGGTGTCGGCGCTCGACGTTGCCAACGAACCCGTGCTCTACCAAGACTGCCTGATCCAGGACAGCTCTTGGCACGGCACCATCATCACCGGCATGGTGGCCGCCGCCACCAACAACAGCATCGGCGTGGCCGGCATCAACTGGAACGGCCGTGTGCTGCCGGTGCGGGTGGCGGGCAAGTGCGGCGCGACGGTGGCCGACATCGTGGACGGCATGCGTTGGGCGGCCGGTCTGGCGGTGGCCGGTGCCCCGCTGAACGCCAACCCAGCGCGCATCATCAACATCAGCTTTGGTGGCAGCGCCCCCTGCGGCAACCTTTACCAGGACACCATCGACGAGCTGGCGTCGCATGGCGCGGTGGTGGTCGCCGCAGCCGGCAACGAACAAACCACGCCGACTCGCCCGGCCAGCTGCGCCGGGGTGGTGGGGGTCGCGGCGCTGGCGCGGGACGGCATCAAGGCGGGCTATTCCAACTTCGGCGCGCGCGTGGTCATTTCCACCCTGGGTGGCGATCCTGCCATCGACGACGGGTTGCTGACGGTTTTCAACACCGGCCTCGAGTCCCCCGACACCGCGAGCTACGGCCGCATGTTCGGCACCAGTTTCTCGGCCCCCATCGTCTCGGGCGCCATCAGCCTCATGCTCAGCGCCAACCCTCGGCTCAGCGTGCCGCAGATCATCGGCGGTTTGCAGACGACGGCGCGTCCCCATGTACAGGCCGGCAACCTGCCGTTCTGCTCGGTCAATGACTTCGAAGCCTGCGTTTGCACCACCAGCACCTGCGGTGCGGGCGTGCTCGATGCCGAAGCGGCGGTTCGTTTTGCGATCGGGGCCCCGCTGGACGCCGGGCCTCCCGCCGACAGTGGTGGCGGCGCACTCGGCTGGGCCTGGCTCACCGGCCTGGCGCTGGCGGTGCTGGTGTTGGCGCGTGCCTCAGGGCCGCGCCGCGCAGGGCACAAACGACTTGCCGAGTAGCGCCTCGGCGCGCAGGCCCGACAAGCGGCTTTGCAAGGTGGTG
>NZ_JADMJX010000367.1 GCF_018780185.1 Rhizobacter sp.
AGATCAACCCGCTGATCAAGGACTACAACGGCCCGGCCTGCGCCTACGTCACCGGCCCGTTCGGTGGCTACACCTCCAACAACGCCGGCCAGCGCTTCATCGAGTGCGACTACTGGAGCGGCCAGATGATGATGGAGTTCTTCAACGAACTCGAAGGCGGCAAGGGCCCGGTGTTCCTGAAGCTCGACCACCTGGCGGAAGAAACCATCAGCGAGATCGAGCACATCCTGCACACCAACGAGCGGCCGAGCCGCGGGCGCTTCCACGAAGGGCGTGGCACCGACTACCGCAAGAGCATGATCGAGATGCACATCTCGGAGATCGGCTTTTGCAGCGGCCACAGCGCCTCGGGCATCTGGACCAACGAGCGTGGCGAGTGCTCCATCCCTGGGCTGTATGCGGCGGGTGACTGCGCGAGCATCCCGCACAACTACATGCTGGGCGCGTTCGTCTACGGCAAGTTCTGCGGTGAGAACGCGGCCGACTATGTGGCGGGCATCGGGCAACCGAGTTTTGCCCAACGGCAGGTCGACGTCGAAAAGGCGCGTGTGTATGCGCCGCTCGGCAAGACCGAGGGCCTCACGCCCTTCCAGCTCGAATACAAGACGCGCCGCATCGTCAACGACTATCTGCAGCCGCCCAAGGTCACCCGCAAGATGGAGATCGGCCTGCAGCGCTTCGACGAGATCCGCGAAGACCTCGACCACATGATCGCCGCCGACCCGCACGAGCTGATGCGTGCGATGGAGGCCCACACCATCCGCGATTGCGCCGAGCTGGCGGCGCGCGCCTCGCTCTACCGCACCGAGAGCCGCTGGGGCCTGTACCACCTGTGTGTGGACCACCCCGAGAAAGACGACGCCAACTGGTTCTGCCACACCAACGTGACCAGCGACGAGGCGGGCAACGCCGTCTTCCGCAAGCGCGCGATCGAGCCCTATGTGGTCGAGCTGAACGAGCAGGAGAAGTCGGCCTACCAACGTTTGCGTGTGGCCAGCCCCGCGGCAGCCTGATCCATCGACGAAGGAGAGACACCCATGACCATCACCATCACCCGCACCCAGGCCCCCGTGGTCGTCGATGAAGACAAATGCATCGCCGACAAGGGCTGCACCGTCTGCGTCGATGTGTGCCCGCTCGACGTGCTCGCCATCGACCTGACCAAGAACAAGGCGTTCATGAAGTTCGACGAGTGCTGGTACTGCATGCCTTGCGAGAAAGACTGTCCGACCGGCGCGGTGCACGTCAACATCCCCTACCTGGTGCGCTGACCATGATGGCCACCATCCACAAGCGCTTGAGCAACCCCGATGCGGGCGTGCGCCGCATCGCTGTCATCGACCTGCCCTACACCGACGAAGAAGACGACATCGCGCCGCTGCTGGTCGCCGCGTTGAGCGATGCCGACGCGACGGTGCGCCTCGAAGCGGCCAAGGCGCTCGAAGGCTTCGAAGAGCCCGAGGTGCTGACCGCCTTGGTGCCCTTGCTCAAGGACAGCGACCAGGCCGTGCGTGAAGCCGTGGCCTACACGCTGGCCGAGTTGAAAGAGGCTTCGTCGGCCGGTCCCTTGTTGCCCTACCTGAGCGACCCCGACCCCGAGGTACAGGCCGCCGCGCTGCAGGCGGTGAAGGCCTTGCGTGTCGATGCGGCCTTCAAGCCCGCCCTGCTGGCCCTGCAGCACACCGATGCCCGCGTGCGCCGCGCCGCGGTCGGCGTGCTCGGCTACCTGAAGAAGCCGCAGGCCATCGCCTCGCTGACGCAGATCGCCGCCCACGACCCCGACGCCGAAGTGCGCCGCGTGGCCGTCGGGGCCCTGAGCTACGCCAGCGACAGCGCCGATGTGAGTGTGCACCCAGCCTTGAGCCGCGCACTGGCCGACCCGGTGTGGCAGGTGCGCGAAGAAGCCGCCACCACCTTTGCCAAGACCGGCTCGGCGCTCGGCGTGCCCAACCTGGTGCGCGCGATGGACGACGAGTACTGGCAGGTGCGCGTGAAGGCTGCACGCAGCCTGGGCAAGCTGAAGGCGCGCGATGGTGTGGCCGCGCTGGCGGAGGCGCTGAGCCACCCGGTGAGCAACCTGCGCAAGGAAGCCGTCATCGCTCTGGGCGAGGTGGGCGACCCGCGCGGCATCACGCCGCTGGAGCGCGCGCTGCACGACAGCGACCCCGACGTGCGCAAGCTGGCCAAGCTGGCGCTCACCAGCATCCAGATGGTGAAGGGAGCCTGACATGAGCTTCGTCGTCACCGAAAACTGCATCCGCTGCAAGTACACCGACTGCGTCTCGGTCTGCCCGGTCGAGTGCTTTCACGAAGGCCCCAACTTCCTCGTGATCGACCCCGCGGCCTGCATCGACTGCGGGGTGTGCGTGCCCGAGTGCCCGGTCGAGGCCATCGTCGACGAGAAAGACCTGAAGCCCGAGCAGATGGAATACATCGAGCTCAACAAGCGCCTGGCCGCCCAGTGGCCGCTGATCACCGCCGCCAACGAGCCGCTGCCCGACGCCGACGAGTGGGCCGACAAACCCAACAAGAGAGGCCTGCTGCGCGAAAGCGCCTGAGCAGGCCCAGGAGACAGAGGTGAAGCCACCGCGTAGGCACCGATCTTGCGCAGCGGCTTTGTGAACGTGATGTGACCGACCAGGAGATTGAGATGCGCTCGACTGTTCTTCTCTCGTTTGCGTGCGCCTCGGCGCTGATCTGCTCCGGCCCAGCGGCCGCCAAGGATGTGGTGACGATCGGCATCGGCACGCAGAACACCACCACCAACACCGTCACCGGCGGCATCGTGCTCAAGGAGATGAAGCTGTTGGAGAAGTACCTGCCCAAAACCGGCAAGTACGCCAACATCGAGTGGAAGCTCGACTGGCAGAACTTCACCTCGGGCCCGCCGGTCACCAACGGCATGATCGCCAACAAGCTGCAGATCGGCATGATGGGCGACTACCCGCTGCTGGTGAACGGCGCCACCGGCCAGCAGAACAAGGGCAACGAGACGCAACTCATTGCCGTCATCGCCTACAACGCCTTCGGCTCCGGCAACGGCGTGGTGGTGCACAAGGACAGCCCCTACTACGAGCTGGCCGACCTGAAGGGCAAGACGGTGTCGGTGCCCTTCGGCTCGGCCGCGCACGGCATGATGCTGCAGGCCATGCAGGAGCGCGGCTGGCCCAACGACTTCTGGAACCTGGTGAGCCAGAGCCCCGAGGTCGGCACCACCAACCTGCAAGAAAAGAAGATCGACGGCCACGGCGACTTCGTGCCCTTTGCCGACCTGCTGCCCTACCGCGGCTTCGCCCGCAAGATCTTCGACGGCGCGCAGACCAAGGTGCCCACCTTCCACGGCGTCGTCGTGCGCAAGGACTTTGCCGACAAGTACCCCGAGGCGGTGGTGGCCTACATCCGCGCGCTGATGGAAGCCAACGACTGGGTGCGCAAGGACCCGAAGCTCGCCGCGCAGAAGGTGGAGGAGTGGACCAAGATCGAAAAGGAAGTGGTCTACATCTTCTTGGGCCCGGGTGGCATCCACACCCTCGACCCGAGCATCAAGCCGCGCTGGGTCGAGACCATCAAGACGGCGCACGGTGTGCTCTCCAAGCTCGGGCGCGTGAAGGAGTTCGACGTCGCCGCCTGGGTCAACGAGAGCTATGTGCGCGAGGCCTTCAAGCAGCGCGGGCAAGACTACGAGGCGCAGAAGCAGACGCTCGCCAACTACGACGTGAGCGGGCGTGACCCGGTCTGCAAGACCCAGGTCACCCGCCCGAAGGAAGCCGGCGAGATCTGGCTGGCCAGCGGCGAGATCGTGCCGATGAGTTCGCCGGCCTGCCTGCTCGCCGGGGTGCGCCAGTACGAAGCGCAGGGCAGACGCGTGACGGTGGCCTACCTCTACGACAAGGAGCTGGGCATCAAGGTGTTTGCCGACAAGGCCTTCTACGCCGTCGATGCGAGCAACCCCAAGAGCCCGGTGGTGGTGCCCTTTCTGCTGAAGAAGGACGCCGAGGCCCATGCGGCCAAGACCAAGGGCAAGCTCGCCACCTACGCCGAGGCGCTGGGCCAGGCGGTGCCGCCGGTGGCCGTGGCCACTTCGGGCAAGTGAACCATGGCAGCCATCCAGCGGGTTGAAGACTTCG
>NZ_JADMJX010000068.1 GCF_018780185.1 Rhizobacter sp.
CGGCCGAAGACAAACCGGCCTTCTGGCTCGACGGCAACATCCACGCCGCCGAGCTGACGGCCAGCACCGCCTGCCTCTACTACCTGCACCAGTTGTTGAGCGGCCATGGCCACGAGCGCGAGATCACGCAGCTGCTCGACACCCGCGTCATCTACATCTGCCCGCGCCTGAACCCCGACGGCGCCGAGCTGGCGCTGGCCGACAAGCCGCGGCACATCCGCTCGTCGACGCGCCGCTACCCCTTCGACGAAGACACGGTCGAGGGCCTGACCATGGAAGACGTCGACGGCGACGGCCGCATGCTCTTCATGCGCATGCCCGACCCGATGGGCAGCTACAAGAAGTGTGCACAAGACCCGCGGCTGATGGTGCCGCGCGAGCCCGGCGAATTTGGCGGCGAGTACTACCGTGTGATGCCGGAGGGCCTGCTCAAGAACTTCGACGGCCTCACCGTCAAGGTCAACCCCGACGCCGAAGGGCTGGACCTGAACCGCAACTTCCCCGCGCAGTGGCGGCAAGAGGGCGAACAGGTCGGCGCCGGCCCCTACCCGACCAGCGAGCCCGAGACCCGGGCGATGGTCGACTTCATCGTCAAGCACCCCAACATCGGCGCCGCGATCAGCTACCACACGCACAGCGGCGTGATCCTGCGGCCGATGGGCTCGCACAGCGACGACGACATGGTCCCCGAAGACCTGTGGGCCTACAAACGGTTCAGCAAGCTCGGGCAAGAGCTCACCGGCTACCCGGCGATCAGCATCTGGCACGACTTCAAGTACCACCCGAAAGAGACCATCACCGGCACACAAGACTGGGTCTACGAGCACCTGGGCGCGCTGTTCTGGGTGGTCGAGATCTGGTCGCCGAACAAGGAAGCCGGCATCACCGACTACAAGTGGATCGAGTGGTACCGCGAGCACCCGGTCGAAGACGACCTGAAGCTCTTGAAGTGGAGCGACGACCACTGCGCCGGCCAGGCGCACGCAGAGTGGAAGCCGTTTCACCACCCGCAGCTCGGTGCCATCGAGATCGGCGGCTGGGACAAGATGAATTTCTGGCGCAACCCGCCGCCGCATCTGCGCGAGCGCGAGGCGGCACGTTTCCCGAAGTGGATGACGCAGATCGCGCTCAGCCTGCCCAAGCTCGAAGTGCTGCGCACCGAAGTGCGCGCGCTCGGCCCCGACACCTGGCGTGTGCGCTTCGCGGTGTGCAACAGCGGCTGGCTGCCGGCCTACGTGAGCAAGCGCGCGCTGGAGCGCAAGGTGGTGCGCGGCGTGATGTTCGAGATCCACCTGCCACCGGGCGACCCGACGGTGTCGCTGGTCAGCGGCAAGGAGCGCTTCGAAGGCCCGCAGCTCGAAGGCCATGCGCCGAAAAATTCACTGCAGCACTTCCTGCCCACCCGCGACATCACCGCCGACCGTGCGGTGGCCGAGTGGGTGGTGCGTGCGCCGAAGGGCACGCAGCTGGCGTTGAGCGCGCGCGCCGATCGGGCGGGGGCGGTCAAGGCCCAGGTGGTGTTGGACTGAGGCCGGGCGACGGTCACTCGAGCTCACGCAACTTGCGGTAGAGGGTGTTGCGGCTGATGCCCAGCCGGCGCGCTGCTTCCGACAGGTTGCCGTTGCTCGCGCGCACCGCCTGCTGTACGCAGCGGCCCGCCTGCAGGCGCAGGTCGGTGTCGCTGTCTTGCACGTCGCGCGGCAGCGGCTGGCCGATCAGTTCCTCGGCCACGTCATCGGGCAGGTGGGACCAGTCGATCAGGCATTCGTCGTCGCCCATCAGTGCACAGGCTGTGCGCAACACATTGCACAGCTGGCGCAGGTTGCCGGGCCAGCGAAAGCGCGAGAAGGCGACCGCCACCTCGGGGGCGAGCAGCATGTCGCGCCCGGGTGCGAGTTCGCGCAGCATGGTGGCCACGAGGGCGCTCAGGTCGCCACGTTCGCGCAGGGCCGGCAGCGCGAGCGCCAAGCCGTTGATGCGGTAGTACAGGTCTTCGCGGAAGCGGCCGGCGTCGACTTCCTCGCGCAGCCGGCGGTGCGTGGCGCAGATGAGGTGGAAGTCCACCGCCACCGGCTTGCCGCCGCCCAGGGGCGTGACGCTGCGCTCCTGCAGCACCCGCAACAGGCGCGCCTGCATCGCCAGCGGCATGTCGCCGATCTCGTCGAGAAAGAGTGTGCCGCCATGCGCCTCGCGGATGCGCCCTGGCGCACCATCGCGGCCGGCACCGGTGAAGGCGCCGGGCCGGTAGCCGAACAGCTCGGCCTCGATCAACGTTTCAGGCAGGGCCGCGCAGTTGACCGCGATGAAGGGGCCGCCGCGGCGCGGACCGCTGCCGTGGCAGGCGCGGGCGAACAGCTCCTTGCCGACGCCCGACTCGCCCTGCAGCAGCAGCGCGATCGGCTTGTCGATGACCCGCCTCGCGCGGCCGATCACCGCCTGCATCGCCGCGTCGCCGGTGTCGAGCGCGGCCAGGGCGTCGGCCGGTGTGGCCTTCGGGCTGCGCGCCACCGCTGTGCTGGAGACACTCGCCCGCCCGCTGTCCAGTCGCACCCACAGCGTGGCGCCGTCGGCACGGCGCACGGCCGTCGGCAGCCGGGTCGCACGCCCGTTGTTCAGCAAGGCGGCCAGCCCGAGCGGCAGCACGCGCTCGATGCACAGCGTGCCGATGGCGCTGCGCTGCAGGCCGAGCATCTCGAGGGCGACCGTGTTGGCACCGACGATCCAGCCGTCGTCAGACAAGGCCACCAGGCCTTCGGTCACGGTGCCGATCCCTTCGGGCTGCGCATGCAGGCGCAAGCGCAGCGCGCTGCCATGGTGGGCTTCGAAGAGCTGGTGCTCGATCATGCAGGCTGACGAGCGCACCAGGCCCAGAGTGTGCGGGTGGTAGCCACGGTGGTCGCCCGAGATGTCGAGCACGCCGAGCAAGTGGCCCGCCGGGTCGACGATCGGCGCGGCGGCGCAGGTCAGGAAGGCGTTGCGCTCCAGGTAGTGCTCGGCCCCATGCACGACGACGGCGGTGCCGTCGGCCAGCGCCGTGCCGATGGCATTGGTGCCGCGCCACTGTTCGTGCCAGATCGCGCCGGGCCGCAGCGCCACGCGTGCGGCCTTGTCGGTGAAACCGGCGTCGCCCAGCGCGTGCAGCAGCATGCCCTGCGGGTCGGCCAGGATCACCATGCTGTTGCTGTCACGGATCTGCGCGCACAGGAACTCCATCACCGGCCGCGCATGCGAGACCAGGGCGCGCCGGTGTTCGAGCGCACGCGCGAGCTGCGCGCCCGAGGCATGCGGTGCGCCAGGCGTGCGCCCGTCGGGCGCCAGGCCGAAGGCGCGGCTGCGGCACCAGCTGGCCTGCAGGCCCGGGGCAATCAGCCCGTGGGCCAACTCGCCTTCTTCGAGCCACTGGCGGCGTGCTTCGCGCAAACGCCCGGAAGGCGTGCGGGTGGCAAGGGCGGTTGCGGCCATGCTTGTCTCCTTCGGTGGCCCTGTGCGGGCTCTGTCGATCACGTTGGTCGCTGGGCGCCAACCTCGCAAGAGTAACGCCTGGGCAGCGGCCGAAAAGCGGTTCAGCACGAATCGGGCGAGGGGTTGTCCCGTTTGGGGACAGGTGTGCACCGCGCGGCGCGAACGACACAGTGTCTACCCCTCAGCTGACGGCTTTCTTGCGCGAGAAAAGCCCCTTCGCCGCCGAAACGGCCTTGGCACAAGGGATGCGAAGCAGCGCCCCGGGCGGCGTGCGGCCAACGAACCGCACAACCCGCCGATCCACACACACAGACCGACCACAGGAGACCGACATGCTCTACGCCAGCCCGAACACCCCCAACGCCAAGCTCGCCTTCAAGCCGCAGTACGACAACTTCATCAACGGCAAGTTCCAGCCGCCGGTCAAGGGCCAGTACTTCGACGTCATCACGCCGATCAGCGGCAAGGTCTACACACGGGCCGCGCGCTCCACCGCCGAAGACATCGAACTCGCGCTCGACGCGGCACACGCCGCAAAGGCGAAATGGGGTGCCACCAACGCCGCCGAGCGCGCCAACGTGCTGCTCCGAATCGCCGACCGCATCGAGCAGAACCTGGAGCTGCTGGCCTATGCCGAGACGGTGGACA
>NZ_JADMJX010000029.1 GCF_018780185.1 Rhizobacter sp.
CCGCAAGGAAGACCACCAGGCCATGCAGAGCATGTACCACTTCAAGATCAAGGTCGACCCGGCCTTCGCATGGGGTGTGCCCGAGCTTGTTCGTGAGATCAAGCCCGAGGAAATGAACATTCCGATCAAGAACAAGCGCTGAGTCGCCGCGCGCGCCGCTTTCAGGGAGTGTGAGCCGGCTCGGCATGCACCGAGCCTGGCCGCTCCTCTCATCTGCTCGATGCAGAGAGGGGTCTACGCCCGTCAGAGGCAAACCGGAGACAAAGTGATGATCAGGAAATCAGCAGTGTTATGCGCCGCCGCCGCGTGGGCGGCTGCGGCTTCGATGTCGGCGCACGCCGCGGTCGCGCTGCCTGCCTACAACATCGACACCAGCCAGATCACGGTGTCGGGGCTGTCGTCGGGTGGCTTCATGGCCAACCAGCTCGGCTATGCGTATTCGGCCACCTTCAAGGGCGTGGGTGTGTTCGCCGGTGGCCCCTACATGTGCGCGGGCCACAGCAACTACACCGCCTGCATGTACAACGCGACGGTCAGCGCCAGCATGCTCAGCACCATGCAGGCCGACCTCAACAACTGGAGCGGCACGTCGATCGACAACAAGTCGAATGTCGCGGCCCAGAAGATCTACATGTTCGTCGGCAGCAGCGACTACACCGTCGGCCCCAACCCGATGAACGCGGCGCGCACGCAGTACACCAACAACGGCGTGCCCGCGGCCAACCTGGAGTTCGTGCAGCGTGCCAGCACGGCACACGTGTTCCCGACCGACTTCGACAGCACCGGCAACAACAGCTGCAGCAGCAGCGCCTCGCCCTACATCAGCAACTGCGGCTACGACGGTGCCAAGGCCGCGCTGACCAAGTTCTACGGCATGCTGGCCGCGCGCAACAACACACCGGCCGCCGCCAACTACATCGAATTCAACCAGTCGGCCTTCACCAGCAACCCCGGCATGGCCGCCACCGGCTGGCTCTACGTGCCGGCCAGCTGCGCCAGCGGCACGCAATGCAAGTTGCACGTGGCCTTGCACGGTTGCCAGCAGAACGTCGCGACCATCGGCGACAAGTTTGTCAAGAACACCGGCTACACGCGCTGGGCCGACACCAACAACATCGTCGTGCTGTTCCCGCAGACCAAGGTCGACAGCACCAGCCGCGCCACCTCGGCCAGCGGCTCGCTCGCCAACCCCAACGGCTGCTGGGACTGGATCGGCTGGTACGGCAGCAACTTCGCGCAGAAGGCCGGCACGCAGCAGGCGGCCATCAAGGCCATGGTCGACCGCCTGGCCTCGGGCGCCGGCTCGGGCGGCGGGGGTGGCGGCGGGGGTGGCACGCTGGCCGCACCGACCAATGTGGCGACCTCCAACGCCACCGCCAGCAGCATGAGCATCGGCTGGAGCGCCGTCGGCGGTGCCGCCAGCTACAACGTCTATCGCAACAGCAGCAAGGTCAACGCCTCGGCGGTCACCGCCACCAGCTACAGCGACACCGGTCTCGCCGCCTCCACCACCTACAGCTGGACGGTGCGTGCGGTCGACGGCGGCGGCGCGGAAGGCGCTGTGTCGTCACCGGCCAGCGGCACCACCTTGGCCGGCAGCACGCCCGCCACCTGCTTCACCGCGTCGAACTACGCCCACACCACCGCCGGGCGCGCGTACCAGAGCGGTGGTTATGCACTCGCGAACGGCTCCAACCAGAACATGGGTCTGTGGAATGTGTTCGTCACGACCACCCTGAAGCAGACCGCTCCCAACCACTACGTCATTGGCACTTGTCCTTGATCTCCTGATGCTCGAAACCCAAGACCTCACCATCCGCTTCGGCGGGCACGTGGCGGTGGACCACGTGAGTTGTGCCTTCCAGCCCGGCACGCTCACCGCCATCGTCGGACCCAACGGCGCAGGCAAGACCACCTACTTCAACCTGATCTCCGGCCAGCTGCGCGCGACCGAAGGGGTGGTGAAGTTGAACGGTGTCGACATCACGAACGAAGCCGCCTCGGCCCGCACGCACCGCGGGCTGGGGCGGGCCTTCCAGCTGACGCAGTTGTTTCCCAACCTGTCGGTGGTAGAGAACGTGCGCCTCGCGGTGCAGTCGCGCCGCAAGGAGGGGCTCAACCTGTGGTCGGTGTGGCTCGATCGGCGCAACACGCTGGAGCGGGCCCACGCCATGCTGGAGCGTGTGCGTCTGGCCGACAAGGCCGACGTGGCCGCGAGCAGCCTGCCGCACGGTGACCAACGCAAGCTCGAGGTCGCCATGCTGATGGCCCTCGACCCGCAAGTTTTCATGTTCGACGAACCCACCGCCGGCATGAGCGTGGACGAGGTGCCGGTGATCCTGGACCTCATCCGCGCACTCAAATCACGGCGTGACTGCACCATCTTGCTGGTGGAGCACAAGATGGACGTGGTGCGCGAGCTCGCCGACCGCATCATCGTGCTGCACAACGGCCAGCTCGTCGCCGACGGCGAGCCGGCCGTGGTGATCGCCTCGCCGGTGGTGCAGAACGCCTATCTCGGCGTGAGCACGGAGGAAGCGGCATGACGGCCTTGCTGCAACTCCAGGGTGTGCACACGCACATCGCGCAGTACCACATCCTGCATGGCGTCGACTTCGAGGTGCCCACCGGGCAGGTGACGATGCTGCTCGGCCGCAACGGTGCCGGCAAGACGACCACGCTGAGAACCATCATGGGCCTGTGGGCCGCGTCCAAGGGCGGCGTGCGTTTCGACGGCCAGGACATCGCCGGCCGCCCGACCCCCGACATCGCACAACTCGGCATCGCCTACGTGCCCGAAAACATGGGCATCTTTGCCGACCTCTCGGTGCGCGAAAACCTGCTGCTCGCCGCGCGCAACGCGCGCACCGTGGAGCAGATGGACACGAAGCGCCTCGAATGGTTGTTCGAGCTCTTCCCGGCGGTGAAGAAGTTCTGGCTGCACCCGGCGGGCAAGCTCTCGGGTGGGCAGAAGCAGATGCTCGCGATCGCCCGCGCGATGGTCGAGCCGCGCCGCCTGCTGCTGATCGACGAGCCCAGCAAGGGCCTCGCACCGGCGATCATCCAGAACCTCATTGCCGCACTGCGCGAACTGAAGCGCACACAAACCACCGTGCTGCTGGTCGAGCAGAACTTCAGCATGGCCAAGTCGCTCGGCGACCAGGTGGCGGTGATGGACAACGGCGTGGTGGTGCACAGCGGTGCGATGGCCGAGCTGGCCGAGGACGAAGAGCTGCAACAGCGGCTGCTGGGCTTGTCGCTGGGAGCGCACCAATGATCTCCAACAAGACCAGCTTCGACTGGCTGCCGCTGGCCCTGGTGCCGGCACTCGCTGCACTCGCGTTGCCCGCCATCGGCTCGCCCTCGTCGTGGCTCACGCTGACGGTGGCGGGCCTCGCCATGGGAATGATCATCTTCATCATCGCCTCGGGCCTCACGCTCGTCTTCGGCCTGATGGACGTGCTGAACTTCGGCCACGGCGTTTTCATCGCGTTGGGCGCGTTCGTTGCCACCAGCGTGTTCGTCTTCCTGGGCGGCTGGGCGGCCTCCGACAACGTGTGGCTCAACCTGGCCGCCATCTTCTGCGCCATGGTGGTGGCGATGGCGGTGGCCGGTGCCATCGGCTGGGCCTTCGAGCGCGTGCTGGTGCGCCCGGTCTATGGCCAGCACCTGAAGCAGATCCTCGTCACCATGGGCGGCATGATCATTGGTGAAGAGCTCATCAAGGTGATCTGGGGCCCGGCGCAGATTGCGCTGCCGCTGCCCACCGCGCTGCGCGGCGCCTTCATCTTCGGCGACGCGGCGATCGAGAAGTACCGCGTGGTGGCGGTGGTGATCGGCGCGGCGGTGCTGATCGCGATGCTGTTCACGCTCAACCGCACCAAGCTCGGCCTGCTGATCCGCGCCGGTGTGCAAGACCGCGAGATGGTCGAGAGCCTGGGCTACCGCATCCGCCGCCTGTTCGTCGGTGTGTTCGTCGCCGGCTCGGCGCTCGCCGGCCTCGGCGGTGTGCTGTGGGGCCTGTACCAGCAGAACGTGATCCCGCAGATGGGCGCGCAGGTCAACGTGCTGATCTTCATCGTCATCATCATCGGCG
>NZ_JADMJX010000233.1:0-9051 GCF_018780185.1 Rhizobacter sp.
AAGGCCAACGGCTACCAGTCGCTGCACACCACGCTGGTGAGCCCGCTGGGCACGGCGGTGGAGTTCCAGATCCGCACCGAGCCGATGCACGCGGTGGCTGAAAAAGGCATCGCGGCGCACTGGATGTACAAGGTGGGCGGCAAAGGCCAGGCGCAGGATGCGCAGCGTCTGGGCGCGCTGTGGTTGCAGTCGCTGGTCGACATCCAGGACGAAACGCGCGACGCGAGCGAGTTTCTCGAGCACGTGAAGATCGACCTCTTCCCCGATGCGGTCTACGTGTTCACGCCCAAGTCGAAGATCATGGCGCTGCCACGCGGCGCAACACCGGTCGACTTTGCCTACGCCATCCACTCCGACGTGGGTGACCACTGTGTGGCGGCCAAGGTCAACGGCGACCCCGTGGCCTTGCGCACCGAGCTGCGCAGCGGCGATGTGGTCGAGGTGGTCACGGCGCCGGGCGCGCGGCCCAACCCGGGCTGGCTCAATTTCGTTCGCACGGGCCGGGCGCGCTCGAAGATCCGCCACTACCTCAAGAACATGGAGCAGGAAGAGTCGCAGCAGCTCGGCGAGAAGCTGCTGGCCCAGGCCCTGCGCGCCGAAGGCTTGACACTCCCGGACAGCGACCCGAACGACGCCGCTGCAGTGGCCTACTGGCAAGCGCTCACCAAATGGAGCGGCAACCGCTCCCGTGCCGACCTGCTCACCGACATCGGCCTGGGCCGCAAGATCGCCATCATCGTGGCCAAGCGCCTGGCGCAGCTGATGCTGGAGCGCGGTGCCAAGCCCGACGCCCTGACGCTCACCATGGGGCGCTACGCCGCCGAAGATGACGCCACGCCGACGCAGGGCCTGGTGGTGATCGACGGCACCGAGGGCGCCTCGGTGCAGATGGCCCCCTGTTGCCGCCCCATCCCCGGCGACGACATCGTGGGCTACCTCGGCCGTGGCGAAGGCCTGCTGGTGCACACCGCGGAGTGCAGCGTCGGTAAACGCCTGTTCGAGCGCGACAACGAGCGCTGGATCACCGTTGACTGGGCTGAAGAGCCCACCCGCGCCTTCGAGACCGGCGTGACGCTGCTGCTGAAAAACGGCAAGGGCGTGCTGGCCCAGGTGGCCTCTGCGGTGAGCTCGGCCGAAGCCGACATCACCCACATCGACATGGACGACGAACCGGCCGCCGAGACCACCGAGCTGCGACTGCTGGTGAGCGTGCGCGACCGCCTGCACCTGGCCGACGTGATGCGCACGCTGCGCCGCGCCCCCGCCGTGCTGCGGGTGGTGCGCGTCAAGCCCTGAGGGCCGACTAAGGGCTCACCCGCCGCGGCATCTGCGCGCGAAACACGCGCGCGCGAGTCTCGGCCACCACCGTCGACGGCGCCCCCACCAGCAGGCGATCGCCCGAGGCCGACAGGCTTTGGCCGAAGCGTGCATTGGAGGTGGGTGACGGGTCTTGCAGGCTGCCGTGGGCCACGAAGCCCGGCCCGCTGGGCGCGCCGGTGAACCTCAGCACATGGCCCGCGGACTCCAAACCCGGCCCCAGCGACTTGTTGGGGTTGCCCACGAACAGGTCATCCTCGGTGGTTTTCACGCCGGAGGGTCGCAGCACCACCCCCGCCGTGGGACTGCCTGTCACGGCATGCTGCCATGGCGACGTCCACACGCCACCGGAGCGCACAAAGAGGTAGACCGCTGTTTTGCTGCGCACCACCAGGCGGTTGCCGTGCAAGTCGAGCGCGCGGCCGAACTCGTTGGACACCTCGCTGTCAGGCGCCGTCAGCACCTGCTGCACGACCCACAGGCCATTGCTGCGCACGTACACGTGCACTTCGCCGGCCACCAGTGGCTCGTCCATGCCGTTGGGGCCGGAGCCCGCCCCGCCCCGGCCGCCGCGCCCGATGGCCAGGGTGTCGCCCGACAGCGCTATCGCCCCGCCGAACGCCGTCTCGCGCACGTCGATCGGCGGCTTGAGCTGCTGCGTCTGGTTGAAGAGGCCGCCGTTGCGCTCGAACACGAACACCCGGCCGGCGGTGTCGTAGAAGTGCTGCGAGCCGACGATCAGCGTGTCGCCCTTGAGCACCATCAGGTCACCGAAAAACAGCTCGGGGTGCAGCGGCGGCGGGGTGTCGAACGAGGTCGGAACCACCTTCTGCACGAAGCTCCAGCTGGAGCCGCTGCGCTCGTAAAGGTCGACATAGCCGTTGTTGACCAGTTGCGGGTCGCCATAGGGTGCACCAATGGCCAAACGATCGACGTCGAGCGCCACCGCGCGGCCGAACAGCCCGGTCGCCCCACTCTGCGGCACGAACTGCTGCACCTTCAGCCACAGGTGCGGCGGCAAGGGTGTGTTGGGCGGCGGCGCCTGGTACAAGACCGCCGTCTGCGGCGATGAACCCACCAGCCCGAGGTTGCCGTTGAGGGCCACACTGCTTGCGAACTGGCTGGTGTTCACCGGGGCTGGCAGGTGGGCCTCGTAAGACCAGATGAGGCTGAGGCCCCAGGCCGACATCGCCACCAGGGGCAGCAGCAGGAGCAGGCAGATCTTCAGGCGAGTGGGCAACATGGGGTGCCTCCATTCGTGGCCAACCTGGCCACAAAACTAGCACCCGCACCGCTCGATGTTCACCCCTAGTTCACGAGTTAGGGGGTGCGGGGTAATGCACGTCCACCACCTCGATGCGCTCCATGCCGCCGGGCGTCATCAGCGACACCTCGTCGCCCACCCGCGCCTTGAGCAAGGCTCGCGCAATCGGCGAGATCCAGCTCACCTCGCCGTGCAGGTTGTCGACCTCGTCGATGCCCTTGATGGTGATGGTGCGTTCTTCACCGCGCGAGTTTTCGTAGGTCACGGTCGCGCCGAAAAACACCTGGTCGCTGCCATGGTGAATCGAGGGGTCGGCCACCTCGGCGATGTCGAGCCGCTTGGTCAGAAAGCGGATGCGGCGGTCGATCTCGCGCAGGCGCTTCTTGCCATAGAGGTAGTCGCCATTTTCCGAGCGGTCGCCGTTCTTGGCGGCCCACGAGACCACTTCGACGATCTTCGGCCGCTCGACGTCGAGCAGGGTCATCAGCTCTTCGCGCAGGCGCGTGTAGCCCTCGGGGGTAAGGTAGTTCTTGCCGCCGGCGGGAAGCGCCGGCAGGGCGAGTTCGTCATCGTCGTCGTCGCCGCTGCTCTCTTTGGTGAAGGCCTTGCTCATGGCCTGATTGTGAGCGCTCCCGTAAGCGCTCCAAACGGCCCGTGTCAGTGGATCAGCCCATGTCGCACGGCATACAACACCAGCTCGGCGGTGCTCGCCACACCCAGCTTTTCGAGGATGTGGGTGCGGTGCGTGCTGACCGTCTTCACGCTGATCATCATTTCTTCGCCGATCTCGGTCAGCGACACCCCTTTGAGCAGCAGCAGCATCACCTGGTGCTCGCGCACCGACAGGCGCTGGTGCTGCGGCCGCGCATCACGCCCCTGCAGCCGGTCTTGCACATGCGGGGCGGCGCGTGCACTGAGGTACTGGCCACCCCCGGCCACACGCCGGATGGCCGTCACCAGCTCGGCCGGCTCGGCGTCTTTGGCCACGTAGCCGTTGGCGCCGGCCTGCATGGCCACCAGCGCGTACTGCTCTTCGGGGTACATCGACAGCATCAGCACCGGCAGGCCGTTCTGCAGGTTGCGGATGGAGCCCAGCACCTCCAGGCCGCTGCGCCCGTCCATGTCGATGTCGAGCAGCACCAGGTTGTAGCGCTGTGCCTTGATCAGCTCCAGCGCCTCGATGCCATTGCGCGCCTCACCCACCACCCGCATGTCGGGCTCGTCGAGCAGCAGGCGGCGAATGCCCGAGCGGAAGATGGTGTGGTCGTCAACCACAAGCACGTCGATCACGCGCGCTCCTACAGCAAGGGGACCGACAACAAGAGCCGCGTGCCCTGCCCCGGCGCAGAGCGGATGGTGAGCTCGGCGCCGATCTCGCGGGCCCGCTCGGTCATGCTCAGCAGACCGAGGGCGCTGCGGTCTTGCGCTGCCGGGTCGAAACCGACCCCGTCGTCCTGCAGGCTCATCACGAAACGTTCGCCTTCGATCTGCAGCGCCACCGCCACCTGGCCAGCCAGCGCATGGCGCGCCACGTTGGTCATGGCTTCGTTGAAGATGCGATAGACGGTGGTGGCGCGCCGGGGCGACAGGCGCAGGATCGGCGCCTCGGCATCCAGCGTGTGCGGCACGCCGAAGCGGCGCGTGAACTCGTTCAGCTCGGCGGCGATCACCTCCGGCAGCTCCAGGTGCTCGAGCTGGCTCGGGCGCAGCGCCTCGGAGATGCCTTTCACCGTCTCGATGGCTTCTTGCGTCAGCGCCATCAGGCCGCGCGTCAGCTCCTGCAGCTCGGCCGTGTCGGCGCGGCGCAGGATGCGCGCGGCGTCCATCTTGATCGAGGTGAGCATGCCGCCCAACACGTCGTGCACGTCGCGCGAGAAGCTCAGACGCTGCTCTTCGAGCTTGCGGTGCATGTAGGTGCTGAGCTCCTGCAGCTGCTGGCGCGAGCGGCGCAGCTCTTCTTCGTCACGCAGGCGCTCGGTCACGTCGACCCCCACGCCCATCACAGCCGGGCGGCCGCGGTACATGATGCGCGTGCCGTGCACCTCGATGCGCAGCTCGTGCCCGAGCTTGTGCAGGCCGTGGGTGATGAAGTGAATGCTGGGCGGGTCGGCCTTCAGGCGCAGGTGGTACAGGCGCAGCACCTCGCCCAGAAAGTCGGGCGGCACGAAGCGCGAGAGATGGTCTCCGAGCATCTCGTCGACGGTATAGCCGGCGAGTGCCGCCCAGGTGTCGTTGGCGTAAACGAAACGTTCGTCCTGCAGCACGTAGATGCCCGCCACCGACTGCGACACGATGGCGTCGAAAGGGATGTCGGTCAGCGAGGACGGTCCGGCGGCATCGGTCATGGCGAGGCATCTTAGGATCGGCCACGCTTCCCTGGGCGCAGGGCTTGCCCGCACGCCGAATCAGAAAACTCCGAGGCGCGTGAGATGCCGCACAAGGCGAAGTGTTTGTCCGGAGGCCGCATCGGAATCGGCCGATGGGCAGCGTGCAGCCATCCACCTACCTTTGCATCACCCACATGCAGAGGCCTTCCGATGATCACGCTCCCCACCCACGCCACCCGCCGCCAGTGGCTTGCCACCACCGCCGCAGCGGGCCTGTCATGGCCCGTCATGGCGCAGCCCGCCAAGCCCATCCTGATCGGCCAGAGCACCATGCTGAGCGGACCGCTCGCGCCCACCATGAGCGGCATCCTCGAAGGCCAGCAGCTCGCGCTCGACGAGTTCAACGCCCGCGGTGGTGTGGGCGGCCGGCCCGTCAAGCTCCTGACCCTGGACGACGCCTACGACGCCGCCAGGTGCGTGGAGAACGTGCACACCCTGATCGACAAGGAGCGCGTGACCGCCTTGTTCGGTTTCACCTCCACCGCCAACGTACTGGCCACGCTGCCGGTGCTGGCCGACAAGCGCGTGCCGCTGATCGGCGTCTACACCGGCGCACCGGCGCTGCGCGGCAAGCGCCACCCGTACTTCTTCACCCACACCGCCAGCTATCGCGACGAGGTGGTGCAGATGGTGCGCAACCTGAAGACCGTGGCGCGCTCACGCATTGCCCTGGTCTACATGAACAACGCCTTCGGCAAGCTGATGCTGCCGGTGGTCGAGGAGGTGATCGCCGGACAAGGCGCCACGCTGGCCGTCAAGGCCTCGCTCGAAGCCGATGGCAGCGACGCCGTGGCCGCCGCGCAGAGCCTGGCCGCCGCCAGTCCAGAGTCGGTGATCTTCATGGCCTTCGGCCCTTCGCTGGTGAGCTTCGTGCGCGCGGCCAAGGCCTACCTGCCGGTGCCGCTGTACGCGGTGTCGGTGGCCAGCGGCAAGGCCGCACTCGAAGCGCTGGGCAACGACGCCCGCGGCATCGGCTTCACCACGCTCGTGCCCAACCCGTTCAGGCCCAGCACCGGCATGAGTCGCGACTTCAACAAGGTGGCCGCCGCCGCCAGGAAGCCGGTCGACTACGACCGCTTCTGGGGCTACCTCAACCTGCGGGTGCTGCTGGAGCAGCTGCGCCGCGCGGGGCGTGACGTGAACCCGCAGTCGCTGGTGACGAGCATCGAGCAGATGCACAAGGTCGACATCGCCGGCTATGCATTGAGCTACAGCGTCGAGCAGCACCACGGCTCCAACTACGTCGACATCATGATCGTCGGCCCCGGCGGGCGTTTCATGCGCTGAGTCAATCAGCCGATTCCGACTGGCCGTGCGGAGATGAACCAGGGCCACGCAAGGCGCTTCTTGTTCAGACTGAAAGCGGGCGACACAGCCCGTCACGACAACACTGGAGACAACATGACACAGCTGAAAAAACTCGCGGGCCGGGCCGCGCAGGTGACTGCGCTGCTGGCCGGCCTGGTGTTCGCACTCGCGATGGCACCAACGGCATTCGCGGCCTACACCCCAAGCCTCAACCGCACGCTCGACGCCGGGCCGATCTACGGCAAGGTGGAGGCCCACAACACCCACGCCTTCCTCGGCATCCCGTTTGCGCAGCCACCGGTGGGCCCCCTGCGCTGGCGTGCGCCGCAACCGCCCGTGACCTGGAGCGCGCCGCGCGCGGCCACCACCTTGCCGAAGATGTGCACCCAGATCGGCAGCTACTTCGGTGAGCCCGACCCCGCCACCTTCGGCCAGCCCGTGGGCAGCGAAGACTGCCTCTACCTCAACGTGTGGCGACCCAACTCCACGGCCGACAACCTGCCGGTGTTCTATTGGATCCACGGCGGCAGCAACGTCAGAGGCTCCATCAGCGACCCGCTGTACAACGGCGCCTACCTGGCCCAGAAGGGCAACATGGTGGTGGTGTCGGTGCAGTACCGAATGGGCATGCTGGGCTTTCTGAACCACAGCGCACTCAAGACCGGCAACCCGCAAGACGACTCGGGCAACTACACCACGCTCGACCTGATCCGCGGGCTCGACTGGGTGCAGGCCAACATCCGCGCCTTCGGTGGCAACCCCGGCCAGGTGACGGTGGCGGGCCAATCGGCGGGCTGCATCAACACCTGGGGCTTGCTGCAGTCGCCGCTGGCGGCCAACAAGATGCACCGCGCCATCTGCATGTCGGGCATCCCCAACGGCTACCCGCCGGCGGTGGGCCAACTCGCCGCCGACGGCCTGATCGACAAGCTGCTGGTCGACAGTGGCCGCGCCTCCAACCTCGCCCAGGCGGCGGCGCAGCGGCTCCTGATGGGCACAACGCAAATCACGGACGTGCTGCGCAGTGCTTCGGCCGAGCAGATCATGAGGCTCACTCCCGCGCTGATCGTGCCCGGGCACTTCACCGATGGCACGGTGATCCGCTCGGGCGGCCTGGTCTCGCTCGCGGCCGGCGTCTACAACCGCGTGCCGCTGATGATCGGCAACACCCGCGACGAAGGCTCGTACTTCGCCTTCGCGGCCGGCATGGGCAAGCCGACACCGCAGCAGTTCTGGCAGCTGGCCAATGCCGCACCCGGCACGGTGAGCTTCAACGACCTCATCAAACCGGAGTTCCAGCCGATCTACACACCCACGCACGAGGTCATCAGCTACGCGCTCGACCTCACGCTCGACAACATGGTGCGCCTGCTGCGCCTGACCAGCGGGCCCGATCGGCTCTTTCGCTACAACTTCGAGTGGGACGACATGCCCGCTCCGTGGAAGGACACATTCCGCGCGTTTCACGGCATCGACGTGGCCTTCTTGTTCGGCACTTTCGTGACGGATGAGCCGCACTTCTCCCATTTCGCCTGGGACAACGGCAATGCCGCGAGCCGCAAGGCGCTGTCAGACAAGTTCATCAAGCATGTGTCGACCTTTGCACGCACCGGCAAGCCCAGCCAGCTGTTCGATGGGCAGACCCGCTGGAACGACTGGACCAACTTCACCTGCGGCTTCTTGTGCCCCAAGCGCATGGTGCTCGACAACTCGGCGCACATGTCGGGCGACGACCACTTCTTCTTCTGGCCGCGTTACCAGTTGCTGTCACAGCAGCAAAAAGACCTGGTGCGCCAGGTGATCGATTTCGACGCGCTTCCAGCCGATGTCGACCCCTTCCGCAGCGGGCCGCGCTGAAGGCGCTCAGGCAATCGACTCTGCGAAGTGGCACGCCACTTCGCGTCGCTCGACCATGCGCAGCTGCGGCACTTCTTCACTGCAACGCGGCTGCGCATAGGGGCATCGTTTGTGGAAGGTACAACCCGACGGAGGGTTGAGGGGCGACGGCAACTCCCCCACGATGCGGATCTTGTGGGCCCGGCGCGCCGGGTCGATGCTGGGTGTGGCCGACAGCAGCGCGCGGGTGTAGGGGTGCAGCGGTTGCGCAAACAGCATGGCCTTGGGTGCGAACTCGACCACGCGGCCGAGGTACATCACCATCACCCGCTCGGCGATGTGCTCGACCACGCTCAGGTTGTGCGAGATGAACACATAGGCGATCTGCGTGCGCTCCTGGATGTCCATGAACAGGTTCAGGATCTGCGCCTGGATCGACACGTCGAGCGCCGAGGTGGGCTCGTCGGCCACCAGCAGGCCGGGCTGCAGCATCATCGCCCGCGCAATCGCAATGCGCTGGCGCTGGCCGCCCGAGAACATGTGCGGGTAGCGCTGCGCGTGCTCCGTGCGCAAGCCCACCTGGGCCAGCATGTCGACGATGCGCTCGCGGCGCTCCACCCGAGACAAGTCGGTGTTCAGCAGCAGGGGCTCGTCGAGCATCTGCACGATGCGCTTGCGCGGGTTGAGCGAGCCATACGGGTTCTGGAAGACCATCTGCACGCGCTGCCGCAAGACACGGGTCTGCGCGGCGCTGGCGGTGGCCACGTCGGTGCCGTCGAGCCGTAAGCTGCCGCCGGTCGGTTTTTCGATCAGCGTGAGCGCACGTGCGAGCGTGGACTTGCCGCAGCCCGACTCACCCACCACCGCCAGCGTCTGCCCGGCCGAGAGTGAAAAACTCACGCCGTTGAGGGCCTTCACCGTGGCCGAGGGTTTGAAGAA
>NZ_JADMJX010000233.1:9151-10566 GCF_018780185.1 Rhizobacter sp.
GCGACACCTGGTAGTGGCGCGACAGCTCGCGTGCTTCGATCAGAGGGGCGGTCATGGCGTCACGTTGAGCGGGAAGAGGCAGCGCACCTGGCTGCCATCGGGCAGAGGCTGCAGCTCGGGGTGACTGGCCCGGCACGCGTCGCGCACTTGGGGGCAGCGCGGCGCCAGCCAGCAGGCGGTGGGCCGCTCGTTCAAACCCGGCACCACGCCGCCCAAGGTCGGCAGGCGGTAGGCGCCGCGGCTGTGTTCGGGGATGGAGGCGAGCAGCGCCTCGGTGTACGGGTGGTGCGGCCGCTCGAACAGCGCCGGCACCGTGTGCACCTCGACCACCTCGCTCGCATACATCACCGCAATGCGCTTGGCGTGCTCGGCGAGCAGCGCGAGGTCGTGGGTGATCAGGATGAGCGCCATGTCTTGCTGGCGCTGCAAGGCCACCAGCAGGTCGAGCACCTGGGCCTGGATGGTCACGTCGAGCGCGGTGGTCGGCTCGTCGGCGATGAGCAGCTTGGGCGCGCAGGCCAGCGCCATCGCGATCATCACGCGCTGGCTCATGCCGCCCGACAGTTGGTGCGGGTAGGCCGAGAGGCGGGTTTCAGGGTCGGGGATCTCGACCAGCTTGAGCAGCTCGAGCGCACGTTCTTTCAGCGCGGCCTTGTTGCCCTTCTGGTGCACCTTCAGCGTCTCGATGATCTGGAAGCCGACGGTGTAGCTCGGGTTCAGGCTGCTCATCGGGTCTTGAAAGATCATCGCCATGTCACGGCCGACGATCTGGCGGCGCTCACGCGGTGACAGGGCCAGCAGGTCCTGGCCGTCGAAGCGCAACACGTCGGCGCTCACGCGGCCCGGCGCTTCGACCAGGCCCATCAGCGCCAGCATGCTCACGCTCTTGCCCGAGCCCGATTCGCCCACCACACCGAGCAGCTCGCCGCGCTCGAGCGTGATGTCGACCCCTTGCACCGCGGCGAAGGAGCCGAAATGCACCGACAGGTTGCGGATTTCGAGGAGATGACTCATCAGAGCTTCTTCATGCGCGGGTCGAGTGCGTCACGCAGCCCGTCGCCCATCAGGTTGATGGAAAGCACCGTGACCAGGATCGCGAGGCCCGGGAAGGTCACGACCCAATTGGCACGCTCGATGTAATCGCGCGCCGAGGCCAGCATGGTGCCCCACTCGGGTGTGGGTGGCTGCGCGCCCAGGCCCAGAAAGCCGAGCGCCGCCGCGGCCAGGATCGCGTCTGAAAACCCGAGCGTGGCGGTCACGATCACCGGCGCCATGCAGTTGGGCAACACGGTGTTGAACATCAGCCGCGCGGTGCCGGCACCGGCCAGCCGTGAGGCGACCACGTAGTCGCGCGTCAGCTCGGTCATGGCCGAGGCGCGCACCAGTCGCACGTAGCTCGGCACCGCGACGATGGC
>NZ_JADMJX010000233.1:10666-29515 GCF_018780185.1 Rhizobacter sp.
GATGCCGCCCTGCACGACCGGGTAGTCACGCCGGCTGATGGCGTCGATCAGCCACTTGCCCACCCCCGGCCAGGAGAAGATGGTCTCGGTGAGCACCGCACCACCGAGCAAGGTGCCCACCAAGAGGCCGATCACGGTGATCACCGGCACCAGCGCGTTGCGCAGCGCGTGCACGAACACCACGCGCGCCGGAGACAGCCCCTTGGCACGCGCGGTGCGCACATAGTCTTCACGCAGCACTTCGAGCATTGACGAGCGCGTCATGCGCGCAATCACCGCCAGCGGCACCGTGCCCAGCACGATGGACGGCAACACCAGGTGAGACAACGCCGACTTGAACGCCCCGGGCTCGCCCGACAACCACGCGTCGATCAGCATGAAGCCGGTGCGCGGCGCGATGTCGAACTCCAGCGCCAGCCGGCCCGACACCGGCAGCGCCCAGGCCGGCGCCCACTCGCGCATGTAGACCGAACAAAACATGATCAGCAGCAGGCCCCACCAGAAGATCGGCATGGAGAACCCGGTGAGCGACAGCCCCATCACGCCATGGTCGAGCACCGAGCCGCGCTTGATGGCCGCCAGCACACCGGCCAGCACACCGAGCACCACCGCCAGGAACAAGGCGCAGATCGACAACTCGAGCGTGGCCGGAAAGAGCTTCAGGAACTCGCTCCACACCGCTTCGTGGGTGACAAAGGATGCCCCCAGGTCGAGGTGCAGCGCCTTCCACAGGTAGGCCAGGTACTGTTCCCACAGCGGCCGGTCCAGGCCCAGGCGCTGCAACACCTCGGCATGAAAGACCGGGTCGAGCCGTCGCTCGCCGGCCATCACCTGCACCGGGTCACCGGGGATCAGGTGAATGAGCGAAAACGCGAGCAGCGTGATGCCGAGGAAGGTGGGGACGACGAGCGCCAGGCGGCGCAGGATGAAACCAAGCATCAGTCCACCTGTGCGGATCGGAAATCGCTGCCGCCGAATGGAGTGGCAATGAACCCGCTGACGCGCTTGTTCACACCATGCACCTGCTGCTTGTTGGCCAGCGGGATGGTGCCGGTCTCGGCGTGCAGCAGGCGCTGCGCCTTGACGTACAGCTCCGTGCGCTTGCGCTGGTCGGGTGTGGCACGTGCGGCGGCCAGCAGCTCGTCGAAGGGCTGGTGACACCACTGCGCCTTGTTCCCCCCACCGGTGGCCGCGGCGCAGCTGAGGTTGGGGGTGAAGAAGTTGTCGGGGTCGCCGTTGTCACTGAACCAGCTCAACAAGGCGATGTCGTGCTCGCCCTTGCCGGTGCGCTTGTACAGCTCGCCCAGCTCCATCAACTGCACACGCACCTTCACACCCACCTTGGCCCAGTCGGCCTGCAGCAGCTCGACACCGCGCTTGATGTCGCTGCTGCGCGCGGTGGCGTACAGGCTCAGCTCGCTGCCGTCGTAGCCCGAGGCCTTGACGAGCTGTTTGGCTTTCTCCACATCCTGCGGGTTCTTCAGCGTGGCATCGTGGCTCCAGATGCCGGGCGGCAAGAAGCTGCCCGCCGGCACCGCATGGCCGCCGTAGACGGCCTGCACGAAGGTCGCGCGGTCGATGGCGAGCGACAAGGCCTGGCGGAAGCGCTTGTCCGACAAGAAGCGGCGGGTGGTGTTCGGTGCGAGGTAGCTGGTGGTGAGCGGCTGGCTGCGCAACAGTGCCACCCGCGGGTCGCCTTCGAACACACGCGCGTTGTCGCCGCCCACCTCGGCCACCAGGCACTCGCCGGCCTTGAGCCGCTGGATGCGCACGCTCGGGTCGGGCGTGATCGCGAAGATCAGCTCCGCCTTGGCCGGGCTGCCCCAGTAGGCGGTATGGATACCGTAGCGCACCACCGCGTCCTTCTGGTAGCTCTTGAACACGAAGGGCCCGGTGCCCACCGGCTGCAGGTTGAGCTGCTCGAGCTTGCCGGCCTTCTGCAACTGCGCCGCGTACTCGGCGGAGTACACCGAGGCGATGGCCTCCATGGTCAGGTTGGCCAGGAACGGTGCTTCGGGCCGGGTGAGCTCGATGCGCACCGTGTGCTCATCGATCTTGCGCACCGCCTTGATGAGCGTGTTCATGCTCATACCCGCCCAGTAAGGGTAGCCATTCTTCGCCGCGCCGTGCGCGGGGTGGGTCTTGTCGTTGATGCGGTTGATCGACCACAACACGTCGTCGGCGTTGAAGTCGCGCGTGGGCTTGAACCAGGGTGTGGTGTGGAATTTCACGCCGCGGCGCAAGTGCAGCGTGTAGGCCAGGCCGTCGGCGCTGATGTCCCAGCGCTCGGCCAGCCCTGGCATCAGCTCGGTGCTGCCGCGCTTCATCTTGAGCAGCGTGTCGTACAGCGTGAGGCCCGACGCATCGTTGGTCGCGACCGTCTCGTACTGCGCGATGTCGAAGCCTTCTGGCGCGGCGTCGGCGCAGTAGGTCAGGCTGCCCGCCGCCTGCGCGGCCGTCGCCAGCGACAAGGCACCCGTCACCACCAGGGCGGGCCACTTCATTTGAGGCTCACCGCACGAAAGTCGTTGTGTGTAAACGGGTTGGGCACCATGCCTTGCACGCGCTTGTTGATGGCCGTCATGTTGACCGGGTAGACGGTCGGGATCACCGGCACCTCGTCGTAGATCAGCTTCTGCGCCTTCACATACAGCTCGGTGCGCTTCTTCGGGTCGACCGTCTTGCGGGCGGCGTCGAGCAGCTCGTCGAAGCCCTTGTGGCACCACTGGCTCTTGTTGCCACCGCCCGCCACGGCGGCGCAGCTGAGGTTGGGGGTGAGGAAGTTGTCAGGGTCACCGTTGTCGCCAGCCCAGTTGATGAAGGTGATGTCGTGCTCGCCGCGGCCGGTGCGCTTGAGCATCTCGCCCCACTCGATCATCTGCACCTTGACCTTGACGCCGATGCGCGCCCAGTCGGCCTGCATCAGCTCGGCCGCGCGCTTGCCGTCGATCGCGCCGCCGATGCGGGTGAACAGCGCAAGCTCGGTGCCGTCATAGCCACTTGCCTTGACGAGCTGCCTGGCACGCTCCACGTCGCTGCGCTCCGCCAGGCTCTTGTCATGGCTCCACATCGGCGGCGGCAACAGGCTCGCCGCCGGCATGGCGTTGCCGCCATAGACCGAGGCCACGTAGGTTTTCTTGTCGAAGGCCAGCCAGAGCGCCTCACGCAATCGACGGTCAGAGAGAAAGCGGCGCTTGGTGTTGAGCGCGATGTAGCCGGTGAGCAGCGGGTTGTTGCGCACGACCTTGACGTTCGGGTCGTTGTCGAAGGTGCTCACCGTCTCGGGCTTCATGTTGGTGCCCACCAGGCACTCGCCGGCCTTCAGGCGCTGCACCCGCACGTTGGGGTCCAGGGTGATGGCGAAGATGAGGTTGTCGACCTTGGGCGCGCCGCCCCAGTAGGCGGTGTTGGCGGTGTAGCGGATGACGGCGTCTTTCTGGTAGCTCTTGAAGACGAAGGGCCCGCTGCCCACCGGCTGGGTGTTGAGCTGGTCGAGCTTGCCGGCCCGCTGCAGCTGCTCGCCGTATTCGGCCGAAAACACCGAGCCGATGGCCTCCATCGCCAGACCCGCGAGAAAGGGCGCCTCGGCCCGCGTGAGCGTGATGCGTACTGTGCCCGCATCGACCTTGTCGACCGACTTGATGAGCTGCGTCATGCCCATGCCCTCCCAGTAGACGTAGCCGTTCTTGGCGGCGGCGTGGGCCGGGTGCTTCTTGTCGCGCATGCGGTTGATGGACCACAGCACATCGTCGGCGTTGAACTCGCGCGTCGGCTTGAACCACGGCGTGGTGTGGAACTTCACCCCCTTGCGCAACTGCAGCGTGTAGACCAGGCCATCGGCGCTGACCTGCCACTTCTCGACCAACCCGGGCTGGATCTCGGTGGTGCCGGGCTTGAAGCCGAGCAACTGGTCGTAGATCGTGCGGCCGGCAGCGTCGTTGGTGACGGTTGACTCGTACTGCGCGATGTCAAAGCCATCGGGCGAGGCTTCGGTGCAGACGGTGAGCGTGCCGGCGGCCTGGGCCGCTCCGGCAAAACACAGGGCCAGCGCCAGGAGCCGGGGCAGATGAGCGGTGTTCTTCATGGGCGTGAAGGGCTGAATGAAGCGGCGAAGCTGGAAAGAGCAGTCACTGTAGTGTCTCCGGTGCAAACACCACCGCTACCAGATGCGGATGCGCTGGTCACGCGGCTTGTACAGGCGGTCGCCGGGCCGGGTGCGAAAGGTCTCGTGGAAGGCATCGAGGTTGACCACCGTGCCGTTGGCGCGGGTGTCGGCCGGTGCGTGCGGGTCGGAGATCAGCTGCTCGATCAGCCGTGCGTCGCGCATCTTCTCGCGCCACGAGATCGACCAGCCCATGAAGAAACGCTGCTCGCCGGTGAGGCCATCGATCACCGGCGGCTCCTTGCCCTTGAGCGACAGGCGCCAGGCCTTGTAGGCGATCTCCAGACCCGACAGGTCGGCGATGTTTTCGCCCAGGGTCAGGCGGCCGTTGACCTTGTGGCCCGGCACGGGCTCGTAAGCGTCGAACTGCTTGGCCAGGCGCGCGCCGAGGGCGTCGAAGGCCTTGCGGTCGGCGCGTGTCCACCAGTTCTGCAGCTTGCCGTCACCGTCGTACTGGCTGCCCTGGTCGTCGAAGCCGTGGCTGATCTCGTGGCCAATAGTGGCGCCGGTGGCACCGTAGTTGACCGCGTCGTCGGCGTTCATGTCGAAGAACGGCACGTCGAGAATCGCCGCCGGGAACACGATCTCGTTGACGCTCGGGTTGTAGTACGCGTTGACAGTCTGCGGCGTCATGTACCACTCGTTGCGGTCGACCGGCAGGCCCACCTGCCTCGCCAGGCGCTCGTGCTCGAAGCGGCCGGCGCGCACCAGGTTGCCGTAGGCATCGCCATCACGCACCTCCAGGGCCGCGTAATCGCGCCAGACGTCGGGGTAGCCGATCTTGACCACGTACTTGCCGAGCTTGTCGCGGGCGCGCCGCTTGGTGGCCGGGGTCATCCAGCTGAGCTTGTCGATCGACTGGCCGTAGGCGGTGAACAGGTTGGCCACCAGCTCCTGCATGCGCTGCTTGGCCTCGGGCGGGAAGTGGCGCGCCACGTAGACCTGCCCGACCGCTTCGCCGAGCGCCACGTCGATCGCCGCGGTGGCTTGCTGCCAGCGCGGTTTTTCTTGCTCTTGCCCGCGCAAGGCCTTGCCACGCAAGGCGAACTGGGCCTCGCGCCAGGGCTGGGGCAAGACCGAGGCGCTGGCATCGAACAGGCGCACCCGTTGGTACAGCTGCCAGGTGGCGAGCGGCGTGCGCTGCACCAGGCGGCCCAGCGCCACGGCGTAGCTGGGTTGCTGCACCGACAGTCGGTCGATCTTCGGGATGGCGGCCGCGCGGAAGTACGCGGCCCAGTCCAGGCCCGGAGCACGGCGCGCCAGCGTGGGCAGCGTCATCGGGTTGTAGGTCTTGAGGGCGTCCTGGCTGTCGATCAGGTTCCACTGCACGCGCGCGAGTTCGGTCTCGAGCGCCATCACGGCCTGCGCGTGCGCCGTGGCCTGGGCGTCACCGCTCAGGCGCAGCAGCGTCTCCAGGTAGGTGAGGTAGGCGGCTCGCGCGCGCACGAAACTCTCTTTGCCGTCGAGGTAGTACTCGCGGTCGGGCAGGCCCAGGCCCGACTGCATGGCCGCGACACGGTTGATGCGCGGCTGCTTGGGGTCGGCCCCGACGACCGCTGTCATGGGCGCATTGACCACGCCTTGCCAGCGGCCCCACAGCGCGGCCAGGTCGGCCTTGCTGGCGAGTGCATCGATCTCGGCCAGCGCAGGCCCGAGCGGGGCCAGCCCGGCGGCATCGATCGCCGCCAGGTCGACGTAGCTTCGGTAATAGGCGCCGACCTTCTGCGCCACGCTGCCCGGCGCGGCGCTGCTGCGGCCCAGCTCTTCGCAGATGGCGCGCACACGCGCATCGGCACGGTCGCTCAGCTCCTGGGACGGGCCATACACCGACTTGTCGGCGGGGATGGGCGTGTTCTTGACCCACTGCCCGTTGGCGGCCCGGAACAGGTCGTCCTGCGGCCGCACGCTGGCATCGAAGCCGCTGCGGTCGATGCCCGAGCCCAGGGTCTGGGCACCGGCCAGGCCGGCATGCAGCGTGAGCACGGCCATCACAAGAATGCGCAATCGCATGGGAACCTCTGAAAGAAACGAATGACGCGCACCCAGAACGGGTGCGCGGCCAGGGGGCAGCCGGTTTACTTGAGGCTCACGCCGTAGAACTGCACCGAGCCGAAGGGGCTCATCTTGTAGCCCTCGACGTTGCTGCGCATCGGCTGGTAGACCACCGAGTGCGCCATCGGCACCCACGGCGCTTCACGCTTGAAGACGACCTGCGCTCGTTCGTAGAGCTTGGTTCGCTCGGCCAGGTTGGTGGTCTGCTTGGCCTGCTGGATCAGCGCGTCGTATTCCTTGTCGCACCACTGGCCGTAGTTGGAGCCGCCCACCGCGGCGCAGCCGAGCAGCGTGGCCAAGAAGTTGTCGGGGTCGCCGTTGTCGCCCGTCCAGCCGAACATGCCGATGTCGCTCTCGCCGGCCTTGGCACGCTTGAGGTACTCGGCCCATTCGTACTTGACGATCTGCGCCTTGATGCCCACCTGCGCCAGATCGGCCTGGATCAGCTCGGCCGCCTGCGCGCCGTTGGGGTTGTAGGGCCGCTGCACAGGCAAGGCCCACAGCTTGGTTTCGAAGCCGTTGGGGTAGCCCGCCTTGGCCAGCAAGGCGCGCGCCTTGGCGGGGTTGTATTCGTAGTCTTTGACGGTGCGGTTGTAGGACCACATGGTCGGCGGGATCGGGTTGACCGCCACCGCCCCCGCGCCCTGGTAGACGGCCTCGACCAGCGACTTCTTGTTGATCGCCATGTTGATGGCCTGGCGCACCTCCAGGCTGTCGAAGGGCTTGCGCTTGACGTTGAGCGAGAGGTACCCCACGTTGAGGCCGTTTTGCGACATCAGCTTGAGCTTGGCGTCTTTCTTGAGCGACTCCACCTCGGCCGGCTTGGGGTAGGCCGACATGTGGCACTCGCCCGCCTTGAGTTTTTGCGCCCGCACCGCCGAGTCGACGGTGATGGCGAAGATCAGGTTGTCGATCTTGGCCTTGCCGCCCCAATAACTCTCGAAGGCGGCGTAGCGAATCTGCGCGTCCTTGTCGTAGCGCTTGAAGACAAAGGGGCCTGTGCCCACCGGCTTGGTGTTGAGCTCGACGCCGGTGCCGGCCTTCAAGAGCTTGTCGGCATATTCGGCCGAGTGGATGGAGGCAAAGTCCATCGCCATGTTGGCCAGGAATGCGGCGTCGACGGTTTTCAGCGTGAACCGCACCGTCATCGGATCGGGCTTTTCGAGCTTGGCGATGTTGGCGTCGAGGCCCATGTCGGAGGCGTATTCGAACGAGGCCGGCACCGCCTTCTGAAAGGCGTTGTCCTTGTTGATCATGCGGTCAAAGGTGAAGACCACGTCGTCGGCGTTCAGCTCGCGTGTGGGCTTGAACCAGTCGGTGCTGTGGAACTTGACGCCCTTGCGCAGCTGAAAGGTGTAGACCAGCCCGTCGGAGCTGACGCTCCAGCGCTCGGCCAACCCGGGCACCAGGCGGGTGCCGCCGGTCTCGAACTCGACCAGCCGGTTGAACAGCGGCTGCGAGCTCGCGTTGAAGGTGGTGCCGGCGGTGTAGCGCCCGGGGTCGAAGCCCTCGGGGCTGCCTTCGGAGCAGTAGATGAACGTGGTGGCTGCGTCAGCAGCGATGGGTGCCAGCACCACCAGAGAAGCTGCCAGGGTATGGCAGGCGGAACGAAACAGTTTCTTCATGGGCCACCTTGTGGATGACAAACGACGGGCGAGTCTATTGCAATACCCGTACCTGGCAACGCCGTCCTGCGGTTGGCCATCCACGAAATTTCAGCTCAGGGTCGCATCGCATCGACCTTGAGCACGCGCCTTTCGTCTTCGCTCAGATAGCACAGGTAGGTGCGCTCGCCGGTGTAGGCGCCGGCATGGTCCTTGGTGTTGATGGCCAGCTGGTACTTGCGCGCCACGATCGGCTTGCCGGCGTATTGAATGACTTCGGTGCCGGCCTTGGTGACCGTGCGGATGCGCGTGCTCTCGGGGTCGGGGAAGTTCATCTGCGACACGCCCGTCGTCGTGCACACGTCCTTGCCCGCCGCCCCCGTCGCCGGCTCGGGCGCGGCGCCGGCCGACATGCGCGCCGATGCCGCATCGGGTGCACACGGTGTCTGGCTGAAGGTGTTGCCGCAGCGGTAGAGCTGCTGCGGCTGCGCGTGCAGGGGCCACGCGGACAACACCGCGAAGGCAATGGGCAACCAGGTTTTCATGCGGGTCTCTCGGGCAGTGAAGTCGGGCGCTGGGATCGGTCGCATTCTGAGGCCGCAGCACCCTGTTTCGCCAGACCTTGATGCGGGTCAAGTCGGCCCGGAGCTGGGGTTCATACGATAGATGCACTTCAAATGCACCTTTAAACCGCATGACCACCTCTGCCCCCACCCGCACCCCTGCCAGCGCCCTTGTCGACGTGCGCCAGATCACCCCGCGCGAGCGCCACCCGCTGATCTTCTCCACCTTCCGCGCGCTATCGGCAGGCCAGGCGATGGAGCTGGTGAACGATCACGACCCGCGCCCCTTGTTCTATCAATTCCAGGCCGAGCTGCCAGGCGGCTTCAGCTGGGATTACCTCGAAACCGGCCCCGACACCTGGCGTGTGCGCATCACCCGCGTCAGCTCGGCCCAAGCCAGTGGCGGGTGCTGCGGCGGTTGCGGCTGCAACTGACACACACCTTCGGCCCTATCAACAGGAACCCACCATGAACACCCAAAACAGGCTGTGGCGTTGGCTCGGCCTCATCTTCGTGCTGTCGTTTGGCGCACTCGGCTACCTCGGTTGGCAGATCCACCTGAGCGCGCCACCCATCCCCAAGGCCGTCGTGACCGCGGACGGCGATGTCGTCTTCTCCGAAGGCCAGGTGCAGGCCGGCCAACAGGCCTGGCTCGCCGCCGGCGGCCAGCAGCTGGGCACCGTGTGGGGCCACGGCAGTTATGTGGCACCCGATTGGTCGGCCGACTGGCTGCACCGCGAAGCGGTCGCGCTGCAAGACATCCGCACCAAACAGCACACCCAGGCGCAGCCGACGCTGAGCAGCGCCGACCGCGCCGGCATCGCCTCCGACCTGCGCGATGAAATGCGCCGCAACACCTATGACGAGACGCGTGGCGTGATCGTGGTGTCGAAAGAGCGTGCGCAAGCCATCCGCGAGGTGGCGGGCCACTACACCGCCCTCTTCGGCAACGAGGCCTCGCTGGCCGCGCTGCGCGAGCAATACGCGATGAGCGACAACAGCCTGCCGGCCGCCACCGACCGCGCGGCACTGGCCGCCTTCTTCTTCTGGACCTCGTGGGCCGCCGCCACCGACCGCCCGGGGGAAACCAACCTCTCGTACACCAGCAACTGGCCGCACGAGCCGATGGTGGGCAACACGCTCACCGGCACGGCCGCCATCTGGTCGATGGTGAGCATCGTGCTGCTGATCGCGGGCATCGGTGCGATGCTGTGGTTCCACGGTGCCCACCCGCACGAGCCGCCGCCACAACTGCCCGCCACCGACCCGCTGCTCGGTGCCACCGCCACACCCTCGATGAAGGCCACGCGCAAGTACTTCTTTGCGGTGGTCGGCCTGATCCTGCTGCAGATCGGCATGGGCGTGGTGACCGCGCACTACGCGGTCGAAGGCAATGCGTTCTTCGGCATCCCGCTGGCTGAGGTGCTGCCCTATGTGGTGAGCCGCACGGTGCACACGCAGGTGGGCATCTTCTGGATCGCCACCGCCTGGCTGGCCACCGGCCTCTACATCGCACCGCTGCTCTCGGGCAAGGAGCCCAAGCTGCAAAAGCTCGGGGTCGACGTGCTGTTCTGGGCGCTGATCGCCATCGTGGTGGGCTCCACCGTCACCGGCTGGCTGGGCACGCTGCAGCGCCGGGGTGTGGACTTCAGCTTCTGGGTCGGCAACCAGGGCCTCGAATTCACCAGCATGGGCCGCGTGTGGCAGATCCTGCTCTTCGTGGGCCTGCTGTTCTGGCTGCTGCTGCTCGGCCGCGCGCTGTGGCCGGCACTCAAGAAGCCGTCGCAGACGCGAGGCCTGATCGCCATGGTGTTCTTGTCGGCCACCTGCATCGGCGGCTTCTATTCGACCTCGCTCGTGTGGGGCCAGAACACGCACTACTCGATGGTCGAGTACTGGCGTTGGTGGCTGGTGCACCTCTGGGTGGAAGGTTTCTTCGAGGTGTTTGCCACCGCCGTGGTCGCGCTCATCTTCACCAAGCTCGGGTTGATCCACGCCACCAGCGCCAACCGTGCCATCGTGGCCGAGACCATCGTGTTCCTGTTCGGCGGCATCTTGGGCACGCTGCACCACCTCTACTTCACCGGCACGCCCACCTCGGTGATCGCGGTCGGCTCGGTGTTCTCGGCGCTCGAAGTGGTGCCGCTCACGCTGATCGGGCTGGAGGCCTTGCAGACCTATCGCCGCTCGCAGGGCGCACCTTGGCTGCAGGCCTACAAGTGGCCCATCCTGTGCTTCGTGGCCGTGGGCTTCTGGAACACACTGGGTGCGGGTGTTCTCGGCTTCGCGATCAACCCGCCGGCGTCGCTGTATTACGTGCAGGGCCTGAACATGACGGCCGCCCACGGGCACGCAGCGCTGTTCGGTGTGTACGGCATGCTGGGCATCGGCCTGATGCTGTTCTGCCTGCGCGGCCTGTATGCGCGCCACCTGCACGCCGACCGCCTGCTCAAGCCAGCCTACTGGGGCCTGAACATCGGTCTCGCGATGATGGTCTTCCTGTCGGTGTTGCCGGCGGGCATCTACCAGGCCTGGGCCAGCGTCACCACCGGCCTGTGGTTCGCACGCTCGCCGGAGATCGTGCACTCGGGCGTGATGGAAGCGCTGGTGTGGCTGCGTGTGCCGGGCGACATTGTGTTCGCCGCCGGCGCGGTGCTGCTGGCCGCGTATGCGTTGCGCCTGCTGCGCAGGCCGGCGCATGATGCAAAGCCCATCGCCAGCCCCGCCACCAAAGCCGCATGAAACTCACCAGCTTCACCGACTACAGCCTGCGCGTGCTGATCTACCTGGCGGCGCAGCCGGGTCGGCGCGCCACGGTGGCCGAGATCGCCAGCGTGTTCGAGGTTTCGGAGAACCACCTCACCAAGGTGGTTCACTTCCTCGGCAAGAGCGGCTGGCTCGCCAACGTGCGCGGCAAGGGCGGTGGGCTGGGCCTGGCGCAAGAGCCGCAGGACATCGTGATCGGCCACGTGGTGCGCCACACCGAGGGCATCGACATGCCGGCCGAGTGTTTCGGCGAGGGTCACGGCCGCTGCCGCATCGAGCGCATCTGCCATTTGCGCGGCGTGCTGCAAGAAGCCGTGGAAGCCTTCTACGCCGTGCTCGACCGCTACACGCTGGCCGACCTGGCGCACAACCGGGCGGCCTTGTCGCGTGTGCTGTTCATGCAGCCCGCGGCCGGCCCAGCCTGAAAGACCGCGATGAACGCACCCTTTCCCTATGACGGGCCACCCGAGTTGCAGCAAACGATCATCGATGCGCTGACCCGCGTGGTCGACCCGGAGCTGGCGCTGTCGATCGTCGACGTGGGGCTGATCTACGGCGTGAGCGTCACACCGACCCAGGCCCATGTGCGCATGACCATGACCTCGGTGGCCTGCCCGGTGGCCGACCTGATCCTCGAAGAAGCCGAGACCGAGCTCGACCGCGTGCTGCCGGCCGAGATGGCGATCCACGTCGAGCTCGGCTGGGACCCCCCATGGACACCCGAACGCATGAGCGAGCGAGCCCGGCGCTTCATGCAAGGCTGAGCATGCGCCGCCGCAATCCGCCGAGCGCCGCTGCCCGCGTGGGCAAGATCGCGGCCGTGGCGGTGGTGGCCGGCACGCTGCTGGCGGCCGTGGCCGGGGGGCTGCTGCGCGCCGGCATCGCCTGGCCGGCGCAGCTCGATGCACCACTCGCCGGCCAGGCGGCCGTGGCCCATGCGGCCCTGATGATGTCGGGCTTTCTCGGCACGGTGATCGGCATCGAACGAGCCGTCGCGGTGAAGCTGCGCTGGGCCTGGCTCGTGCCACTGTGTGCGGCGCTCGGCAGCGCCTTGGCGCTCGCCGGCCGCAGCGAGGCGGCGGTGGGGTATGCGTTGGCGTCGTGCGTGTTCGTCGGCGTCAACGTCGTCGTGGTGCGCCGCCAGAAAGAAGCCCACACCGCCTTGCTGCTGGTCGGCGCGCTGGCCTGGTTCGTCGGCAACCTGGCGTTTGCAGCCGGGGCGCGCAGCGAGGCCGTCTTCGCCTGGTGGTTCGCGTTTCTCGTGGTGACCATCGCCGCCGAACGGCTGGAGATGACACGCCTGATGCAGCGCCACCCGTCGGCGCAGCTCGGCCTGCTGGTGACCGTGGCCGCGCTGCTGCTCGGTGCGCTGCTGAGCGGCCTGTGGCCACAGGCGGGCGGCGTGCTCTACGGCACGGCGCTCGCTGCGGTGGCGCTCTGGCTCGGGGTGTTCGACATCGCCCGCCGCACTGCGCTGGCCCACGGCTTGAGCCGCTACATGGCGGTGTGCCTGCTGGCCGGCTACGCCTGGCTGGGCGTGGCGGGTGCCGCGTGGGCCGCGATGGCCCTGGGCGCGCCCAGCCGAGACCTGGCGCTGCATGCGCTGGGCCTGGGTTTCATCGTCAGCATGGTGATGGGCCATGCGCCGGTGATCTTGCCGGCGGTGGCTCGCGTCAAGCTTCATTTCGGGCGCTGGTTCTATGCGCCGCTGGCGCTGTTGCACCTGTCACTGGTGCTGCGGCTCGGCGCCGGTTTTGCCGACAACGGCTGGCGCAGCATGGGGGCCTCGTTGAATGCGCTGGCGCTGTTGCTGTTCGCCGCCACACTGGCGGGCTCGGCCCTCGCATGGCGGCGGCTCAACGCCACCCCACCGCTTTCTCACAGGACACCCTGATGGCCACGCTCATCCGCATCGAAGAACCCACTCCCCGCCCCAACGCCGCGCCGCAAGGCTTTGCGCTGTGGGAGCTGGGCTTTCGCCCCTTCTACCTGCTGGCCAGCAGCTTTGCCGCGCTGTCCATCCTGCTGTGGGCCGCGCAGTTCAGCGGCTGGTTGCCGCGCCCCTACCTGGCCGGGCCCCTGTGGCATGCGCACGAGATGCTGTTCGGCTTCACCATCGCCGTGGTGGTGGGCTTCCTGTTCACCGCGGGGCGCAACTGGGCGAACCGGCCCACGCCGACCGGCTGGCGGCTCGCGGCGCTGGCGGCGCTGTGGCTCGCGGGGCGGGTGCTGGTGTTGACACCGTATGGCTGGGCCGCGGCCGTCGTGAGCGCCGCCTTCCCGATCGCCGCCGCGGTGGCGCTCGCCATCCCGTTCTGGGCCTCACGCAACCAACGCAACTACTTCTTCGTCGGCCTGCTGCTCCTGCTGGGCCTGGCCGACTTCGGCATGCACCTGTCGCAGCTCGGCGTGTGGGACCTGCCCGCCTGGCTCGGGTTGCAGGTGGCGCTCGACGTGGTGCTCTTCATCATGGCCGTGATGGGCGGGCGCGTGATCCCGATGTTCACCAACAACGGCGTGCCGGGCGCCGGCGCAGTGCGCCACGAGTGGGTGGAGAAGGCCGCGTTGGGCAGCGTGCTCGCGCTGCTCGTGGCCGACCTGCTGCAACTGCATGGGCCGGTGCTGATGGCGCTGGCGCTGCTCGCCGCCCTCGCCCACGGCCTGCGCCTCGCCTTGTGGCGGCCGTGGACAACCTGGCGCGCCCCCATCGTGTGGGTGCTGCATGCGGCGTATGCGTGGATCGTGTTGTCGCTCGTGCTGCGCGCCGCGGCCGAGTTGGGCTGGGTGGCCAACTCCGCTGCCACGCACGCACTCACCACCGGCGCCATCGGCGGCCTGGTGATCGGCATGATGACGCGCACCGCACGCGGCCACACGGCGCGGCCGCTGCGCGCCGACCGTTTCGACATCGCCTGCTACGCCCTGGTGCTACTGGGGGCGGTGGTGCGTGTGCTGCTGCCGATGGCGGTGCCGCAATGGACGCTGCCGGCCATCGGGGTCTCGGCCTCGTTGTGGTCGGCCGGGTTTGCGCTCTATGCCGTGCGCTACTGGCCGGTGCTCACCCGCCCGCGGCTCGATGGCAAGCCAGGCTGAGCATGGACTACTTCACCGTCAAGACCCTTCACCAGACCGCCGTGGCGCTCTCGATCGCGGGCTTCTTTGCCCGCGGCCTGGGCGGGCTGGCGGGTGCCGACTGGGTGCGAAGCCGCGCTGCGAAGAGCGTGCCGCACGTGGTCGACACCGTGCTGCTGCTGAGCGCACTGGTGCTCGCCTGGATGCTGCGCCTGAACCCGCTGACCACACCGTGGCTCGCAGCCAAGATCGTCGCGCTGCTGGTCTACATCGTCCTGGGCATGGTGGCCTTGAACCCGCAGCGCGCGCCCAAGCTGCGCGCTGCGGCGTGGCTCGCCGCGTTGACGAGCTTCGGCTACATCGTGTCGGTGGCCCTGACCAAGAGCCCGCTCGGCTTTTTCGGTGGCATGGGCTGATCGGCCACGCGGATGGCCGGCAAGCGCGCATTGCGTGGGTCACTGCGCCGCTCGGCCTCACGGATGATGAAGACACCGGGGTCGCGCGGATGGTCGATCAGCAGGTGCTTCACGCGGCGCTGCCACAGCGCGCCCAGCTCGGCGATCGCTGTCAGGTCGGCCGACTCATGGCCGCGGGTTCGAGGCCGGGGCGCTTGCCCGGGCAGAGGCAGCGTCAGGTCGGCCGCGGCATCAACCGCCGCGCCGTTGTCGAGCCGCGTGTAGCGGATCGACAAGGGCACGTCGCGGCTGAAGCGCTGCAAGCCCACGCGGGCAAAGCGCCCACCCACGCCCTTGAAGCCGAGGTCCCCCGCCGCGCCGGTGAGCATCTGCACCACGCCAGCAGCCACACCTGTGCTGCCCTCACGTTCGCTTTCTCGAAACTCGACCTTCACGCCACCGCGCTGCGGCAGGCCACCCGGGTAGAGGTGCTCCAGGGCGAGCCAGGTCAACCAGTAAGAGGCCGCCACCGTGGGGCAGGAATGCCCTGCCAGGCGCACGGCATCGGCGTAGCTGTATTCAAGAATTCCCTGCTCGGCACAGCCCAGCGCTTCGGCCAAGGGGTCGTACAAGCGCAGGCGCGGAACCTTGTCAAAGAAATCAGGCAGCTTCATGAGGGTCGATTGGGGCAGCACGTGGTCAGCGTGGATTTGACCCATCGCAAGGCGACTGGCGCACCGCAAACTGAAGCCCTGACTCCGTGCCAAATTCACGCGCGGGGCGGGCCAGCCCGCCCCCTGAGAGCGCACAGGTGCTGCTCTACACTGACGCTCGATCCAGACAAGCCGCTCCATGGCGACCCAGCTCCACAGAACACCGAGTGCACCATGACAGTCAACCAGGAACTCCTCGAAATCCGCAAGAGCATCGACAACCTGGACAACGCCTTGGTGGCCGTTCTCGCCGAACGCTTCAGGCTGACGGAGCGGGTCGGGTTCCTCAAGCGAGACCTGAACCTGCCGCCCGAAGACCGTGAGCGCGAAAGCGCGCAAGAGAAGCACTACTCCGAGCTGGCGTCGAGCTATGGCCTCGACCGGGCCACGCTGATCGAGATCATGCGCACGATCATTTCGCAGGTGAAACGGCGGCACGTCGAGATTCGCGCGGGGGCGGTGCGCCAGAGCGGCGGTGACGCCTCGGCCTGAACCGACGCTCCCGCCTGACGCGTCAAGACCACCTGGTGCGTGGCGGGCGTCGAGGGCTTCAAGGCCCGGGCCTGCTCACCATTCGTCAAAGCGCCTCGGTGACCGCAATATCCCAGTAGCTTGGCGAACCGAACGCCGTCTTCAGATGCGCGATGAACAGCTGCGCCTTCGCGGCGTGTGAGCGACCCTTCAAGCGAACGGCATGGATGGCGGCCGGCTGGCCGTCGCGAGTGCGGTTGTCGGGCGGGAACAGATTGACCAAACGGCCCGCGGCGATCGACTCACTCACCAACCAGCTGGCGAGGTGAACAACGCCAAGGCCCGCTTCTGCCGCCTGCAGCAAACACTCGGTGTCGTCGGTACGCAGGGGCCCGTGAACCGCAAGTGCCTTGCCCTTGTTGACCCCTGGAAACACCCACCAGCCCGTTGGCGTGCGCGAGGTCGATGACACGGTCAGGCAGTCGTGCTGCAGGAGGTCTTCAGGCCGCGCGGGCCGGCCGTGTCGCGCCAGGTAGCCAGGGCTTGCGCAGGCCAGACGCGTGAGCGGCGCCAGTTGTGTCGCGGTCAGGTCACTGTCGGGCAAGACACCGATGCGGATGGCCACGTCAGTGCGGGTGGTCGTCAGGTCGACCCACTCGTCGCTCAGGTGCAGCTCGAGTTCGATCGATGGGTACTGCTGCAGAAAGCTCGCCATGGCCGGCACGACATGGCGACGGCCGAATGAACTCGGCGCGGTCACCGTCAACACCCCGCTCGGTTCGGCCTGGGCGTCCAGCAGCGCGGCAACGGCTTCGCCCAGCTCCTCGACGACGCCCACGGCCCTGGGAAGGAACTGCTCCCCGGCATCGGTGAGCAACAAGCGGCGCGAACTGCGTTGAAAAAGGCTGACGCCGAGCGTCGCCTCCAAGGCATCGATCTGCCGGGCCACCGACGACACGGCGACGTTGCGCGACTTGGCCACCGCCGAGAAGCTGCCCTGTCTGGCGACATCGATGAAGGCCTGGAGGTTGTCGATCATGGTGGGCCATTGATTGCGTTTTTCGCAAAGCTTCTTCGCTTTGCGCCTGATTGTCGCGTTTCTTGCGCAGCCGAACAATCGCAACCCTCATCAACGCCCATGAAGGCCCTCCCGTGATTCAGCTTCACTACTACCCCTCGCCCAACCCCGCCAAGGTGGCCTTGTTCCTGGAAGAGGCCGGACTGCCTTACGAGGTGGTCCCGGTCGACATCCGAAAAGGCGAGCAGCACCACATCGACTACCTCAAGCTCAACCCCAACGGCAAGACGCCGACCCTGGTGGATGGAGACGCGGTGGTCTTCGACAGCAACGCCATCCTGCTGTACTTGGCGGTCAAGAACGGCAAGTTCTTGCCGCGCAACGAACCGGCGGTTCGCGCTCAGATGTATTCGTGGCTGATGTTCATCGCCACGGGCCTGGGGCCGTTCTCGGGACAGGCCGTTCACTTCCGCCATTTCGCACCCAGCGCGCAGCCCTACGCCCTGAACCGCTACGACTTCGAGGCTTGGCGCCACTGGCGCCTGATCGACCAGCACCTGGCTGGCCGCAGCCACATGGTCGGCGACGACTACACGATCGTCGACATGGCCCTGTGGGGCTGGGCCGGTGCCGTGCCTTTCGTGCTCGGGGCCGATGCGATGAAGGAGCTGCCCAACGTTGCCCGCTTCCTCGACCACATCAACCAGCGGCCCGCCGCGCAGCGCGCGGCGGCACTGGCCACGGCGCACCAGTTCAAGGCCGAGATGGACCAGCAGGCAACGGACGCCATGTACCCACAAAACCGCCAGCTGGCCTGACGGCCCGACACCCCCCCCTTTCTGCCAACTCATTGAAAGTTCACCCCATGTCCGCGTTCACTTCTACCAAGTTCTTTGCCGCCACCGTGCTCACCGCGGCGCTCAGCAGCGCCGCGTTGGCTGCCGGCGATGTGCGATTCACCGCCGAGCAGGCCTACCCCGAGGGGATCGCCTGGTCGGCTCCGCAGAAGAGTTTCTTCGTGAGCTCGATTCACCAGGGTGTCATCGGCAAGGTCACCATGAACGGCCACTACACGCCCTTCATTCGCGACGCCAGGCTCGTTTCCAGCGTCGGCTTGCAGTTCGATGCCCGGCGCAACCTGATCTGGGCCGCCGTGGGAGATCTCGGCAACTCGGTGCGAAGCAGCCCCGCCACGCAAGGCAAGCTCGCAGCCCTGGCGGCATATGACGCCACCACGGGCGAGCGACGTGCCTATCACGACCTGGGCCACCTGGTTGAAGGCGGCCACTTCGCCAACGACCTCGCGCTCGATGCCCAAGGTCAGGTCTACGTCACCGACAGCTTCTCACCGGTGATCTACCGGCTGGACACCCAGGGCAAGGCCTCGGTGTTCGTGCGCAGCGAGCTGTTCACGGGTGAGGGCTTCAACCTCAATGGCATCGTCTGGCACGCCGACGGCTACCTGCTGGTGAACAAGCACAACAGCGGCGAGTTGTTCCGCATCGGCACGACGGGCACGCCCGACATCCAGCGCGTGGCACTGCCCGAGGCACTCAAGGGAGCGGACGGCCTGCTGCTGCTGGCGCCGAACCGTCTGGCCGTGGTGCAGAACTCGGGCGCCGACCGGGTCGTCGAACTGGTGTCAAACGACGGCTGGCGCAGCGCGACCATCGCATCGGAACAGAAGACCGCCGGCTCGTTCCCGACGACAGCCACACGCGTCGGAAAGACCTACTACGTGCTGAATTCGCGGCTGGACACGCTGATGACGCAGGGCGCGCCCAGGGTCAGCGACTACCTGCTGCAGAAGCAGTGAACGCGACGGTGGCTGGTCGGTGAAGGCGAGTAGCAGGACTGCACGGCTGCCCTGCCTGCCCTGCCCAAGCCGCACGCCGTTACCCGGAACGCGGCTTCTCTTCATGCCAAGAAAAAACGCCTCAGAGACAAAGCCTCTGAGGCGCTGATCCATTTTTTATTGTTTGGTGCGGCTGGCAGGATTCGAACCCACGACCCCTTGGTTCGTAGCCAAGTAC
>NZ_JADMJX010000257.1 GCF_018780185.1 Rhizobacter sp.
GAGGCCTTGCGGCTGGCCCACCGCGAGGCACTGCAGCGCGACCCGCGTGTGTTCGTGATGGGCGAAGACGTGGGCCGCTACGGTGGCAGCTACGCCGTCACCAAGGGCCTGCTGGCCGAGTTCGGCGAGGCGCGCATCCGCGACACGCCCTTGTCGGAGCTCGGCTTCGTGGGCGCGGGCGTCGGTGCGGCACTCGGCGGCATGCGGCCCATCGTCGAGGTGATGACGGTCAACTTCAGCCTGCTGGCGCTCGACCAGATCGTCAACAACGCGGCCACCTTGCGCCACATGTCGGGCGGGCAGTTTTCGGTGCCGCTGGTGATCCGCATGGCCACCGGCGCGGGGCGGCAACTGGCCGCGCAGCACTCGCACAGCCTGGAGGCCTGGTACGCGCACGTGCCAGGCATCAAGGTGCTGGCGCCCGCCACGGTGGAAGACGCCCGCGGCATGCTGTGGCCCGCGCTGCAAGACCCCGACCCGGTGGTGATCTTCGAGCACGCGCAGCTCTACAACCTGGAGCAGCCGCTGGCCGACCCGCCGCCGGTGGTCGACATCACCCGCGCCGCCGTGCGCCGGCCGGGCCGTGACCTCACGCTCGTCACCTACGGTGGCTCCTTGCCGCGCGCCCTCGCCGCGGCCGAGACCCTCGCCGCCGAGGGCATCGAGGCCGAGGTGATCGACCTGCGCGTGCTGCGCCCGCTCGACATGCCCACCGTGCTCGCGTCGGTGCGCCGCACCCACCGCGTGCTGGTGGTCGATGAAGGCTGGCGCACCGGCAGCCTGGCCGGCGAGGTGTTGGCGCAGGTCGGTGAAGACGCGTTCTACGAGCTCGACGCACCACTCGCCCGCGTGTGCAGCGCCGAGGTGCCCATGCCCTACGCCAAACACATGGAAGAGGCCGCGCTGCCCATGCCACCACGCATCGTGGCCGCGGCGCGGGCGCTGCTCAGATGATCGAATTCCGCCTGCCCTCGCTCGGCTCCGACATGGACGACGGCACGCTGCTCGAGTGGCGCGTGAAGCCCGGCGACGCCGTGCACAAGGGCCAGGTGATCGCCGTGGTCGACACCGCCAAGGCGGCGATCGACATCGAGTGCTGGCACGAGGCCACGGTGCACGCGCTGCGCGTGGAACCGGGCCAGAAGTTCCCCATTGGCCAGCTGATGGCGGTGCTGCGCGAGCCGGGCGAAACCGAGGCCGATGTGGAGCGCCAGTTGGCCGCGCTGGCGCAGGGCGGGGCGACGACCGCGGCGTCTCCGGCCGTGCTGGCGGCAGCGAGGCCGCCTGCGGCCCCTGTTGCGCCGGCCGCACCCACCCTCGCGGGCGAGCGCCGCCAGGTGTCGCCGATCGCACGCCGCCGCGCCGCGGAGCTTGGCGTGTCGCTCGACGGCATCGTGGGCACCGGCGCGCAGGGTGCCGTGACGCTGGCCGACGTGGAGGGCCATCGTGCCGGCGCGCCCCCCGTGGCCCCCAAGGCCGCGGCCACGCCGCTCAGCCGCGCGCAGGAGATGCGCCGCGTGATTGCTGCCGCGATGGCGCGCTCCAAGCGCGAGATCCCGCACTACTACCTGAGTGAAGACATCTGCTTCGAACCTGCCACACAGTGGCTGGCCGAGCGCAACCGCGGCCGTGTGCCGGCCGAGCGCCTGCTGCCGGCCGCGCTGCAACTCAAGGCCGTGGCCGGCGCCTTGTTGCGCTACCCGGAGTTCAACGGCTACTGGACCGACGATGCCTTCGTCGCTGCCAGCGGCGTGCACCTGGGGGTCGCGATTTCGCTGCGCCAGGGCGGCCTGGTGGCGCCGGCCCTGCACGATGTGCCGAGCCTGGACGCCGCCACGCTGACCCGCGCGCTGCTCGACCTCGTCAAGCGCACCCGCGCCGGCGCACTGCGCAGCTCGGAGCTGGCCGACGCCACGCTCACCGTCACCAACCTGGGCGACCAGGGGGTGGACAGCGTCTACGGCGTGATCTACCCGCCGCAGGTGGCGCTGGTCGGCTTCGGCCGCGTGCGCCTGCGGCCTTGGGCCGACGAGAGCGGCGTGCGTGCCGCGCCGGTGCTCACCGCCAGCCTGGCCGCCGACCACCGCGCCAGCGATGGGCACCGCGGTGCGCTGTTTCTGTCGGCCATCGGCGAGCTGCTGCAAGACCCGCAGGCGCTCGACGCGCCCGCTTCAACCGAACCGGAGCCCCCGTCATGACCCGAGACGACATCCGCCGCGCCTTGCTGCAAGCGCTGGGCAACATCGCCCCCGAGGTCGACGGCGAGGCCTTGCACCCGACCAAGCCGCTGCGCCGCCAGGTCGACCTCGATTCGGCCGACTGGCTGACCTTTCTCGTGGAAGTGCACACCTTGCTGGGGGTGGACATTTCCGATGCCGAAGCCGCCAAGCTGTCGACGCTCGAGATGCTGATCGACCACTGCGCCAAGGCGAAAGGGGTGTAGCCGGTGCGGCATTAACATGGCCGCATGAGTGACTACACCGCAAGCTGCCTCTGTGGGGGCATCACCTTCCGCATCGCCGGCGAGCTGGCGCCGATCCAGGTGTGCCACTGCGTGCAGTGCCGCAAGGCGCAAGGCACGGCGTTCGCCACCAACACGCCGGTGGCGCGCTCGGCCTTTCACCTCGACAGCGGCGCCGAGCTGCTGACCGAATACGAGTCGTCGCCCGGCAAGAAGCGCGCGTTTTGCAGGCGCTGCGGCTCGCCGATCTACAGCCGCCGCGATGATCTGCCCGAGGTGCTGCGCATCCGCGCCGGGCTCATCAACGAACCGCTGGCGGTGCGACCCGCGGCACATTTCTACGTGGCCGGCAAGGCCAACTGGTGGGAGATCCACGACGATCTGCCGCAGTTTGCCGCGGCCTACACTGCCCCCAAGCTCTGACTTCCCCACGTGCTCGATTTCGAAGCTGCCCCCATTGAGTCGTCGCAGATGCGGCGTGCCGGCAAAGGCTTGCTGTCGTTGGCGCTGATGGACGCGCGCAACCACACGCTGCGCTGGATGAGCGCACTCGAAGCCGCGCTCACCGACCCGCCGCTCGCGGTGCCGATGCAGCCCGAGCTGAACCCGCCGCTGTGGTCGCTGGGCCACCTCGGCTGGTTCCAGGAGTACTGGATCTCGCGCAACGTGCAGCGCCAGCGCGGCGAGCATGCCGACCCGGGCTCGCTGCGGCTCGCCTCCATCGACCCGTTTGCCGACGAGTGGTACGACCCCACGCTGGCGCCGCACGGCGCCCGCTGGCAACTGCCGCTGCCGCACGCACAGGCCACACGCCAGTACCTGGCCGACACGCTCGAGACCACGCTCGAGCTGCTGGAGCACACGCCTGAAGAAGACGACGCGCTGTATTTCTATCGCCTGGCGCTGTTTCGTGAAGACATGCAGTGCGAGGCCTTTGCCGAGATGTCGCAGACGCTCGGCTTCGACGCCGGCCTCTTGCCCCTGCTCGGCACGCTGGCCACGCGGGGCCCGCTCTTGTTCCCGGCCTCGCGCTGGACGCTCGGTACCGGCCCGCATGGTTTTGCATTCGACAACGAGCGCCCGGCCCACGAGCATGCCGTGCCCGAGTTCGAGATCGACGCGCAGCCCGTGACCTGGGCGCAGTACTGCGAGTTTGTCGAAGACGGCGGCTATGACGATGCGTCGCACTGGTCGTCGGAAGGCTGGGCCTGGGTGCAGCAAGAAGGCCGGCGCACACCGCGCCATGTCGACCAGATGCGCCAGAGCGTGATGCTGCAGCGCTTCGGCAAGCTCACCCGCGTGCCGATGAGCCAGCCTGCCATGCACGTGAGCTGGTACGAAGCCGACGCCTGGTGCCGCTGGGCCGGCCGGCGGCTGCCCACCGAGCTGGAGTGGGAGTTCGCGGCCCACACCGGCCTGTCGCGCGGCCTTCGTTTTGGCCAGGTGTGGGAGTGGACGGCGGGGAGCTTCCGCCCCTACCCGGGCTTCACGCCGGGGCCTGACCGCAGCTACTCGCAGCCTGCGTTCGGTTCGCACAAGGTCTTGCGCGGCGCGTCGTTCGCCAC
>NZ_JADMJX010000393.1:0-12507 GCF_018780185.1 Rhizobacter sp.
CCGCGCCGTCGCGCAGCTTGGCGCGCAGGTCGAGCAGTGTGTCGACCAGGCCCTTCTCGGCTTGCCAACGGTTTTGCAGCTTGTCGAGGCGGGCGCGCTCCTGGCCAAGTTGTTCTTCCACCAGCGCTGAGCGCTTCTTGGTGTCGATGCCAATGGCGCCTTCGCGGGCAATGATGCCTTGCTCGGTTTCGAGCGACTCGATGCGCTTCATGCAGTCGTCCACCTCGGCCGGTGTGGCGTGCAGGCTCACCGCCACACGCGCGCAGGCGGTGTCGATCAGGCTGACCGACTTGTCGGGCAGCTGGCGGCCAGGGATGTAGCGGTGCGAGAGCTTTACCGCGGCTTCGAGCGCCTCATCGAGGATCTGCACCTTGTGGTGCTTCTCCATCGTCGAGGCCACGCCCCGCATCATCAGGATCGCGCGGGTTTCATCAGGCTCGTCGACGGTGATGCTCTGGAAGCGGCGGGTCAGCGCCGGGTCTTTTTCGATGTGCTTCTTGTACTCGGCAAAGGTGGTGGCACCGATGGTGCGCAGCTGGCCGCGTGCCAGCGCCGGCTTGAGCAGGTTGGCCGCATCACCGGTGCCGGCCGCGCCGCCCGCGCCCACCAGGGTGTGGGTTTCGTCGATGAACAGGATGATGGGTTTGGCGCTGGCCTGCACTTCGTCGATGACCGAGCGCAGCCGCTGCTCGAACTCGCCCTTCATGCTGGCGCCAGCTTGCAGCAGGCCGACGTCGAGCACACGCAGCTCGACCTCTTTCAGCGCGGGCGGCACGTCGCCCCGCGCGATGCGCTGCGCAAAACCTTCGACCACGGCCGTCTTGCCCACGCCGGCTTCGCCGATCAGGATGGGGTTGTTCTGGCGGCGGCGCATCAGGATGTCGACCACCTGGCGGATCTCGTCGTCACGGCCGACGATCGGGTCCATCTTGCCGCCGCGGGCCTGTTCGGTCAGGTCGGTGGTGAACTTCTTCAGCGCTTCCTGCTTGCCCATGGCAGCGGGAGAGATGGCGCCGCTGGCTTCGCCTGGCTCTGCGCCACTTTCCGTCGCGGCCTGTGCCTCTTCGGGCGAACCACCGAGGATCTTGTGGAAGTTCTCGCTCAGGTCATCGATCTGGATGCGCTCGAACTGCTTGCTGATCGACAGCAGCACGTTGCGCAGGTTCTTGGTCTTGAGCAGGCCCACGATCAGGAAGCCGGTGCGGACCTGGGTGCCGCCAAACATCAGCGAGCCGTAGACCCAGGCGCGCTCCACCGCGTCTTCGACGAAGCTGGACAGGTCGGTGACCGACGATGCGCCACGCGGCAACCGATCCAGCGAGTTCTGCAGGTCGGCCACCAGGTTGGACGCATCCATGCCGTAGTGCTTGGCGATGCGGTGCAGGTCGGAGTCTTGTGTCTGCAGGATCTGGAACAGCCAGTGCTGCAGCTCCACGTAGGGGTTGCCGCGCAGCTTGCAGAACACGGTGGCACCTTCGATGGCCTTGTAGGCCAGCGGGTTGAGCTTGCCGAAGAGGGCGGAGCGACTGATTTCAGCCATGAGGGTCTCCTTTCAGGGGCGACAACGGTTAACGATCCGTTCGCACTGAGCTTGTCGAAGTGCCGGCGCCGTGATGCGCGTGGGCTTCGACAGGCTCAGCCCGAACGGAGTTTTTTGAAGGGTGAAGGCGAAGCTCGCCTCGGTCGGGGTGGGGCGTCTTGCGGCCGAGCCAGGTGCTGCGGCCGAGTGCCGTCTGGCCACCCATGCTCAAGGGCGGCACCTCGCTGCCCTTGAGCACGAGCTGCACATCCCACAACAAATCAAATCCCACCAGTTGGCGCATCCAGTCGCGCAGCTCGACGAGCGAGGGTTGGCCGGGCAGGAACTGCCGGTACTGCTCAAAGCTGAGCGGGCCGATGTGCAGGCGGATCTTGTACTGCCTGTCCCACACCTTGGCACCCGCCACGGCCGAGACGCCGAGCGGTGCACTGCGGCGCGCCCCTGGGCGGCCGAGGCGGCTGCGGTCTTCGGCGCGCAGTGGCATCCAGTGGCCCACATACGGTTCGATGCGAATCGGCACATCGAAATACTGCCGCAGCACCTTGGCGATGGACTCGGGGTTGCGCGTGGGCCGCGCCAGGTGGCCGGCGGCGTAGCGCTTGGCCGCATCGGGTACAGCATCGGCCTTGCGCAACGCTGCAGGTGCCTGGCCGAACAAGGCGCTGACCCATTTGGCGAACTGGTCGTCGTTCGGCCGATCGGCCTGCACCGCGGGCTGGCTTTGCGCCCAGGCGCGGTAGAAGAGCAGCAGCGCGCGGTGGTGGAACACATCGGCAAAGCGCGCGAAGGTCGGGTCGGCATGGTTGCGCAGCCGGTCGCGTGCGTACTCGGTGATGTGCAGCGGCAGCGGGCCCATCGGGCCGAAGAGGCCGAAGAAGCGGGCGCCCAGGCGAGGTGGCTTGTGGCTGTCGACCTTGAACGACATCAGCGCGGCGGGCGCGAAATCGAGCTCCGGGTCCTGGCCCAGGCGGATCGGCTCGGCGTTCGGGCGCAGTGCGCGCCCCAAGCGCGGCGAGTTGGGTGAAAGCGACTCCACCTGCCGCAACACGGCAAAGAAGTCATGCGCCCAGGGCTCGGCCGCGAGGCTCTGGAACAGGCGTTCGCGGCGCTCGTGGAGCTGGCGCGGGTCGGTGCTCATGCCGCGTACCACCATTCGCCCTGAGTCTGTCGAAGGGCAGCGACGTGCACTTCGCCGGCTTCGACAGGCTCAGCCCGAACGGAGTGGAGGGGTTGACGAAGGCGCTTCATGTCAAAGCACGGCATGCGTTCCGATGCGTGGGCGGTTGCGCATGATCTCGCCACGTGAGGCGGAGCGCAGCACGGTTTCACAGAAGCTGTTGGCCGCCGCGTGGCGGGCGAAGAAGCGATCAAGCACCTGGCCGAGCAGGAAGGCACTCGAACCCTGGAAGCCCAGTTCGTCGACCAGCGCGGTGACCTCGACGCCACAGCCGAAGGTGAGAGGCCCGGGGAAGGGCAGACGCCGCACCACCGACTTGGCTTCCAGCCACTGGATGCTCTCGATCTGCTTGGCCCAGGCCACGTCTTGCTCAGGCCCGTGAAGCGCGAGCAAGGTCCGCAGTGCCGAGGCGGCGCGTTTCGGGTCTTCACCGGCGATGCTCAGGTAGTTGAGCGTCAACAGACTCACCATCGACCAACCCACGTCGCCGCGTGCGAGGCGCTGCACCGGTCGGGTCGGGCCGCGCAAGGTTTCGATGCGTCCGGCCGGGCCGGCGGAATCGAGCACCCAGGTGGTCGAGTTGCCGGGCAGCAGCGTGGGCAGGTCGCGGTTGGTCACCAGGGCGGTGACCGAGAGCTGGCGAATGTCTTCGCGGTAGGGCGCGTTCTGCGGGTCGACCAACGACAAGAACACCTCCTGCCCCACATAGGCCGAACGCGGCCCGTCGAGCCGCTGCCGCGACGACAGCATGCGTGGCTCGCGACGCACGGTGTAGTAGGCGCCGTGGCTGCGCGCCGCATCGTGAAAGCTTGCGTACAGCGGCATGAAGCTCTGCTCGGCGACCTGCGCCACGCCGTAGCCCGTCACCGACTCCAGCGTGTGGATCTCGTAGTCCATCGGTCGGGTGCGATCGGGCACCACATGGTGCTCCCAGCCGCCGGTGCCCGAAGCCGCGAGTTGAATGCGATCGAGCCGCTTCGGGAACAGGTTGACCGCAGGGGTACAGAAAAGCGCGAGGCTGCCGGCGTCCACCAGCGATTCAAGGGCGGCCTCCCCGCGCGAAAACAGCACGACGATCTCGGCCTCGGCGCCATCCACCGCGGCCAGGCGGCGAGCCAAGTCGTTGATTTCGAAAAACAGGAAGCGCTGCGGCATGGCTGCCAGCTCTTGCAACAGGCGGTGGCCGCTGAAACCGCGCAGGGTTTCGGGCAGCAAGGCCTCTTCGTCTTCGTAGCCCAGGGGCTTGACGGAGTCGGCATCGGCAAAGCTGGCCGAAGCGCTGCGATTGGCCGGCCCGGCCACCCAGGTGCCGACCGTGTTGCCGAGCACCAGCTCGTGCAGGCGGAAGGCCACGTCATCAGGAGCCGAGATGAAGAGCGGCAGCTTGTCGAGCTTCAACTGCTTGAACTTGAGCCCGCCATGCAGCTTGAGCTTGATGCGCAGCCCGCCGCGCAGCTGGCGCGCCACCGGCAGGTGGGCCAGGGGCAGGTCGGGTGCGTGGCTGAAGTACTGCACCGACTCGATCTCGATCGGCCACAGCGTCACCTCGTGTGCGGTGCGGAACTCGCAGCGGGTGTTCTGCCCCCGCACCAGCTCGCTGGTCAGTGAGCTGCCGCGCTTGAGGGTGAAACCGCGCGCGAGGTTGGGGTCGAGCGGGTCGGGCCGCATGCGCGCGATCATCATCGACGGCACCGGCGACAGGAAACCCGGGTACACCGTCTCCAGCAGGTGCTGCACGAAGCGCGGGTGTTCGGCGTCGATCTTGAGCTGGATGCGCGCAGCCAGGAAGGCAAAACCTTCGAGCAGGCGCTCGACGTAGGGGTCGGAGACTTCCAGCCCCTCGAGCGACAGGCGCGCGGCGATTTTCGGGAACTCGGCCGCAAACTCGGCGCCCACCTCGCGCAGGTGGGTCAGCTCGTCGTTGTAGTGCCTGAGGAGGTTGGGGTCCATCAGCTCTTGCGCCTCGAGAGGCCACTGCTGCCCACGTCGCGCACTTCCACCTGGCCGGCCTCGAGGTCGACCTGGGTGCGCAACAACAATTCGAGCGGCACTGGCTGGGCCCACATGAAGCCGTGGATTTCGAACTCGATGACGTTGTGCGTGTCGAGCACGCTGGAGGCTTCGAGCGCCTTCACTTCGAGCGAGTCTTCCATCACCCGCGGCTCGAAGCGCAGGATGGCCTGTTTGATGGTGCGTTCGAGCAGGCCCACATCGATGCGCGAGGCGAGCTGCCCCGACATCGCGGGCAGCCCGTAATTGAGCACCGAGTCGGCCGCCTGCGGGTACTGGGTGGCCACGGCCTTGCTCAGCGGTTGCACCGAGTTGAGCAGCCAGGAGAGGTCGCGTAGCACCGCTTCGCGGATCTGCGACTTGTTCATCATGCGGGTGTCGTCGGCTTCGACCTGCGACTGCGGGTTGAAATCCGTCAAACGATCCAGCAGAGCAGGCTGAAGGCGATCACGCAGGTTCATGTGGAGGGTGTGAGCTTGATCTCACGCGCTTCCAGGAGCCCCATCTCGGCGCTGCTGGTCGAGAGGATGCGCTGGCCGAGGCCGACGTATTGGTCGGTGCCCGCCGGCAGCCATTCGGTGGCGCGGGCGAGTTTCAGCTTGCCATCGGGCTGCTCGCGCGTGCCGGGGTAGCAGGTCGGCACGAGGGCGACCGAATCGCCGCCGTTGCTGAAGGTCAGGTGCACCGGCGCCCACACCATGTCGCGCAGGTCTTCAGGGGCTTCGACGGTGACGGCCGAGAGCGAATCGAAGGGCACCCAGGTGTAGCGCCCGTTGAGCACCACTTCGAGCACCGGGCCGAGGCGCGAGTCGGCGTCGGCGATCCAGTCGAAGGCTTCACCATTCAGGCTGCCGGCCGTCGTGGGTGCCTGCTCGAATGCCTGAGCACGCAGTTGCTGTGCCTGCTCGGGGTGGCCTTGTGCTTCGTGCGACAAGGCTTGCACCAGCAGCGCGATCCATTCGGAGGGTTTGCCGAAGATGACCGGCGTGGTCTTGCCGGCAAACACCGCGCCCCGCACGGCCTCGCACTTGATGGCCTCGCGGTAGGTTTGCACCATCGCGAGCGTGCCGTGGTCGAGCTCGCCGCACACCTCGAGCTGCGCCATGGCGCGCTCCCACTGGCCCAGCACGCTGAGCAGCTGGAACAGAAAGACGCGCAGCTTGGCGTCGCCTGGTTTTTCGCGCACCTGGGCTTGCAGTGCCGCGAGGGCTTGTGCCGGGTCGCCGGCGGCCAACAGCTCTTGTGGGGTGGCCATGTTCGGTCAGGCGGTCATGATTTCGTCTTGGAAGCTGGTGCCTCCGCCGCGCTGGCCGGTGGCTTGCTGCAGCTCATAGTCGACCTGCACCTTGGTGAAGGTGAAGCTGATGCGCTCGATCGCGTCGCCGTTTTCACCGCACTCGATGTCGAGGGAGTTGACCCGCGCGTTGGAGAGCTTGATGGTGAAGTAGTCGCGCTGGCCTTCACCGGCCTTGCGCATCGACAGCTTGGCTTCTTTCACCTCGTCGTTGGTGGCAAGCACGCTCATCAGCGAGGTCGATGACGAGTCGATGCGCTTGGTCACGACCAGGTTCTTGTAGCTGCGCCGGCCGGTGGCCTGGGACGAACCCAATGCCGAGCTGGCAGCCAGGCCCCAGCTCCAGCCTTGCACGACGATCTCTTCCTTGTGGTCGATGGCCGCGCTTTCGCCCTTGAGCTTGCCTGCGCGCTTGGTCTGCACGCTCAGGAAGACGTCAATGGCACCGCCGAATGCATTGGAGGGAGCTGGCATGGTGAATCCTTGTGGGGCTCTGCCGGTGCATCGCCGTCATTCCGGCCCTTCGACAGGCTCAGGACAGGCCTGGCTTCGCCAGAGCTGGAATCGCGGGGGTGCGCAGATGCTGGATTCCCGCCTTCGCGGGAATGACGGAGCCAGGGGCCGGCAGTTGACCGGCCCCCCGGCACTTATCGCGTCTCGGTGGTCGAGGTGTTCCAGCCGAACTTGACTTCGCCACCCAGGCCACCCTTTTCGTCCTGGGCCTTGTAGGCGAACTCGATGTCCTTGTAGGAGCAGCGCACTTCTTCCTCGATGTCTCCTTCGGAGCTGGCCGACGGCGCCACACCCGTGACGAAAACCTCTTTCATCGTGATCACCAAGAAGGCTTTCTGGCCTTCGCCGGCCTTGCGGGCGGTGAGCTTGGCGTCTTTGAAGTGCTTGCCGGCGGCGCAGTGCTTGGCCAGCACGGGCGAGGCCTTGTCGTAGACGTGGCTGAACACGAAGGCACCCGGCTCGGCCTTGCCGCGGCCCGAGCCGCCGCCGGTGTTGGCGCCAGAGGCCTGGTTCACTTCCCAGCTCCACGACAGGAGCTCGATCTCTCCCTTGTGGTCCTTGTGGGTGGCTTCGCCTTCGACGCCGTCAAACTTGATATGAAAATCACCGCTCATGATTGAAAACTCCTAGATGGTTTGAAAAGGAAAGTTGCCTGCGCTGGTTATGACGCTGAAGGGCAAAGAACGCTTCGATCGATCGAATCTGGGTACCGTGTTACTGCTGCTTCGCAGAAGGCAGCTTGGAGACGAGACGCAAAGACACCGTGAGCCCTTCGAGTTGGTAGTGGGGCCGCAGGAAGAACTTTGACGAGTAGTAGCCGGGGTTGCCGGGGATCTCTTCCACCGTCACTTCAGCCGCCGCGAGTGGCTTCTGTGCCTTGGTGGTTTCGGATGAGTTCGCCGGGTCGCCGTCGACGTAATTCATGATCCAGTTGTTGAGCCACTTGGCCATGTCGTCGCGCTCCTTGAAGGAGCCCACCTTGTCGCGCACGATGCACTTGAGGTAGTGCGCAAAACGGCAGGTCGCAAAGAGGTAGGGCAGGCGCGCCGCCAAGTTGGCGTTGGCGGTGGCATCGGGGTCGTCGTACTCGGCCGGCTTTTGCAGCGACTGGGCGCCGATGAAGGCGGCAAAGTCGCTGTTCTTGCGGTGCACCAGCGGCATGAAGCCGTTCTTGGCGAGTTCCGCTTCACGCCGGTCGCTGATAGCGATCTCGGTCGGGCACTTCATGTCGACACCGCCGTCATCGGTCGGGAAGGTGTGCGTGGGCAGGCCTTCGACCGAACCGCCGGATTCGATGCCGCGGATGCGCGAGCACCAGCCGTACTGCTTGAACGAGCGGTTGATGTTGACCGCCATCGCGTACGCCGAGTTGGCCCAGGTGTACTTGGTGTGGTCGGCGTTGGCCGTGTCTTCTTCGAAGTTGAACTCTTCGACCGGGTTGGTCTTGGCACCGTAGGGAATGCGCGCCAGGAAACGCGGCATGGCCAAGCCGATGTACTTGGCATCGTCACTCTCGCGCAGCGAGCGCCAGGCGGCGTATTCGGGTGTGGTGAAGATCTTGGTCAGGTCACGCGGGTTGGCCAACTCCTGCCACGAGCCCATTTGCGCGAGGCTCGGGTCGGCCGCGGCGATGAAGGGCGTGTGGGCCGCAGCAGCCACCTTGGCCAGCTCGCCCATCAGCTCGACGTCTTGCGGGCCGTGGTTGAAGTAGTAGTCGCCGACCAGGCAGCCGAAAGGCTCGCCGCCGAACTGGCCGAACTCTTCTTCGTAGACACGCTTGAAGATGGGGCTCTGGTCCCAGGCCGTGCCCTTGTAGCGCTTGAGCGTCTTGCCCAGCTCGGCCTTGCTGATGTTCATCACGCGGATCTTCAGCTGCTCGTCGGTCTCGGTGTTGTTGACCAGGTGATGCAGACCGCGCCAGGCCGACTCGATCTGCTGGAAATCAGCGTGGTGCATGATTTGGTTGATCTGCGAGCTGAGCTTTTCATCGAGCTCGGCGATCATGGCCTCGATCGAGGCGACCACGTCGCTGCCGATCAGCTGTGTCTTGCTCAGCGCCTGTTGCGCGAGCGTGAGCACCGCGGCTTCAACGGCGGATTTGGCTTCGTCGCTCTTGGGCTTGAATTCCTTGTTCAACAGGCTGGCGAAATCGCCGCCCTGGAATTCAACGCCGGTGAGCGCGGAGGATTGACCTTGTGCTTCTGCCATCTTCGTTCTCCGTCAGTTCAGTTCTGTGAGGCGCTCTTTCGAGTCACTCGGCCTTGGGTTCGTCGGACGCCTTCTTGGCGCTGGCCAGGCTGTTGAGCAGCGCCGGGTCGGAAATGACCTTGGCGAGCAGCTCTTCGGCACCGGTCTTGCCGTCCATGTAGGTGATCAGGTTGCTCAGCTGCTGGCGGGCGGTGAGCAACTGGTTGAGCGAGTCGACCTTGCGTGCCACGGCGGCGGGCGAGAAGTCGTCCATGTTCTCGAAGGTGATGTCGACGCTCAGGTTGCCTTCGCCGGTGAGGGTGTTGGGCACCTGGAAGGCGACACGGGGCTTCATCGACTTCATGCGGCTGTCGAAGTTGTCAACGTCGAAGTCGAGCAGCTTGCGCTCGGCCACCGGGGGCAGCGGCTCGGCCGGCTTGCCTGAGAGGTCAGACAGCACGCCCATCACGAAGGGCAGCTGCACCTTCTTCTCGGCGCCGTAGAGCTCCACGTCGTATTCGATCTGGACGCGCGGTGCACGGTTGCGGGCGATGAATTTCTGACTGCTGGTGGCCATGGTGAAGCTCCTTCGGGCTGGGGTTCAAAGTGTCCGTTCGCACTGAGCTTGTCGATGTGCCTGCACCGAGGTGCTCGCTGGCTTCGACAGGCTCAGCCCGAACGGAATTTCGTTGGACGGCATTGCGTGTGGTTCAGTTGTCGCTGTTGCCGGCAATGTTTTCGATCTGGTCGATGCCGGCAGGCGCCAGATCTCTGATGATTTCGAGAAAGCTCTTGCCCATCAGCCGCTGCGCGCGGCGGATCAGCAGGGGGGCGGGGTTGGTGGGCTCGTGGCGCTCGAGCCACTCGCAGGCGCGGTCGAGGCTCTTCACCACGTCTTCGCGGCTTTGCAGCGAGCCTGGCGTGCCGCGCGAAACGCTGCCCTGGCCGCTGGTCGCCGCGCCGTCGTCAGACGACTCATCAGCCGCGGTGCCACCTTCGGCCTGGTTGGCCACGTTGTTCAGGGTCTGGGCCAGTACGCGCAATGGGCGCAGCTCGGGGCCCTGAGCCGAGTTCACCTTGTCGCCCAGCACCGACTCGATGCGCAGCACTTCGGCGTGCACCTGTTTCAGGGCGGCCACGGTGCCGGGCGACTTGGCCTCGGCGGCTTGCACGGCTTGCACCACGCCGTCGAGCGTGGGCACGAGTTCGTCGGGGCGGGGGTCGGCCTTGCCGGCGGCCAGCTCGATCTGGCGCACGGTGAGCGGGGGGCGGCTCGCGCCGATCACGGCGGCGCGCAGGTCGGCCAGGCCGACGGTGCCGTCGACCAGGGGAGCCAGCGCGTTCAGGCGCATGGTCGGGTCGTTGTTGTCGTCGGCGTCGAGTTGGGGGTAGACGTGATCCCAGTGGCGCTCCAGCAGGCCGGCGATGAGCGAGAGCGCGCTGGCGTAAGCCGCCACGCCGTTCAGCCGGGCGCCAGCGCGGGCCAGCAGCACGGCCACGCGCAGGTCACGGGTGCGGCGGGCGAGTTCGGAGGCTTGTTCGTGCACCACGCGCCAGTCGGGCTCTTGGGCGGCAATCACCGTGTCACCGAACTGCTGCTCGGCCTTGCCGCGGGCGGCTTCTTCGAGCGCCAGGAAGGCCGGGTCGTATTCCAGGTCAGCGCCACAGGGGGCGTCGTCGCCGAGCGAGGCCAGCAGGTCTTCGACGGGGAGGGCGTTCATGTGGTGCGCTTGTTCGAGGGTTGAATCACGATGGAGTGGACTTTATGGAGCGCCGGGCCGAGCTACATCAGCCGAAAGTCATCTGTGCTGGCCGAATCGAGGTGACTCTCGTCAATCGGGAGCAGGGGTTGTCCATGACGCTTGCGTGTCAGAAGGCCGAACATGAGCCACCGTCGGTCACGTTCAGGCAGCCCGAGAGCTGCGGCTGGTTGCGCACCTTGCCCCACTCCGAGGCCAGCGGGTCGGTCTGCGGGTCATCGGCCAGGCTGCCACGCAGCACCGAGGCGGCCGTGCAGATGTAGGGCTGGTCGAGGTTGCGGCCATAGACGTCGGAGGCCAGTTCGGCCTGGAAGCTCGACTGCAGCATCTGCCGCGTGACGCCCGGGCGCAGCGTCAGCGTCGACGGTGCGAAGCTCACGTTGTAGCCCAGCGGCGAGCGCAGGTTGCCCTGGCCGATGGCATAGGTGCCAGTGCCGGTGGGCGTGGTCGCCAGCGAGCCGGCAAGGGCCACGGCGGCGGTGTCGCCATTGACCAGACCGGTGGTAGAGAAGCTCAGCGCTGGCAAGGCCAGGTCGAGGTAGCCGGTGACCGGGTTGGCCGTGACCAGCAACGTGGGCTGGGTGGAATGCAGCACTTGGTTGCCGGTGGTGGGCAACGCGATGCCCGACACGCTGCAGGTGGCGGTGTCGCCATAAACGCAGCCATAGAGGTTGGTGCCCGGTGCCACGCCGCTGAAGCTGTCGGCCCACAGCTTGGCCGAGCCGCCGGCCGGGGCGCTGACGCCGGCACCCGGCGCCACGGTGATGCTCGGCGCCACCACGTTGAGCTGCGCATTGGTGCCGACCATCGAGATCGACTGGTTGAGGGTGATGCTTCCCGTCGACTGGATCAGCGCCGTGGTGCCGCCCAGGCTGTTGGTGATGCTGAGAGGTGCGAAGCCGGTGCCCGGCGTGTAGCCCGCGGTGCTGGCCGCGCCGATGCTCAGCGGCCCGGTGGTTTGCAGGGTGAACGACGCCGGCGGGTCGAAGGCGAGGTTGCCGATGCTGTTGCCCACGTCGCTCAGCGCCACGGTGGTTTGCGCGCCGCCTTCAATCACCAGGTTGCCGGTCACCGTGATGGCCCCGGTCTGCGTGATGTTGCCGGTGGTGCGCAGCCCCAGGTTTTGCAGCGTGTTGCCGGAGCGAAGCTCGATGCCGGCCGAGTTGGTGCCCTGGTTCTGCAGGGTCAGCGAGACATCGGCATGCTGGGTCAACATACCGTCTTCGACGGTGATGAGACCGGTGTGCAGGCTCGACCCGAGAACCACCCCGCGGCCGGCCGAGATGCCCGAGCGCGTCGCGTTGGGGGTGGCGAGCCAGTTCGAGTTGATGAAAAAGGCGTTGCCGCTTGGCTCGGAGCCGACGGTGATGGCCCTGCCCGGCTGTTCGACCAGGTTGCCCGCGGTGTCGACACCAATCGGGCGCAGGTTCACCACGCCGTTGGTGCGGATGTCGGTGCCGAAGCCGAGGCCCAGGTCGATCGGCAAACCTTGCTCGGCGCTGCCGCCGATCACCACGTGGGCGCCAGTGGCCTGCGTCACGCCATTGACCACGCCGGCGCTGATGGTGAGCGGCGCACTCTGCGCATTGAGGAAGGCCAGGCCACCCAAGCCTGCGTTGCCCGCGATCTCGCCGGCCAGCGTGATGGTGCCGGTGCTGTCGGCCGCGGCCACGATGTTGGTGTTGCGATACCGCACGCCGGCCGGTCCGAAGGAACTGGACTGGTTGTTGCTGCGGCCCGCCACGTAGAGCGAGCCGGCACTGCCGAGCGTGACTTCGAGGTTTTCCAGCACCACGCCGGTGCTGTCGGCGCCGGTGCTGACCAGGCCGTCGGCAAAGCCCCGCACCGAGATCAGGCCGCTGGCGGTGTCGAGCGTGCTGGGCGCGCCGAAGGAGCCGCCCAGGGCCACGGCCGCGCCTTGGCTGGAGCGCCCGGAGAGGGTGATGTCGTTGGCGATGACGGTGCTGTTGTCGATGGTGATGCCGCGGGTGGCGGCGCCGCTCGGCGTCTCGCCGCGCATCGAGAC
>NZ_JADMJX010000393.1:12607-29358 GCF_018780185.1 Rhizobacter sp.
TTGGTGCCGCTGTTCAGCGCCGCCGCCAGGTCGGCCGCATTGACGTTGGCCCCGGGGCCGCTGGGCACGAAGCTGCCGTTGACGGGGCTCACGGTGGCGGTGGCGTCGGAGATGGTGACGTTGTAGGGGTCGAGCGTCCAGGTGCCGCTCTGGCCGCCCGCTGCACGCGCGCTGGCGTCGACCACGCCGCGGTGGGTGAGCGTGCCATCGGCCGCCGCGAGGCGGGTGTTGACCGCCGTGCCCGAGGTCTCGACCTGGCCGCCGTTGCCGCCGTTCACGCCGCCGCGGGCGCGGATGCTGCCGTAGGCCTCGGTCACGCCGTAGTCCACACGGGCCACTGGTGCGCTGCTCTGGTTGTTGACCATCGCGCGCAGCGTCACCGAGCCGCCGTTGCCGGCCTCGGTGGCGTCGGCCGACAAGAGGCTGCCTGTTTCGGCCACGATGCTGCGGGTGTTGTCGTTGCCCACGTCGATGCGGCCACCGCCCGTGCTGCCGTCGGCGAGCACCTGGCTGCCGCCGCGCAGGCGGATGTCATCACCTTGAATGCTGACCTGGCCACCGCCGCTGGCCACGGTCAGCGAACCGGTGCCGAGCTCCACGCTGCCCGTGCCGGGTTGCAATGCCAGGTCGACAAAACCGCTGTTGCCCACCGGCAGCAGGGTCGCGCCATTCGCCGAGGCGAGGTGGATGCGCCCACCCGCCGCTGCGATGCTGCCCCCTTGCACCAGCTGGCCGGGGCTCACGAGCACGATCGAGCCGCCCTCGGTCACCTGGATCTGCGGGCGGCTCGCGTCGTCTGCCGCCAGTACCCGGATGCCGCCGCCGAGGCCGCTTGAGCCCAGCACGACCGCGCCACCCTCCATCAGCCGCTGGTAGTTGTTGGCCGTCATCGAGCTGTCGAGGTCGAGACTGGTGGCCACCAGCGAGCCCACGTTGACCTGCGCACTGCCGCCGAACACCACCCCGCTCGGGTTGACCAGGAATACACGGCCGTTGGCCGACATGGCGCCATAGATCTCGCTCGCGCTCGGGCCGCTGGTGCCGCTGCCGACCACACGATTGACCAGCACGCTCTGGGCATTGGGCTGCACGATGTTGACCCGCGCCGCCGAGCCGATGCTGAAGCTCGACCACTCGATCAGCCCGCGGTTGTTGGCGCTGCCGGTCTGCGTCACGTTGAGCGCGTTGCCGCTGGGCGTGCCCACGGTCGCGTTGATCAGGGCGCCACCGGGGCGCTGCACTGGCAAGGTGTTCGCAGCCGGTTGTGCAAGCGCGCTGCCGGCTCCGAGTGCGAGCAGGGCAGCGAGGGCGATCGGGGAGTGTTGGAACGAGACGCGCATGGCTGCCTCCTAGAAAGAACGTTGAATCTGCACGAGCAATCGGGCCTTCGGGTTGTCTTCTTCAGACTGCACTGCTTCACTGCCCCGAATGCCCAGACTGGCCTTGAGCGTGAACACCTCTGGGTTGGTGTACTGCACGCCCAGCCCGAACCCGTGGATCGTGCGGGTGTTGTCGCCGGTGAGGGCGTCGGGCGTCTTGCGCAGGCGGCCGTGGCCCACGTCGTAGAAGGCGTATGAGCTCCATTGCGGGTTGACCCAGTAGCGCAGCTCGGTGTTGATCAGCGCGCCCAGGTCGCTGGAGCCTTCGGCGGCCGGGTAGGCGCGCACGCCCTTGTCGCCGCCCAGGGTGAACTTCTCGGCGTTGTCGAGGTTCTTGTTGGCCCACTGGCCGGCCAGGCCGACAAAGAGCGAGAAGGTTCGCGTGAGGGCTTGCAGGCGGGTGGCTTGCAGACTCAGCTTGGCGAAGTTGCCGACCGTCGTGGTATCGGCGGCGCCTTCGCTCAGCTTACCGAGCTGCAGGCCGATGGTGCCGCCGTTGAAGCCACCGCCGCCCCAGCTGCTGCGCGACTCAAAGGAGACGGTGAACTCGGCAGCACGAATGGTCTTTTCAGACGAGATCACGTCGGCAACATCGTCTGACAGCTTCTTGTTGACCAGGCTCATGCGGCCCACCACATTGCTGTCTCGGCCGCGCACGAAGGGGTAGGAAAGCGATGCGTCGAAGACGTCGGCCTTGCCAGTGAAGCCCGCCCCTTCAAACTGCTCACCCAGCTCGTAGCCCACCCGCGAGTAGCCGATGCCAGCGCGCCAGGGTGTGTAGCCAATCGGCGCTTCGTAGCCCAGCCGGCCTACGGTGGTGCCTGCGCCATTGGAGGCGAGCACGCGCAGGTCGAGGTTGTCGCCGATGCCGCCGGGGTTGTTCAGGCGCAGCAAGGCGCCCAGGCGGTAACGGCCGCTGACCGAGGAGCCGTGGTTGTCGAAGTCGACACTCGCGTCCCACCCGCGGCGGCGCTCGGTCAGCACGCTGACCTTGTACTTGCCTTCGTCGCCGGTGGGCAGCAGCGTGGTCTTGGCCGACACGCCGGGCCAGTCGTTCAAGGTGAACATGGCGCGGTCGAGCGCCTGCAGGTCGAGTGGCTGGCCGGGGCGCACGCCGGCTTTGTCGAGCACGGCGGAAACGCGTGCGGTGGTGACCGGCGGCTTGGCCGAGGCTTCGACCGTGACCCGCTCCACCTGCGGCTCGACGATGGTGATCTGCAGCACACCCTGCGTCAGGTCTTGCGGTGGGTAGCCCACACCGGCCATGCCGAAGCCGCGCTGCTCGTAGGCGCGCCGCACGGCGGCGGAGATGACCGTCAGCTCGGTGGCGTCGATCTCCTTGCCGATGAAGGGTTTGACGAGGGCCTGCAGCTCGTCGCCCGGCACGGCGCGCGTCGGGCTGAAGCGCACTTCTTTGAGCACAAAAGTGCCCTTGGCCGTGCTGCTGCTGACCACGCCCGAAGCCGCGGGGGCTGGCGCAGGTGTGTTGCGCAACGGCGCGTCTTGCGCCTGGGCGAACAAGGGCAGGGCGAGCGGCAAGCCGAGTGCCAGTGCCCGAAGAACCACGACACCGCTCATCGCACCACCTCGCTGCCAGTGATCAAGAGGCGCCCGTTGCCGATCACGTTGAACGGGGCCCAGAAGAAGGGGTGGGCGAAGCGCCTGTTTTTCTGCACTTCGAGCTGCGCCTGCTGCATGCCGGCCATCAGGTCGCGGCCGGCGGCGAGCTCGCGGTAGAGGCGGCTCATCAGCACGTCGGTCGAGTCGTCGGCCACCGGCCACAGTGAGGCGACGATGCTGTTGGCGCCGGCCGAGAGCAGCGAGCGGGTGAAGCCGATGATCTCGTCGCCGCGCGCCACGCGGCCGAGGCCGCTTTCGCAGGCCGACAAGGTGATCAGGCGCACGCCGCGCAAATCGAGCGTGTAGATCTCGCGTGCTTCGAGCAGGCCCGACTCGTTGGCGTCGGACGCAAACAGGATGCGCGAGAACAGCGGGTCGACGTCGTCGAGCTCGGCGTGAGCCGCCACGTGAACCATGTTGGCGCGGCCGGCGCCGGCCTTGAAGCGCTCTTTCGTCGCGTCTTTCTGTACGAAGACCTCATTGCGCGGGAACAGCTTGGCGACCTGCTGCACCTCGCGCTCGGCACCGGGCAGGGGCACGTTCTTGTCGGTGCTCGGGTTGCCAAAACCCAGCAACACCGGTGCCGGGGCGTTGCCGCGCGCCTGCAACCGCGCGCCCACCGCAGAGGACGGCCACACCGTCAGGGCGGTGCGCTCGATCAGGAAGCCGCGCCCGTCGTGCAAGGCCTGGAAGGGCAGGTAGTGCAGCGGGCCGTGCGGCACGACGAAGAGCCGCAGCGTGGGCGTGAGGTCGAGGTCGGCCAGCAGCAGCTTGTTCAGCGCCACAGCCAGCGTGGTGGTGTCGCGGCGGCGCTCGATCACGCTGCTGCGGAAGTTCTCCACCAGCGCCGCGAGACCGGCCTGGCCTTGCGAAATCACCGAGGCCGACATGCCCGAGCGCGTGATCAGCCAGACGATGCTGCGGTTGTCGAGCACATGGAACTGCAGCACCGCCTCGCCCGAGCCGAGGGTCTTTTGCAGCTCGGTGAGCGTCACGCGTTGTTCGGCGAGCGAGTCGGCGGCGCGGTCGCGGATGGCGTCGAGCAGCTGGCGCGAGCGCGAGGCCTCAGACAGCGTCCAGGCGGCCTCGAAGTTGCTGGTCGCAATGCTCAGGTCGAGCGCGGTATCGAACACCTTCTGGATGTCACCGAACAAGCCGGTCTTGAATTCCTCGCTCTGGAACTTGCCGCGCAGGCTGTCGGCCAGGCTCACCGTTTCGAGGTAGGACTTGAGCGCGGCGGGCTTGTTGCCACGCTGCAGCTCGACCCGGCCCAGGCCTTCGGTGGCCCAGAGGCGGTTGTAGAGCGCGTCGCCCGAGGTGGAGTCGCTTGCAACCTGTTTGAACAGGGACTCGGCCTGGTCGGGCAGGCGGGCGGCGAGCAAGGCGTTGGCGCGGCTGCGCTTGTGGAAGGCGCCAAGCTTGTCGGCCTCGCCGGAGGGCAACTTGTCGAGCTGCTCCAGCGCCTCGCGCGGGCGGCCAGCGGCGGTGTAGGCGTTGGCCAGCGACACCAGCACCAGCGGGCGGAAGCGGTCGCTGGCGAGCTCGAGGCTGCGTTTGTACGCATCGGCCGCGTCGCCATAACGCCCGCGGCGCACGGCCACGTCGCCCAGCACCTTGTGGGCTGGCGCGTGGGCCTGCTGCGGGTTTTTGGGCTTCAGCGCCAGCGCGCCTTGGGCAAAGCGCTCGGCTTCGTCGAGCAGGCCCGCATAGTTGTAGGCGATGGCGAGGTCGCGCTGGGCGAGCGAGCGCAGGTCTTCGTTGTCGCTGGTCTGGCCAATGTGCAAGGCCTTGCTGGCAGCGCGGATGCTCTGGCGGAACTCGCCCTGTTCGGCCAGCGCGATCGAGCGGCCGCAGTAGCCGTAGCCGTCGAGCTTGATCACATCGCGCTCATACAGCGCGCGGCCTTCGGCGCTCAGGGCCAAGAGACCGTTGGCGTCGCGGTGGCGCGCGAGCGCGTCGCGGGCGACGGCGCTGATGGGCGCGAGGTCTTGGGCTTGCACCGGCAGCCAAGGCCCGCAAAGCGCTACGCCGGCCGCCAGGAGGAGTGATTTATGAAAGGTCCGCACGGACTTGCCCCTTGATACAACAATGCCGATCGATCCTAGGTGGGCGCGTCATCAGCTCACAAGTGACCAAGGTGACGCGCATGTGGTTCTAGGGGTGCTACGGAACGCTGCGCAGCACGGCATAGAGCTCGCGTGTGCGCACCGGTTTGAACAGGACCTGGTGGCCGCTGCTGTGCACACGCTTCACCTCGTCGGGCGAGGTGTCGCCGGTGATCAGCAGCGCGGGCAGCGGCGCGCCATACACGGCGCGCACGCGCTCGATGGCGTCGATGCCGTCTTCTTCGTTGGCCAACCGCAGGTCAGAGACCACGATGTCGATGACACCCGCGTGGCGCCGCACTTCGGTGCACGCCTCCTGGATGGTCGCGGCCGTGAGCACGTGGTAACCCCAGGTCTGCAGCAGGTCACTCATGCCCACACGAATGCTTTCTTCGTCGTCGATCAGCAACAGCGTGCGGCTCGAATCGATGGGCGAGGGCACGGTGTCGGCGGCCACCACCATGCTGTCCATTTCGTCGAACTCGGTGGCCTTGATGAGAATGCGAAACACCGTGCCGCGGCCCGGGCGTGATACCACTTCGAGCTGGTGGCCCATCAGCAGCACCAGCCGCTTGACGATGGCCAGGCCCATGCCCAGGCCGCGCGAGCGGTCGCGCCCCGGGTTGCCGACCTGGTAGAACTCGTCGAACACCTTGGGCAGCTCGTCGGCGTCGATGCCGATGCCGGTGTCCCACACCTCGATGCTCACCGCCTGTGCGCGCGTGCGCGCCACCACCACGATGCCGCCTTCAGGCGTGTAGCGGATCGCGTTGTGGATCAGGTTGGAGAGCACGCGCTCCAGCAGGTGCGGGTCGCTCAGCACGATCTTGCCGCCGGCCTTGAAGCGCAGGCCCAGGCCCAGCTCCTCGGCCTGGCCGGCGCAGTGCATGTGCAGCACGCGAAACAGGTCGCGGATCGGGAAGCTCTGCAGGTTGGGCTCGATCACGCCGGCGTCGAGCTTGGAGATGTCGAGCATGGAGGTGAATGACTGCTCCAGCGCATCGATCGAGCGGATCATGTTTTTCACCAGCGGCTGCAGCGCGGTGCCGGCGAGCTTCTTCTCCAGCGTGGCGGTGAACAGGCCCAGCGCGTGCATCGGTTGGCGCAGGTCGTGGCTGGCGGAGGCGAGAAAGCGGCTCTTCTCGCGGTTGGCACGCTCCACAAGAAACACCTGCTGTCGCAGTGCACGCACCAGTGCGTCGTTGTCGAGCTTGGTTTGCAGCTCCTTCATCAACAGGCGATGGCGCGCACCGGCAAAGAAGAAGCAGGCCAGCAAGAAGGCCGCGGCGAGGCAAGCGATCGTGAGTGCCAGAGGCGTGCCGAACATCAGCATGAAGACCGTCAGCGGCCCGAGCAGCGGCAGCAGCCACAGGTAGATGGCCCAGCGGTGTGCCGCCACCAGGTGCGCGCCTGCCGCGCCCACGCCCAGCAGCAGGAGCACCAGCGCAATGGCCGACTGCTCACGCAGGTTGGTCAGCAGGAAGTAGGGTGCCAGCCCCCAGCTCACCGACGACAGGAACACCACGCCCAGGTAGTTCTGCAACCACGCGCCCGGTTGGGCCAGCGCGCCACGCCCCGCGCGCTTGAAGGCCCACAGCAGCAGCGCGTGCAGGGCTTGCGCGCCGTGCACCAAGAGCGCCCAGCTCCACACGCCGGCCCCGGGTGGGCTCCAGATGAGGAAGGCGAGCCAGCACGCCAAGGCCAGCCCGAAGGACGCCCCGACCACCACATAGCCGTGGCGGAACAGCCGCATCAGTTGCGAGGCACGTGTTCTTTCGCGCCTGCGTTCAGGCCCTTCGTCGGTGGGGGCGTCGGTGGAACCGGCCGCAGAGGTGGGCGTGAGCTGAAACGACACTGAGTGTGGCGACTACCTGAACAGGCTGATCAGGTGCGAGCGCGACTTGACGTCGAGCGCCAGCAGGATCGTCGAGACGTAGTTCTTGATGGTGCCCAGCGAGAGCCCGGTGGCGGTGCTGATCTCCTGGTTGGAGCAGCCCGAGAGCACCAGCTCCAGGATCTCGAGGTGGCGCGGCCCCAGCTCGGCCACACGGTCGTAGCGCGACGAGCTCGGGAAGCGCGGAAAACCGCCATGGCCATTGCCTTGTGCGGTGGCCAGCAGGCCCATCACGGTGTCGCACATGGCACGCGGCGCCTGGCCCTTGGTGACGTAGCCCACGGCACCGAGTGCACGCACCTGACCGATGACAAATTCGTCTTGGGTGCCGCTGATCACGGCCACACGTGCCTGCGGGAAGGCTTCGAGGAACTGCTTCAGCCCTTGCAGGCCCTTGCAGTCGGGCATGTTGAGGTCGAGCAGCACGAGCGCGATGCCGGGCTCGCTGCGGTAGAGCGTCATCGCGTCATGCAGGGTGCTGGCTTCGAGCAGCTGCAAGTTGGCGTTTTCGACAGCGCCCAGGCTGGTCACGATGCCCACGCGCACCAGCGCGTGGTCGTCAACGATCAGGAGTTTGGACATCATGCGTGCGGGTTGATCGGCGAGCTGGTTTCGCGGTGCCACAGGGGCACTGAGGGAAGCGGTCGCATAAGGCAACATCTGGCTCATGGGAATGCCTCGTGACGATGTGTGCTTGCATCAGGCAGTGCAAGCAAGCTGCGTGCGGGCCCGGCAAGGCGCTATTGTTGATTCAAACTGGCGCACTCTCCCATCCCTAGGAGCGTGGATGCGGGTACACCCTGAGGTTTGTTGTCACAAGCGTCGCAGCGCCCCAACGCCTGACAACAGCGTTATGAACCCGATGACGAAACGATGACAAGACTCGCAGACAAGACGATTCGGAGTGGTGCATGAGTTGGATCGGTGTGGTGGTGGCGCTCGTTTGCGCTGGCCTGGCGGGAGCAGCGACCGTGTTTGCACTGCGCGGCCGCACGCGGGAGGCATCGCATCACGCCGCGCTGTGGCTGGTGCTGGCGGGGCTGCTGTTCCTTGCGTCGCAACAATTCGTGACGCCGTGGTTGCAGGCCCGTTATGACGCAAGCCGCGTCGACGAATCACTGTCGAGCCATGCGGCGTTTGCGGCCATCAAGAAACACGACCCGCAGACCTATGGCCGCATCATGGCCGAGCTGCGCGAAGGGCTGCTCGACGGGCAGAGCCAGGGTGTCTTGATCGAGCGTGTGCGTGCGCAAGTCACCGCCCTGGTGCAACAGCGTCTGCCCCGCGCTTCGGACGAGGCCGCTACCGAGTACGTGCGCGTCATGGTGCAAGAGATGCATGAGCTCAGGCGCCATGGTGGTGACCTGTGCTTCAGGTTTCTTTTTCCACAGCCGGGGGAGGGCCTGAACCTCACCCGCTATGTGTCGGTGAACCTGCGCGACGCCGATGCGGCCGCCTTGAGCCAGGTGGTGCGCAGCTCGACCGTGTCGCCGCAGCCGGTGCCGCTAAAGGCCGAGGTGCTGGTGCGCATGCAGCCGGTGATGACGGCCCTGAGCGCTCGTTACGGCCGAGACCTGTCCTTGCTCGAACAGCCTCAGGCGCCGGGCGTCGATCGCGACAAGCTGTGCTCGATCAACATCGACATGTACACCGTGATCCTGCAGATGCCGCCAGCCGACGGTGGCAAGCTGATTCGTTATTTGATGAGTCAAAGCTGAACAACGGGAAGCTCGCTTGCGGGTGCCCGGCCATCGCTGCCAGGGTTGCCTCTAAGTAGAAACGCGTATCGTTAAAAACGCACGGCAGTGCAAATATGCACGGGCGTTCAAAACGAGGCCCCCCGTCCTGGGGTCAGCCTCTCCACATCAAAAGCGTTGCTCGACAACGATGAGGAGACATCCATGAATCCCGCTTGGCATACCGCGGCGTCGCGCCGTTTTCATCAGCTACTCGCCATCTGTGGCCTGGGCATCTGTGCCGTCTCGGCGCAGGCCCAGACCACCGTGTTTCAGCAGAGTTTTGCGAGCGGTCTGGGCTCGTTCAGCTCGACCGGTAGCGTCACCACCTCCAGCCTGGGCGCCACCATGACGGCGGCCTTGCTGTCGGCTGACGGTGCCATCACCTCGTCACCCATCAGCACCGTGGGCTTCACCGGCCTGACGCTGAGCTTCGACCGCGTCACCACCGCGCTCGACCTCGGCGAGGGCGGCATTGCCGAGGTCTCGGTCAATGGCGGCAGCTTCACCCAGGTTGAATCGACCCGCGTGACGACCGCGGGCCGCGTCACCTTCACCTTGCCCGCCAGCACGGCCAACCAGCTGAGCGTGGTGCTGCGCTTCCGCGTCAACGCCAACAGCTCGGCCGAGAGCTACCGCGTCGACGCCGTCACGCTGGCCGGCACCGCGGGCACCACCAACCCGCCGGTGGCCACCCGCCCGGCGATTGGCAAGTTTGCGACCTTCGAAAGCGGCCACGTGCGCCCGATGGCCCTCTCCAGCAACGGCTTGCGCCTGTTCGTGGTCAACACGCCCGACAACAAGGTCGAGGTCTACAACACCCAATCGGGTACGCCGGTGCTGACCGAGTCGATCCCGGTCGGCATGGAGCCCGTGTCGGTGGCCTTGGCCAACGACAACCAGCTCTGGGTGGTCAACCACCTCTCCGACAGCGTGAGCATCGTCGACGTGTCGACTTCGCCAGCGCGCGTGGTCAACACCTTGCTGGTGGGCGATGAGCCGCGCGACATCTTGTTTGCCGGCGCCGGCAACAAGTGGGCCTTCATCACCGCGGCCCACCGTGGGCAAAACGCCGGTTTCGACCCGCAGCTCACCACCGCAGGCGTGGGCCGTGCCGACGTCTGGGTCTATGACGCGGCCAGCCAGGGCACCCGGCTTGGTGGCGCCCCCGTCACCCGCCTGAACATGTTCGGCGACACCTTGCGCGGCCTGGCGAAAAACGCTGCCGGCACCCGTGTGTATGCAGCGGTGTTCAACTCCGGCAACAAGACCACCGTCTTGAACGAAGACCTGGGCAACGGCGGGTTGACCTTGCCGTCGCCCACGACCGATGCTGGCGGGACCGCAGCGCCCAGAAACCCCCTGATCGTGCAGAAGAACGCAGCGGGCCGCTGGATGGACGACGGAGACTCAACGCGTGGTGTGGCTGCGAGAGACCACACCTCGCGCGTGAAGATCAACCTGCCTGACTACGACGTCTTCACCATCGACACCTCGGGCACCACGCCCACGGTGACGGCTCGCGTGTCGGGCGTGGGCACCACGCTCTTCAACGTGGCGGTCAACCCCTCGTCGGGCAAGGTCTACGTGAGCAACCAGGACGCGCGCAACGTGGTGCGCTTCGAAGGCCCGGGCACCCGCTCGACCACCGTGCGTGGCCACTTTGTTGAAAGCCGCATCACGGTGATCGACGGCAGCACCGTCACGCCGCGCCACCTCAACAAGCACATCACCAGCTACAGCCAGGCCGCGGGTACCGCGGCTGAAAAGGCCGCCAGCCTGGCGACCCCGCTCGAAATGGCGCTCACCCCCGATGGCGGCACGATGTACGTGGCGGCCATGGGCTCCAACAAGCTCGGGCGTTTCAGCACCTCGGCACTCGAAGGCAACAGCTTCACGCCGTCGGCCAGCAGCCATGTCACGCTCACCGGCGGCCTGCCCACCGGCGTGGTGCTCGACCCGACACGCAACCTGGCCTTCGTGACCACGCGTGGCGACAACGGCGTCTCGGTGGTCAACACGCAGAGCTTCACCGAAACCGGTCACGTGACCATGTTCAACCCCGAGCCAGCCGTCGTGAAGGCGGGCCGCAAGTTCCTGTACGACGCGGTTCTCACATCGAGCCGCGGCGACTCGTCTTGCTCTGGCTGCCACATCTTCGGTGACGTGGACCAGATTGCCTGGGACCTCGGCAACCCGAGCGAAAGCCAGGTGGCCAGCCCCAACCCGTACAACGCTGCCGTGCCTCGCTTTGGCCGCAAGACCAACTTCCACCCGATGAAGGGGCCGATGACGACCCAGAGCTTCCGTGGCATGGCCAAGCACGGCCCTCTGCACTGGCGTGGTGACCGCACCGGCGTGAGCCGCAGCACGGGTGAAACGATCGAGCACCAGGCCTTCGAAGACTTCAACGTGGCATTCACCGGGCTGCTGGGCCGCGAGTCACAGCTCACCGCCGCCGAGATGAAGGCCTTCGCCGACTTCGCGCTGGAGATCGTGTACCCGCCGAACCCGATCACCAACCTGGACAACTCGCTCACGACCGCCCAGGCGGCCGGGCGCAACGTCTACTTCAACACCACCTCCGACACCATCTCCACCTGCAACGGCTGTCACATCGTCGACTCGGCGCGAGGCCTCTTCGGCTCCGACAGCACCATGTCGATCGAAGGCGCGCAGCTGGACCAGGACTTCAAGATCCCGCACATCCGCAACATGTACCAAAAGGTCGGCATGTTCGGCACCAACTCTTCGAGAGCCGTGTTCCCGAGCATGGGCGACCAGATCCGTGGTTACGGCTACAACAACGCGGGCAAGTTCGGCACCCTGATCGACTTCTTCTCGGAAGACGTGTTCGACGCACTGTCACTGACGCAGAAGCAGCAGCTGGAGCAGTACGTGATGGCGGCTCCGTCCGAGATGAACCCGGTCGTGGGCCAGCAGGTCACGGTGACCCAGGCCAACGCGGCGCAGTCAGACGTGACGGCCCGCCTCAACCTGCTGGTGGCCCGCGCCAAGGTCACGAGCCCCGTGCCGGAGTGCGAGCTGATCGCCAAGGCCGTGGTCGGTGGCGTGCGCAAGGGTTGGGTGATGAACAGCTCCGGCAGTTTCGTCGCCGACAAGACCAGTGAAGGCGCCGTGACGCAAGCAGCGCTGATCACCGCGACGGCCTCGGCCGGCTCGCCGGTGACCTTCACCTGCGTGCCTCCGGGCAACGGCACACGCTTCGGTGTGGACCGCGACGCCAACGGCACGCTCGACCGCGACTGAAACCGCTGATCTGAGCTAGTGTCCCGAAGGGGCGTACGGCACGAAGTGATTCGTGGCGGCGCCCCTTCTCTTTTTGGCCTGCGCCAGTTCTTCACGCGCCACGGTGCGCAGGTGCACCTCGTCGGGCCCGTCGAGAAAGCGCATCGCGCGGCCCCAGGTGTAGAGGTAGGCCAGCGGCGTGTCGGGCGACAACCCCATGGCGCCGAACACCTGCATGGCCCGATCGAGCACGCGGGTTTGCAGCCGTGCTGCCACCAGCTTGATGGCGGCCACGTCGACCCGCGCGGCGGCGTTGCCCTGCGTGTCCATGCGCCAGGCGGCGTGCAGCACCAGCAGGCGGGCCTGGTCGATCTCGACACGGCTCTCGGCGATCCAGTCTTGAATGTTGGCGTAGTCGGCCAGGTGGCGGCCGAAGGCGCTGCGCTCCAGCGCTCGCTCGCACATCAGCTCCAGCGCCAGCTCGCACTGGCCGATGGTGCGCATGCAGTGGTGCACGCGGCCCGGCCCCAGGCGCGCCTGGGCCATCGCAAAGCCAGCACCGGCCTCGCCCAGCAGGTTGGACACCGGCACGCGCACGTTGCGGAACAGCAGCTCCACGTGGCCCTCGATGCTGTGGTGCTGCAGGATGGGCACGTTGCGCACGATCGACAGGCCCGGGGTCTTCAGCGGCACCAGCACCAGTGAATGCCGTCGGTGCTTGTCGGCATCGGGCGAACCGTCTGACACCCCCATCAGCATCACCAGCTCGCACAGCGGGTGCAGCGCTCCGGAGATGAACCACTTGCGGCCGTTGATCACCCACTCATCACCGTCGCGCACGATGCTGGTTTGCAGGTTGGTCGGGTCGGACGAGGCCACGTCGGGCTCCGACATCGCATAACAGGAGCGCATCGTGCCGTTCATCAGCGGCTTCAACCAGCGCTCGCGCTGGGCCGGTGTGGCAAACAGGTGCAGCAGCTCGATGTTGCCGGTGTCGGGCGCGCTGCAGTTGAACACCTCGGCCGCCCAGGGCACACGGCCCATGATCTCGGCCAGCGGCGCGTAGTCGAGGTTGCTCAGGCGGGTGCCGGGTTCGTCGGGCTGCAGGCCGGGCAGGAAGAGGTTCCACAGGCCTTCGGCCCGCGCGCAGGCCTTGATGGGCTCGACCACGTCGCTCGGGTAGACGCCGGCGTCGGCCCAGCGGTGCCAGTCGCGGTTGGAGGGCAGCACCAGCCGCTCCATGATGTCGCGCACACGACACTGCAAGTCCAGGTTGGCAGGGGTAGGTTGGAAGTTCATAACCGACCATCTTGGGCCCGGGGTGATGCCGCGAATTTGACTTGCGTCATGCCCCGGCCACGGGCGGCTGCCTAGAGTCGGTTGCATGAGAACGCCGGGCCGCCCCAAGGGCGAATACCGGAGTGCTCAGCACCAAGGTAACCCAATGAGCATGCAGCAGGCCGGTCTGGCCATGCCCAACCCCAACCCGCCCGTGCCGCCGCTGACGCCGCGCCAGGCCGCTGCACTGGATGACGCTGCCACGCTCGGCGAGTGCACCCGCTGGCGGCAGCGCCCCGACGGCGAGCGCGAGGCCGAGTCGGTGTTTGCGCTGCAGGGCATGTACTGCGCGGCCTGCGCCGGCATCATCGAATCGGCTTTGATCGCCGTGCCCGGTGTGGCACGCGCCGACGTGAACGCCGCCAGCCAGCGTGTGCTGGTGCAGTGGGACCCGCGCAATGCTCGCGCCTCGCAGCTGGTGGCGGCCGTGCAGGCGGCCGGCTACCGCGCGCTGCCCGCGCAACACGAGGCCGCCCGCGTGGCACGGCAGCGCGAGTCGCGCCAGGCGCTGTGGCGGCTCTTCGTCGCGGGCTTTTGCATGATGCAGGTGATGATGCTCACCACGCCCGGCTACCTGGCCGAGCCCGGCGACATCGCACCCGACATGGCCGCCTTGCTGGCCTGGGCGGCCTGGGTGCTCACACTGCCAGTGCTGCTGTTTTCGGCGGGGCCGTTTTTCAGCAGCGCCTGGCGCTCGCTGCGCCAGCGCCGCATCGGCATGGACGTGCCGGTCGCGCTCGGCATTGCCATCACCTTCGTTGCCGGCACCGGTGCCACGTTTGCGCCCAGCGGGCCCTTCGGCAACGAGCCCTACCTCGACTCGCTGACCATGTTTGTCGCCTTCTTGCTGGCCGGGCGCTGGCTGGAGCTGCGCGCCCGCGCCCGCAGCACCGAGGCGCTCGACGCCTTGTTGCAGCGCCTGCCCGACAGCGTGGAGCGGCTCGGCAGCGATGGCGTGGCGCACACCGTGCCGGTGGCACGCCTGGTGGTGGGAGATCGGGTGCGTGTCGCGGCAGGGCAGGCCTTCCCTGGCGATGGGCAGGTGCTCGATGGCAGCACCCAGGTCGACGAAGCCATGCTGAGCGGCGAGTCGCGCCCGGTGGAGCGCAGCGCGGGCGACGCCGTGGTGGGCGGCAGCATCAATCTCGCTGCGCCCGTGGTGGTGCAGTTGCAGCGCCTCGGCGAAGGCACGCGCTACCAGCAGATCGTCGAGCTGCTGCAGCACGCACTCACGCAACGCCCCGCGGTCATGCGCGCCGTCGACCGCCTGGCCGGGCCCTTCTTGTGGGGCGTGTTGCTGCTGGCCGCGCTGGCTGCGGCGGTGTGGAGCGTGATCGACCCGAGCCGCGCCGTCTGGGTGGCGGTGTCGGTGCTGATCGTCACCTGCCCGTGTGCGCTCTCGCTCGCCACACCGGCCGCCTTGTTGAGCGCCGCCGGCGGCCTGGCGCGGCGCGGTGTGCTGGTGCAGCGGCTCGATGCCATCGAAGCGCTGGCCCATGTCGACACCGCCTGCTTCGACAAGACCGGCACGCTGACCCAAGACCGCCTGGTGCTCGCGGCCACCGTGCTCGCGCCCGGCGCCGACAGCAACCTGCTGCTCGCGCGTGCGGTTTCGCTCGCCGCGCTGTCGCACCACCCCTTGTCGGCTGCACTGGTGCAGTCGTTGCCGGCGCAAGCGCATGGCTGGCGCGAGGTGCACGAGGTCGCAGGGCAGGGCATCGAAGCGATTGACGAACAAGGCCGCTGCTGGCGTCTCGGCGCGCCGGCCTGGGTGGGCGTGTCTGCCGAGGCGCAGGCCGCGCGGCCGCGTGTGGCTTGCGCGCCGTGGCCCTCATTGCCCGAGGAGCAGGTGTGTTTCGAGTTCGACGAAGCCCTGCGACCCGACGCGCTCGGCGCCGTGCAAAGCCTGGGTGCACAAGGCCTGGCCGTGCGTCTGCTCTCGGGTGATGCGCCAGCCAGCGTGCAGGCCATCGCCACCCGCTTGGGGCTGACGCAAGTGCAGGGCGGTGCGACGCCCGAAGACAAGCTCGCCGCCATCTCGACGCTGCAAGCCGGCGGCCACCGCGTGCTGATGGTGGGCGATGGGTTGAACGACGGCCCGGTGCTGGCCCGCGCCGACGTGTCGTTCGCGCTCGCCCACGGCAGCGCACTCGCGCAGCAGCGCTCCGACTTCATCGTGCTCGGCAGCCGCCTCGACCAGGTGCCGGCCGCACACCAGCTCGCCCAGCGCACCTTGCGCGTGATGCGCCAGAACCTGGCCTGGGCTCTCGTCTACAACGCCGCCTGCGTGCCACTGGCGCTTGCCGGCCTGCTGCCGCCCTGGGCTGCAGGTGCCGGCATGGCGCTCAGCTCGCTGGGCGTCGTGCTCAACGCCTTGCGCCTCTCGCGCTGAACAGAACATCCAACCCACCATGGAAAGCCTCTACCTCTTGCTCCCGGTGTCGGTGTTGCTGGTGCTCGCGCTGATCGGCGTGTTTGCCTGGGCCGTCAACAGCGGGCAGTTCGACGATCTCGACCGCGAAGGCTGGCGTGTGCTCGAAGGTGGCGCTGATGCATCGCCCACGAAAGAAGCAACAAGCGGTGACCAGGCCCTTGATCCCGGTCAAGGGTAAGTACGGAGAGGCTCCAGACAATAACCATGACGGCAGCAGACCTAAGGAACAACCCATGAATAAACAAGTCTCGGCGCTCACTGCGCCGGTTTACAGCGACCGCGTGGTGCGCAACTTTGCGCTGGCGGCCGTGTTGTGGGGCATCGTGGGCATGCTGGTCGGCGTGATCATCGCCGCCCAGCTCACCTGGCCCGAGCTCAACTTCGGCATCTCGTGGCTGAGCTACGGGCGATTGCGGCCGTTGCACACCAATGCGGTGATCTTTGCGTTTGGCGGCAGTGCGCTCTTTGCCAGCAGCTACTACGTGGTGCAGCGCACCTGCCAGGTGAAACTCTTCGCCGAGAAGCTGGCGATGTTCACCTTCTGGGCCTGGCAAGTGGTGATCGTGGCCGCGGCCATCTCGCTGCCCCTGGGCTTCACGCAGGGCAAGGAATACGCCGAGCTCGAGTGGCCGATCGACATCCTGATCGCCGTCGTCTGGGTCTCCTACGCGATCGTGTTCTTCGGCACCATCGGCATCCGCAAGGTGCGCCACATCTACGTGGCCAACTGGTTCTTCGGCGCCTTCATCCTGGCGGTGGCGTTGCTGCACATCGTCAACAGCGCGGCCATCCCGGCGGGCGCGATGAAGAGCTACTCGGCCTACGCCGGCGTGCAAGACGCCATGGTCCAGTGGTGGTACGGCCACAACGCGGTGGGCTTCTTCCTGACCGCGGGCTTCCTCGGGATGATGTATTACTTCATCCCCAAGCAGGCCGAGCGGCCGGTGTATTCGTATCGCCTGTCGATCGTGCACTTCTGGGCGCTGATCTTCACCT
>NZ_JADMJX010000358.1 GCF_018780185.1 Rhizobacter sp.
CCTATTTCGGCACCGATGGCATCCGAGGCACCGTGGGCCAGGCGCCCATCACGGCCGATTTCATGCTCCGCCTCGGGCACGCCGTGGGCCGTGTGCTGAAGGCCCAACTGGCGCGGCCCACGGTGCTGATCGGCAAAGACACCCGCATTTCCGGCTACATGATCGAGTCGGCGCTCGAAGCCGGGTTCGCCTCCGCCGGGGTCGACGTGCTGTTGACCGGCCCGCTGCCCACCCCTGGTGTGGCTTACCTCACGCGCGCGCTTCGGCTCGACCTGGGCGTGGTCATCAGCGCCTCGCACAATGCCTACCCCGACAACGGCATCAAGTTCTTCTCGGCGCGCGGCGAAAAGCTGCCCGACGACTGGGAGCGCCAGGTCGAGGCGGCCTTGGCCGAACCCCCGCAGTGGGTCGATTCGGCCCAGCTCGGCAAGGCCCGGCGCATTGACGATGCCCGTGGCCGCTATGTCGAATTCTGCAAGAGCACCTTCAGCAACGACCTCTCGCTCAAGGGCCTGAAGATCGTGATCGATGCCGCCCACGGTGCGGCCTACCAGACCGCGCCCGAAGTCTTTCACGAGCTGGGCGCCGAAGTCGTGCGCATTGGCTGCAGCCCCGACGGGCTCAACATCAACGCCGGCTTTGGCGCCACTTCGCCGGCTGCGCTGGTCAAGGCAGTGCAAGAGCACGGCGCGCACTACGGGGTGGCTCTAGATGGTGATGCCGACCGCCTGCAGTTGGTCGACTCGACCGGCAGGCTCTACAACGGCGACGAGTTGTTGTACGTGATGGTGGCCGACCGCCTGGCCCAGGGCCAGCGTGTGCCGGGTGCGGTGGGCACGCTGATGACCAACATGGCGGTCGAACTGGCGCTCAAGGCCTGCGACATCGAGTTTGTGCGCACCAAGGTGGGCGACCGTTATGTGCTGGAAGAACTTGCGGCCCGCGGCTGGCTGCTCGGCGGCGAAGGCTCGGGCCACCTGCTCGCGCTGGACAGGCACACCACGGGTGACGGCACCGTCAGCGCCTTGCAGGTGCTGCAGGCCGTCAGCCGAAGCGGCAAATCCCTGGCCGAACTGCTGGCGCCTGTGACTCTGTTCCCGCAGGTGTTGATCAACGTCCGCCTGCAAGCCGGGCAGGACTGGAAGGCCGCTCCGGGCCTGGCCGACGCGCAAGCCCAGGTGCAGCGCGAGCTGGGCGACCACGGGCGACTGCTGATCCGCCCCTCGGGCACCGAGCCGCTGGTGCGGGTGATGGTCGAGGCGCGCGATGCCGCCCAGGCCCAGGCCTGCGCGCAGCGCCTGGCGCAGTTGTTCCGCGCCTGACGGCATTTATGACGAAATGATGACGGCCATGTGACCGTCACAAAGCACTCGCCTGTGTCATGCGCTTGTCATCTGAGACTTCTACAGTCTGGACATCCCATCAGCCAGCTCATTGGAAAGGTGCAGACATGTACACAACTTCGATTCGATTTGCCGCCACGGCGGTCACCCTCGGCCTGGCCTGCGGGGCAGCCCTGGCCCAAGACGTCACTGGCGCAGGCGCCACGTTCCCGGCCCCGCTGTACGCCAAGTGGGCCGACTCCTACAACAAGGTCACTGGCGCGCGCATCAACTACCAGTCGGTCGGTTCGGGCGCGGGCCTGAAGCAGATCCGCGGCAAGACCGTGGACTTCGGTGCCTCCGACATGCCGCTCAAGGATGAAGAGCTGCAAAAGGACGGCCTGGTCCAGTTTCCCACCGTCATCGGTGGTGTGGTGCCGGTGGTCAACATCGCCGGCATCAAGCCTGGCCAGATCAAGCTGACCGGCCAACTGCTGGGTGATATCTACCTGGGCAAGATCACCAAGTGGAACGATGCTGCGCTGGTCGCGCAGAACCCCGGCGTGCCGCTGCCTGACGCAGCCATCTCGGTGGTTCGCCGCGCCGATGGCTCGGGCACCAGCTTCATCTTCACCAACTACCTGTCGAAGGTGAACGCGGAATGGAAGAGCAAGGTCGGCGAAGGCACGGCCGTCAACTGGCCCACCGGCGCGGGTGGCAAGGGCAACGAGGGCGTGGCTGCGTTCGTCAACCGGCTGCCGAACTCGATCGGCTACGTGGAGTACGCCTACGTCAAGCAGAACAAGATGACCTACACCTTGTTGAAGAACAAGGACGGCAACTTCGCCACCCCCGACGACGCCAACTTCAAGGCCGCTGCGGCCGGTGCCGACTGGAACAAGAGCTTCTACCAGGTGCTGACCGAGCAGCCCGGCAAGGACGCATGGCCCCTGACCGGCGCCACCTTCATCATGATGCACAAGGCGCAGGACAAGCCCGCCCAGGCAGCGGCTTCGCTGAAGTTCTTCGAGTGGGCCTTCAACAACGGCGATGCCGCAGCGGCCGAGCTCGAGTACGTGGCACTGCCCGACGCGGTGAAGAACCTGGTGCGCAAGCAATGGGGCGAGATCAAGGACGCTTCGGGCAAGCAAGTCGCCTTCAAGTGATCGCAGGTCTGAGCTGATCGAACACGGTGGTCGCCCGGGGAGCCGGGCCCACCGCTTGCCATTTCGGAGGGGCCGTGGCCGCTACACTTCCTGCATCTCATTACGAGCCGGACAAGATGCAACGCTCTGACCCGCTGGGGCGCCCCCCGGAGGCCCGGCGTTCCGCGCCTTGGGCCGATACGGTCTTCTCGGTGCTGGCGCATGGCGCCGCCATCCTGACCTTGCTGCTGCTGGCCGGCATCATCGTCTCCCTGCTGATCGGCGCCGCGCCGGCGATCAAGGAATACGGTCTCAGCTTCCTCTGGAACAGCGAATGGGACCCCGTGCAAGACAAGTACGGCGGCCTGGTGATGATCTACGGCACGCTGATGACCTCGCTCATCGCGCTGGTCATTGCCGTGCCGGTGAGTTTCGGCATTGCGCTCTTTCTCACCGAGCTCTCTCCGGGTTGGCTGCGCCGCCCGCTGGGCATCGCGGTGGAGCTTCTGGCCGCCGTGCCTTCCATCGTCTATGGCATGTGGGGCCTGCTGGTGTTCAGCCCGGTGCTCTCGACCTACGTGCAGCAGCCGCTGCAAAAGCTGTTTGCCGGCGTGCCGGTGCTCGGCTCGCTGGTGTCGGGCGCCCCGGTGGGCATTGGCATTCTCTCGGCCGGCATCATCCTCGCGATCATGATCATTCCGTTCATTGCGTCGGTCATGCGTGACGTGTTCGACGTGACTCCGACCATGCTGAAAGAGTCGGCCTATGCGCTGGGCTCGACCACCTGGGAAGTGGTCTTCAAGGTGGTGCTGCCCTACACCAAGACCGGCGTGGTCGGCGGCATCATGCTCGGCCTCGGACGGGCCTTGGGCGAAACCATGGCGGTCACCTTCGTGATCGGCAACTTCAACCAACTCAACAGCCTGTCGCTGTTCGAGGCGGCCAACAGCATCTCGTCGGCACTGGCCAACGAGTTTGCCGAAGCGGGCGAAGGCCTGCACCAGGCCTCGCTGATCTACCTGGGTCTGGTGCTGTTCTTCATCACCTTCGTGGTCTTGTCCCTGTCTCGGCTGCTGTTGTCGCGGTTGAAGAAGGGCGAAGGAACGCGCACATGAGCAGCAGCTTCATCTCGATGGACTCGGCGCGCCTGGCCAAGCACCGGCGCCGCAAGACGGTGAATGCGATCGCCTTGACGCTGTCGCTCGCCGCCATGGCCTTCGGCCTGTTCTGGTTGTTCTGGATCCTGTTCGAGACCATCCGCCTCGGTGTCGGCGGCCTCAACCTCGACACCTTCACGCAGATGACCCCACCGCCGCAGGCTGAGCGCGGTGGCCTGGCCAACGCGATCTTCGGCTCGATGGTGATGGTCGGCCTGGCCACCTTCATCGGGACACCCATCGGTGTGCTGGCCGGCATCTACCTTGGTGAGTATGGGCAAAAGACCTTGCTGGGAAGCGCCACGCGGTTCATCAACGACATCCTGCTGTCGGCACCCAGCATCGTCATCGGCCTCTTCATCTACTCGGTGGTGGTGGCGCAGGTGAAGT
>NZ_JADMJX010000281.1:0-14509 GCF_018780185.1 Rhizobacter sp.
AAGTTACTGCCCTGTCGGGGGCACATCCCGACGCACCCGTTCGAAGTACGAAGAACCAACCACGTGACAGCGGACCCAACTAAGGAATGAAATTCAACCCCTCCGGCAACGGCAACAAGATCGGCACCTCAAAGAACGGCCCCGCCCCATCCGGATCAATCACCACCGCCCCGTTCGATGCAAAAAACACCGCCATCTGCATCTGCGCCCCCACCGCATACGGCGCCGCGGCCGCGTTGCCGATGTTGGTGAGGAAGGTGTGCGGCCCCTTGCCCACCGCGTTGTTGGCCGCATAAGCCAGGTCGTTGCGGAAGTAGGTGGTGCGGTCGGCCAGATCGCCCGCACGCACGATGGCGCTGCTGGTCGGGTTGGGCACCACGGTGTCGCCCTTGGCCACTTGCACGATCACCGGCTTGGGTGCGTTGCCGCGCAGCGGCTTCTTGCGGATGTAGCTCGCATAGGACACTGGGTTGCCGGCCTGCTGCACCCACTCGTAGCGGTCGAGCACCTGCTGAATGGCAGCCGCCCCCGGCACGCTGTTGACCACCGGCGGCAGGTCGCGAAGCGGCAGGTTTTCGTTGAAGACGATGCCGCTCGGGTGCGCCACGTTGATGAGCGACGGCACGCGCGTGGCCAGCGACTGGCCGGTCAAGGGACGGAACACGCCCAGCCGCGCGACCTCGGTGATCGAGCCACCCGGCACGTTGGGTACCCCCGCCTGGATGTTGGGCTCCACGCCCAGCAAGATGGTGCCGTAGATGCCGCCGAAGGACTGGCCGGCGTAGTAGATGCGCTGCGGGTTCAAGTCGACCGCACCGTCGCCGTCGACGTCGACACCCACCTCGATCTGGCGCACCAGCTGCATCAGGTCGACCACCGTCTGGCGCAGGCCGTCGCGGCTGCTGATGATGCTGCGCGGCGCGGCGGCGTTCACGCCTTCGGTGGCGTCGATGTTGCCGTTGCCGTCCTGGTCGATGCCGCGGCCACCGGCGGGCACCACCACCGGCGTGCCCGCCGAGGGCAGCACGTTGAGCGTGCCCAGCGGCCCGCCGCCGTGGCCCACCACGTTGATCGACACCGTGGCGATGCCTTGCGAAGCCAGCACCGAGGCCACCGTCCACGGCGCGCCATACATGCTGTCGGTGAAGCCGTGGCCGAAGATCGCCACCGGCCAGCCGCCCGCCGGCATGGGCGACGAGGGCAGGAACATCTGCACCGTCAGCTGGTTGCTGCCTTGCGGGCGCGGCTGGCCCAGCAGCGTGGGCGTGACCGGGATGTACTTCTCCGCCGTCTGGTAGTCGGGCGAGCTGAAGCGCCCATAGGCCACCCGCGCCACCGAGCCCGGCACCACATTGAGCGCCGGCGTGGGCAGGAACGACGGCGTGAACACCGGTGCCACCCCCGTCTGCCGGCTGAACTGGATGCCCGCCAGCGCACTTGTGGCAAACACCGCACGCACCGGGCCGCTGGCCGAGGCGCCGATGTTGAAGTCAATCTGCGCCGGATTGGAGCGTTTGATCTGCGCGCGGATCTTTTCCAGATCGGCGGTGGTGCTCTGCGTCGTGAACAGACTCAGGGCCACCACACGCTGCTGCGCTGCACCACTTGCATGCTGCCCGTCGAGCAGCGACTTGCGGTAGTCGGCCACATCGCGGTCTCTGCTCTGGCCGAAGTTGAGGTCGTGCCGAAAGCGGCCAAAGGGGCCGGCTTCGATGGGCTTGCCGGAGGCGTCGCGCACGCCATTGGTCACCACCAGCACGTAGCGCGAGTGTTCGGCGAGCAGGGCGTCGGACTCAACGGCCAGCGTCTTGGTCGCCACGTCCCACACCACCTGGTTGACGCCCACCCGCTGGCCAAAGCCCCAGCCGCTGAGCGTGTCGCCCAGGTTGACGAGGTAGACGGTGTCGCTGGTGACGCTGGCGGGGTCGATGTCGCCGCTGAACGGGATGGTGATGCGCGGCTGGGTGTTGAAGCCGTCGAGCTGGTTGATGACGTCGATGTCGGCGCAGTCGCTCGGCCGCACCGCGCAGTCGGGCTTGGGCAGGTGCACCCGCTTGAAGGTCTTTTGCGACCAGTCGACGCGGGTGAAACGGTCGCTCGGGAATGGGCTGGTGGCAGGGCTCGCCAGGTCGAAGCGCACGTGCACACCGGCGGCGGCGCCGTTGGCACCGGCAAGGGCCGGCAAGGCCAGCAGCACAGCCACCGCCCAGCAGCGCCAACGGCCTGCGGGCAAACAAGGGTCTCGGGACGGGCCCGAATGCAAAGCAGCGGTCATTCGATGTCTCCTGGCGTTGTTTGTTGTGAGGCCGGGCGATGCCCCCTGGGGGCGCACACCGGGAAAAACTTATACCGCCGAGCCGGTGCGCCCACCAGGGTTGGTATTCACCAGTGGCAAAGCGGTGCCTCCTGCACGGCCCCGAGTCAACCCTTGGCGGCGCATGGTGTTTCAAGTTCCGCCCCGTTCATGCCGACAACGGGTCGAAGCCACGCCCCACACCGATGCCCCGCCCCCCCTCCCTCGCCGCCCTGGCCGACCTGGTCCTGACGAGCCATCGCCCCACGCGCAGCCACTTGCGGATGTGGCTCACCTCGGTGGTGACCTACCTGCTCTACACCGGCCTGCTGTGGCTGCAGGTGGCGCTGGGCTACACGCCGCGCGACCTGGCGGTGGGGTACACGCTGCTCGCCTTCTGCACCAACCTGCTGCTCTACTTCGGTGTGCGCCACGGCTGGGGCCCCGCCTGGGACCGCAACCTCGGCACGACGCAGCTGCTGATCGGCGTCCTCTTCATGTGGGGGGCCTATGCGATGGCGGGGCCGCTGAGCGGCGCCACGCTGATCATCGTGGCCAGCCACATCGTCTATGCCGTGTTCGGCTTCACGGCGACACGCGTGTGGCAGCTGGTGACGGCCTCGCTCGCCGGCCTCGCGCTGACGATGATCCTGTGCCACCAGTGGCAGCCCGAGCGCTACCCGCTCGGCCAGCAGGTGGTGGCCTGGCTCTACACCTGCCTGGTGGTGGTGCTGATCGCCCGCCTGGCGACCCTGGTGACCCGCATGAACGAGAACCTGCGCACGCAGAGGCGCGAGCTGGCGGCGGCACTCGACAAGGTGCGCGAGCTGGCCACACGCGACGACCTGACGCAGGTGCACAACCGCCGCCACATCACCGAGCTGATGCGCATCGAGCAGGCACAACACGAGCGCAGCGGCTCGCCGTTGTGCGTGGCCTTGCTCGACATCGACTTCTTCAAGGTGGTCAACGACACCTTCGGCCACCAGGCCGGCGACGAGGTTCTGCGCCGCTTTGCCCAGGCCACGCAGCAGGCACTGCGCACCAGCGACCTGCTGGGCCGCTGGGGCGGCGAGGAGTTCGTGGTGGTGTTCCCCGACACTTTGATCGCCCAGGCGCGCGTGGCGCTGCGGCGGGCCAAGGAGCAGCTGCAGCAAGCCGACTTCAGCGCCGTCGGCCCGGGCCTGCGCATCACCTTCTCGGCCGGCCTGGTACAGGTGGACCCGGGTGAACGCATCGAAGACGCCATCGAGCGCGCGGACCAGGCCATGTACCGCGCCAAGACCAAGGGCCGCGACCGCATCGAATGCGTCGCCCCCATCGACAGGTTCAGCGAAGCGCCCCGCCGCGCCTGACGCCCCCGGCACAGTTCGATAGCATCGGGCGCATGCGACCCGACAGCCTTTCCCAAGCCCTCGACCTGCTGCGCGCCGAAGCGCGGCCGCACGAGCTGGCCGGCATGGCTCGCTTCGGCATGAACGTGGCGCAGCCGCGCCTGGGGGTCTCGGTGCCCACCCTGCGCTGCCTGGGCAAACAGCTCGGCCGCGACCACGCATTGGCGCTGGCCTTGTGGGACAGCGGCATCGCCGATGCCCAGATCCTGGCCAGCCTGGTGGCCGAGCCCGCGCGCTTCACGGCCCGCGAGATGGACCACTGGGCCCAGACCATGCAGTCATGGGACACCTGCGACCAGGCCTGCAGCAACGCGTTTGCAGCCTCACCGCTCGCGTGGCGCAAGGTGGCGGCGTGGGCGACAAAGCGCGACGAGTTCGTGCGCCGGGCCGCCTTCGCCCTGCTGGCCGCGCTGGTGGTGCACGACAAGGCGGCCGATGACGCCGCCTTCATCGCTACCCTGCCCTTGATCGAAGACGCCGCCACCGACGAACGCAACTTCGTCAAGAAAGCGGTCAACTGGGCGCTGCGCAGCATCGGCAAACGCAACCCCGCGTTGAATGCCGAAGCCATCGCCTGCGCGCAGCGCCTGCAAACGCTTGACTCGCGCGCCGCGCGCTGGGTGGCCGCCGATGCACTGCGCGAGCTGCAGAGCGAGGCCGTTCAAACGCGCCTCGCGGCGCGCCGCTGAGCGATGGCTGCACCCGAGCTGATCTACCTCGACGACACGCTGATCGTCGTCGAAAAGCCCGCTGGCCTGCCCTCGGTGCCCGGCCGCGCCGAGGGCCTGCAGGACTGCATGGCCTCGCGCGTGCAGGCGATCGCATCCGACGCGCTGGTGGTGCACCGGCTCGACATGGCCACCTCGGGCCTGCTGGTGTTTGCGCGCGGCAAGGCGGCGCAGCGGCAACTGAGCCAGGCGTTTGCGCAACGCGAAGTGGGCAAGACCTATGTCGCCGTGGTGGCCGGGCAGGTGGCGCAAGACATCGGCGAGATCGACCTGCCGCTGATCACCGACTGGCCCAACCGGCCGCGGCAGAAGGTCGACTTCGACACCGGCAAGCCTTCGCTCACGCGCTACCGCGTGCTGTCTCGTTCGCAGCACGACACCCGCGTGGCGTTGGAGCCGCTCACCGGCCGCTCGCACCAGCTGCGCGTGCACCTGCTGGCCCTCGGCCACCCGATCGTGGGCGATGCCTTGTACGCGCCGCCCGAGGTGCTGGCGCGCTCCACGCGGCTGCTGCTGCACGCGCAGTCGCTCTCGCTGGCGCACCCGGCGAGCGGCGCCACGCTGCAGTTCGACAGCCTCGCCCCCTTTTGATGGCAGGTCGCTTGACATGTGCATTTGAGTGCACATATGCTCGCATTCATGCCCAAACACCCCACCCGCGAACAAGTGGCCAACGCCTGCATGGAGATCCTCGACACCGGCTTCTTCAGGGCCTTGTGCGAGCCGGTGCGCGTCGAGATCTTGCGGCAGCTGATCCTGAAAGGCCGCTCCGACGTGAACACCATCGCCGAGGGCATGCCGCAAGACCGCTCGGTGATCGCGCGCCACCTGCAGCTGATGGAACGCGCCGGTTTGCTGCACTCGCAAACGCAGGGCCGCCACACCTTCTACGAGATCGACGGGCCGGCCATCGTGTCGCGCATGTCCAGCGTCACCAGCGTGCTGCAGTCGCTGGTGCCGATGTGTTGCCCGCCGGTCGAGCGCTAGCCCGACACAGCGTCACTCCGCTCAATTCCCTCACTTCATCCTACATGGGCATATCAGTGCCCATATACACACAAAGAAAGAACCCCTCATGAAAACCGAAGCCCTGCTGAGCCTGGGCGTGCCGCTCGTCTTTGCACTGATGCTGTTCATCGAAACGCGTTCGCCCGCGCGGGCCTACGAGCCCGTCTCAGGGTGGCGCTGGCTCGGCGGCGCATTCTTTGTGTCGACGATCGTGGTGGGTGCGCTGACGCCGCTGCTGATCCCGGTGGCCTACCTGCAAGGCCGAAGCGTGTTCGACCTCAGCCCTCTGGGCCTGTGGGGTGTTCCCATCGGCTTGCTTGCGACCACCTTCGCCGGCTACTGGCTGCACCGTGCCGAGCACCGCTTTGGCTGGCTGTGGCGAGCCACCCACCAGCTGCACCACAGCCCGGTGCGGGTCGACATGCTGGGCGCGTATTTCTCGCACCCGCTCGAGGTGCTGCTCAAGGTGGGCATGAGCACGCTGCTGGCGAGCTTCGTGCTCGGGCTGTCGCCGCTGGCGGCCTCAAGCGTCAGCCTGCTCATCGCCTCGCTGAGCCTGTTCCAGCACTGGAACATCCACACGCCGCGCTGGCTGGGCCTCTTCATCCAGCGCCCCGAGGCCCACTGTGTGCACCATGCCAAGGGCGATCGTGGCCACAACTTCTCCGAGCTGCCCTTGTGGGACATGCTGTTCGGCAGCTTCCACAACCCACCCACCTTTCACGGCCCCGTGGGGCTCGATGCACCCACCACGCCGCGTGTCGTCGACATGCTGCTGATGCGCAACGCCCCGCTGTGAACCGGGCCGGCGCATCCCCCCGGGAGGCCGGTGCCGCGTCTTAACATCGCGCCTCGTCGAACCGACATCGAGGACACACGATGCTCACCCCACGCTCCGCCACGCGCCTGGCCCTTGGCGCACTGCTTCTCTGGCTGAGCGCCTGCAGCACGACGCCCCCACCCATCGACCGCGCCACCCTGCAGCGCCAGGTGACCGAGACCGAGATCGCCTTCGCCAAGACCATGGCCGACCGCGACCACGCGGCGTTCACCCGTTTCCTGGCCGATGACACGGTGTTCTTCTCCGGCCCCACGCCGCTGCGTGGCAAGCAAGCCGTGGCCGCGTGGTGGAAGCGCTTCTATGAGACCCCGCAGGCGCCCTTCTCCTGGAAGCCCGACAAGGTGGAGGTGCTCGACGACGGCAGCCTTGCGATCAGCACCGGCCCGGTGTTCGACCCGGGTGGCAAGGCCGTCTCGAGCTTCACCTCGGTGTGGCGGCAAGAGTCGCCCGGCGTGTGGCGAGTGATCTTCGACAAGGGCTGCAATTGCCCCTGACCGACTCGCCCCTCCTGGGCCTGCGGGCCTTCATGCGCTTCTGGTGGGCGCGTGTGGCCGGCACCACCGGCAACCAGATGCTGATGGTCGCCGTGGGCTGGCAGATGTACGAGCTGACCGGCAGCGCCTGGGACCTGGGCCTGGTGGGCCTGCTGCAGTTCCTGCCCGCCTTGCTGCTCACGCTCGTGGCCGGCCACGTGGCCGACCGCTACGACCGCACCCGCGTGCTGGCGCTGTGCATGGTGGCGCAGACCGTCGTCGCGCTGTTGTTGATGGCGGCCTCACACGGCCATTGGGCCAGCCGCGGGCTGCTGCTGTGGCTGTCGGTCGCGCTCGGCATGGCCAAGGCCTTCCAGATGCCGGCGCAGCAGGCGCTGGTGCCCTCGCTGGTGCCCACTGCGGTGCTGCCGCGCGCGCTGGCCTTCAGCTCGATGGGCATGCAGACGGCCATCATCGGCGGCCCGGCGCTCGGCGGCTTCATCTACGTGGCCGGGGCGAGCGTGGTCTATGCGGTGTGCGCGCTGTCCTTCGTGCTGGCGGGCGTGCTGTTCCTGCGCATCGGTCACCCGCACGTGCCGCCGCCCAAGGAGCCGGTGACGCTCGCCACCGTGCTGGCCGGCTTCAAGTTCATCTGGCAACGCCCGGTGGTGCTGGGCGCCATCTCGCTCGACCTGTTTGCCGTGCTGCTGGGCGGCGCTGTGGCCTTGTTGCCGATGTTCGCTAAAGACGTGCTGCACGTCGGCCCCTGGGGCCTGGGCCTGCTGCGCGCTGCACCAGCGGTGGGCGCACTGTGCATGTCGGCCGTGCTCACCCGCTGGCCGATCACGCGGCGGGTGGGCAAGGTGATGTTCGCCGCCGTCGCCATCTACGGCGTGGCGACCTTGTGCTTTGCCGTGTCGACCGTGTTCGTGCTGTCGATGCTGGCCCTTTGGGTGAGCGGCGCGGCCGACATGGTGAGCGTGGTGATACGCCAGTCTTTGGTGCAGCTGGAGACGCCCGACGCCATGCGTGGCCGGGTGAGCGCGGTGAATTCGATCTTTATTGGTGCATCCAACCAGCTCGGCGAGTTCGAATCGGGAGCGACGGCCGCGCTGCTCGGGCCGGTGGGTTCCGTGTTGCTGGGTGGCATCGGCACCTTGGCAGTGGCGGCGTTGTGGATGAAACTCTTCCCTGCCTTGGCCCAACGTGAACGCCTGACCGAAGCGAACTGAGGCGCTCGCTCGGGTTTTCACGAAACCGAAAGCACAAGGCCGCGAAGATACTTCGCGCTCCTCACGTCCCAACAACAAGCACCATGACAGCATCGAAGACGAACCGCCCTGACTTTCTCTACCCGGGCGGCTCGCCGCTGATGCACCCGCCGCTGCAGCTCAAAGACTCCGAGATGTACGGCTTCTTCGTCAAGGGCGACCTGGCGAAGCTGCAGGCCACGGTCGACTCCACCCTCACCGCCTGCGCCGGCGGCGAGATGAGCTTCCAGGTGTTTTCGCCCTTCGTGATGCTCACCTTCACGAAGGTGCACAAGGCCTTCTCCACCTGGCCGAGCGACGCCGCCAAGGGCTGGGGCGAAGAGCTCGACATCATCACCTGGGTGATGGTGGGCCAGGTCAAGAAGGGCGAGACCGGCATCAGCCGCGTGTTCTTCTACCCGTGCCACATCTTCGTCGACGACGCGATGGCGCTCATCAACGGGCGCGAACTCTTCGGCTACCCCAAGTACCTGTGCGAATACAGCATGCCGGCACCTGGCGAGCCGGCCCGCTATTTCTCGATGTCCACCAAGGGCTTCGAGCCCTTCTCGCCCGACACGCAACTCGCCACGCACCCGCTGATCGAAGTGGCGGCCACGACGAACCGCAAAGGCGCGCGCAAGCTCGGTGGCTTCATCGAGCTGATCGAAGAAGCCATCGAACTCATCGCCGCCAACCTGCCCGCCACGCTGGAGCTCGACAAGGAGGGCTGGGCGCAGATCGCCGGCATGCTGCGCCACCCGGGCTGCGAGCAGATCTTCTTGAAGCAGTTCCCTGACGCATCGGGCATCAAGGCGGTCTACCAGGCCATCGTGGCGGCACCGGCCCTGGTGACGGCCGTGCACGGCGTCGAGGTGTTCGAAGACGACTACGAGCTCACTCTGCACAAGTTCGACAGCTTCCCGCTCACCGACACGCTGGGCCTGCAACTCGGTGTGCAAGAGGCCATCCTGCCCTTTCACCTGAGCTTCGACTTCGAGGTGACGGCGGGCGAAGAGATCTACGACAACTCGCAGATCGCACCGCAAAAGATCGCCGTGCTCGGCGGTGGCGTGGCCGCGATGACGGCGGCCTACTACCTCACCGACCAGCCGGGCTGGCAAAACCGGTACGACATCACCGTCTACCAGATGGGCTGGCGCCTGGGCGGCAAGGGTGCGAGCGGGCGCAACGCCGCTTTGGGCGAGCGCATCGAAGAGCACGGCCTGCACATCTGGTTTGGCTTTTATCAAAACGCCTTTCGCACCATGCAAGGCGCCTACGGCGAACTCGGCCGCCCGGCCGGCGCACCGCTGGCCACCTGGCAAGACGCCTTCAAGCCACAGCATTCGTTTGTCTTGAGCGAGCTGATCGACGGCACCTGGCGCCAGTGGCTGATCGACACGCCCGACATGCCCGGCGAGCCCGGCCACGGCGACGAAGACATCGGCCTGTGGGACATCGCCCTCACCATGTACGAGTGGATCAAGATGTGGCTCTCCGAGCTGGAGAGCAAGCACGGCACCACGACCACGGTGACCACCACCTCGGTGGAGGTCACCGAGAGCCACATCGGCGATTGGCTGGAGTCGCTCGCCACGCGCATCGAGCGCAAGGTCGAGACCATCGTCTCCGACGTCCACAGCGTCTTTGACGCCGCGCTGAGCTTTGCCCAAAGCCTGCCCAAGCTGGGCGAGCAAGACGCGGTGCAGCACGCCGTGCATGCCGCTGCGCTCAAGAGCATGCGGGTGGCACTGCAGACACGTTTTGGTGCCCAGGCCGAGGCGAGCGACGTGGCCGACGACCTGCGCCGGCTCTACATCTGCATCGACCTCGCCGTCACTTCGCTGATCGGCATGCTCGAAGACCATGTGTTCGAAAAAGGCTTCGACGTCATCAACGACGAAGACCTCTACGCCTGGCTCACGCGCCATGGCGCCAACCCCACGGTGAGCGTGCATTCGGCGCCGATCCGCGGGCTCTACGACCTGGTGTTCGGCTACGAAGACGGCGACTTCGACAAACCCAACTTCGAAGCCGGCACCATGCTGCGCGGCATCTTCCGCATGACCTGCGGCTACCAGGGCGGCATCATGTGGAAGATGCAGGCCGGCATGGGTGACACGGTCTTCACGCCCTTCTACGAAGTGCTGAAGAAACGCGGTGTGAAGTTCAAGTTCTTCCACAAGGTCGAAGAGCTGGTGCCCGAGGCTGGCAGCAACGCCGTGGGCCAGATCCGCATGACACGCCAGGTGGACCTGGCGGGGGACGAATACAACCCGCTGCGCCCGGTGAAGGGCCTGGCCTGCTGGCCCAGCGAGCCGCACTACCAGCAGCTCGATCCGGCGCAGGCCAAGCTGCTGCAGGCCAACAAGATCAACCTCGAATCCAACTGGAGCGACTGGCCCGAGGTGTATCAGAAGCAGTTCAAGAAACCGCTGCCCACCGTCACGCTGCAGCGCGGCGTCGACTTCGACAAGGTGATCTTCGGCATCGCGGCCGATGGCCTGGCGTTGCTGTGCCCGCAACTGGTGGCGCGCAGCCCGGCGCTGCAGGCCTCGTGCACCTACGTGAAGACTGCCGCCACCCAGGCCTACCAGGTCTGGCTCGACAAGACCGTGCCCGAACTCGGCTGGACCGACTTCGGCCGCGACGGCGAAGAGCCCGTGCTCACCGCCTTCAGCGAGCCCTTCGACACCTGGGCGCCAATGGACCAGACGCTGATCCGCGAGGCCTGGCCGCCGCAGTTCGAGCCGAAGAACGTGTCGTACTTCTGCAGCGCCTTGCCGATCAAAAGCTACCCGCCCTTCAGCGACCACGCCTTCCCGGTGCGCATGGCCGAGCAGGTGAAGCAGGCCGCCATCGACCAGCTCAAGCACCATGTGCATGCCCTGTGGCCGGCGGTGGCCACGCCGCAAGACTTCGATTGGTCATGCCTCATCGACACCACCGGCGCGCAGGGCGAGAAGCGATTCGACAGCCAGTACTGGCGCGCCAACGTCGACCCGTCGGAGCGTTATGTGCTCAGCGTGGTCAACAGCACCCAGCACCGCCTGCAAACCGACGGCACGGGGTTCAGCAACTTCTACGTGACGGGCGACTGGATCAAGACCGGCGTCAACGCCGGTTGCGTCGAGGCCGCGGTGATGGCGGGCATGCAGACCTCGCGGGCCTTGTGCGGCCACCCGAAAGTGATCGCCGGCGAGAAAGACCTCTGAGCCATGGTCGGCATGTGTGACTTCTGCCGCGTTCGCCATGGCGAGCCCGCATGCCCAACCGTGAAACTTCTGGTTACATTGCTTCCCACCGCCGTTTGACGGAGTCAAAGCCCGCGATGTCTCTGTCAATTGCCTCCCTGCAGCGCAGCCCGCCCTGGCTGGCCCCGCTGCTGCTCCTGTGCATCGGGCTGCTGTGCAGCCCAGCCTGGAGCCAATCGCCGATCACGCTCAATGCCGATGCCGAAGTCGACATCGCGTCGCGCGGCCAGCTCTACCTCGCACAGGAAGACACCCCCCCGGCCTCGCCCGCCGCACTGGGCGCCTGGCTCGCCAAACAAAAGCAGGTGGATCGGGTGAGCCTTTTTGGCGGCAGCTACTGGTTCCATGCCACGGTGCAAAACGACACCCAGCAGACCCGCTGGGTGATCGACCCCACGGGCACGCTGATGGAGCGCATCGAGGTTCGCGTCTATGCGCCGGGCCAGCCGGTGCAGTCGTTCATCACCGGGTACAGCGCCAACAGCAGCTACATGCTGCACTACGGGGGCAACGTCGAGCTGCCGATCGGCGCGCAGGCGCAGGTGCTGCTGCGCATCGAGAGCCGCTACTTTGCGCGCTACCCGAGCGTCTACGTGGCAAGCCAGGCCGGCTACCGCAAGACGGTGATCTCCGAGAACGTGCTAACGCTGTGCGCGCTGGGCGCGATGCTCACGCTGGCGCTCTACAACATGTTCGTTTTCATCGGCGTGCGCGACAAGTCGATGCTGTACTACGCGCTCTACCTGCTGACGGCCACCGTCTCGTGGGCGCTGACGCTGCACGTGGTGTCCGACTGGCTGGGCTGGCGCGGCTTGAGCTGGCACTACGTGGCCTTCTTCCTGGGGGCGGTGTTCAACACCATGTTCTTCCTGGAGTTCCTGCACCTCAAGGAACACGCCCCGAGGCTGGCCTGGATCGCGCGCGGCAACATCCTGGTGGCGCTGGCACTGCTGCCGATCTGCTTCCTGTCGGTGGCCTATGCCCACCTGCTGGCCACGGCGGTGATCTCGGTCACGCTGACACTCGCGCTGGTGTCGGGAATGATCCGCCTCGGCCAGGGTTTCTTGCCGGCACGCTACTTCCTGGCGGCCTTTCTCGCCCTGCTGCTGCCGGCGATTCTGATCTTGCCCGCCAATTTCGGCCTGGTGCCGAGCGTGATGCGCAACATCGAGCTCTTCACCCTGCTCGGCGCCACCACCGACGCAGTGCTGCTCGCGTTTGCGCTGGCCGACAAGATCCGCCTGCTGGGCCGTGAAAAAGACAACTACCTCAAGCAACTCAACGACGCCCTCACCCAGGCCAGCACCGACTCACTGACCGGCATCGCCAACCGCCACGCCTTCGACCGCACGCTCCACGGCATGACGGTGGCCTCGACCGACGCCGAAGCACCGCAACGCATCATGCTGGTGATGATCGACCTCGATGGTTTGAAGCGCATCAACGACGAGCGTGGCCACGCCCATGGCGACGCGCTGCTGCGCGAGTTTGCGCAGGCCTTGAGCGTGCTCAAGGAAGATGGCATGAGCGTCTTCCGCCTTGGCGGCGACGAATTCGCCGTGCTCGGCGAGCGCCCGCAAGAAGAGCTGGCCCGCCACAAGATCAACCAGATCGAGGCCCGGCTGCACGACGCCGGCTTCCCCAACTGCGGCATCAGCTACGGCATCGCCTTCGGCTCGGAGATCAACTCGGGGTCGCAGTTGTTGATGCATGCGGATGCCCGCATGTACCTCCACAAGACGACCAAGCGCACCCAACCCGCGTAGTTCTCCGTTCGCCCTGAGCCTGTCGAAGGGCAGCGCACTGCACGGCTTCGACAGGCTCAGCCCGAACGGGTGGTGGCTCACACCTCACCCCGCTTCATCTTCAGCCTGAGCTGCGCCCCACGCCCACGCGCCTTCCACTCCGACACCTGCTGCTGCCGCTGCAGCACCGTGAGCGTGTCACGGCGCATTTCGCGCAGCAGTTTCTGGTAGTTGCGCAACCGATCGGGTGGCACCCCTTCACGCACCGCACAGCCGGGCTCGTCGCCATGGCGGCAATCACGAAAGCGGCACTGCCCGGCCAGCGTGGCGATGTCCTGGAAGCTGATGGCCAAGGTGGTTTCGTCGGCGTCGGGCCGCAGCGTGCGCAAGCCCGGGGTGTCGATCACACACGCGCCGCTCGGCAAGCGGTGCAGCGAGCGCGAGGTGGTGGTGTGCTTGCCGCGGCTGTCGTGCTCGCGCACGGCGCCGGTGTCTTGCACCGCCACGCCCATCAAGGCATTGGTCAGCGTCGATTTGCCGGCCCCTGAGGAGCCGAGCAGCACCACCGTCTGCCCCGGGGCGAGGTAGACGTCGAGCACCCGCGTGGTCTCGGGTGCGGTGCCATTCACCGCCACCACTTCCACCTGGGGCGCGATGCGCTGGCGCAGCGCGGTGATCGCGTCGTCGACCGCCTCGGGCGTGACCACGTCGGCCTTGGTCAACACCACCACTGGCGTCACCCCCTGGCCTTGCACCAGCGTCAAGAAGCGCTCCAGGCGGCGCGGGTTGAAGTCGTCGTCCAGGCCCATCACCAGCAGCGCGGTGTCGACGTTGCTCACCACCGGGTGGCGGCGACCATCGGCGTCGCGCCGGGCAATGTGCGAGAGCGGCGTGATGCGCTCATGCACCCAGGCCTGGCCGTGTGCGTCGTGCACCAGTACCACCCAGTCGCCCACGGCGATGGCGGTTTCCTGCTCGGCCAACAGGCGGACGAGCCGGGGCAACACACGCACGCTGGTCTCGTGCACGCCATCGTGCACCTGCAGCGTTTCGCGGTGAACCTCGATCACGCGCACCAGCTGGCGCGGTGAAGCGGCCAGATCGGCCGCGTCGGTTTCAGGAACGGGTTGAGAACAAATGGCCACCAGGGCCATCGCGGGCGTCAAGCCCACTGAGCGCAAGCGCTCTACATCCATTTCGATCATGGTGAGATCTGTCTTCCATCGTCAGGAATGCACGGCGCAAAGCCATGCGAATGCCAGCACGCGCAAGGCGCAAGGCAACGAGGTGGGGAAGAGGGTCAGCCGTGGCGCGCGAAGCGCCGCAGCAGAAAGTCAGATCTCAGCGCGGGGGCTGAAAGACGTGCGGCTCAGGCGGCGCGAGCGGCGACCCACAGGGAAACAATGTCTGCGTAGGCCATGGTTTGTCTCCTTGAAGTGGGTTGAAGAAAGGAAGCGAGGCCCGAAGTCTGGCACGAGCTTCGGGCGTGGTCAACGTCAGTCGCGTTTCAATTGTTGAGG
>NZ_JADMJX010000281.1:14609-29261 GCF_018780185.1 Rhizobacter sp.
AGTCTGGCACGAGCTTCGGGCGTGGTCAACGTCAGTCGCGTTTCAATTGTTGAGGCGCGTCTGGCACTTCACGTGCCTCGATGTCGACCACCTCACCCTTGGGCTGAGCCGCGCCGCGAAAGGCACCAAAACCCGGGTCGACGCGGAACTTCACCACGCGCGGGCGCCGACCGCGCACCAAGCTCCACACCAGCAGCAGCAGCGTGAACACCAGGCCGGCCACCAGCAGGACAGCGGCAAACACCAGGCCGGCGGCAATCATCAGAAAGCGCAGCAAGATGGTCACAAATCGTCGAATGAAAGTCAGCACGCAAAAGTCTCGGCAGCCAAGAACCTGGTGATTATCGGTGGCGCCACAATGCCCCCACGCCACATGCAAGGGGTTCATCGGATGAAGAAAATCGCACTCGCCGCGGTCATCGTTTTGTCGGCTTGCACCACCCCGCCGCCACCCGCGGCGGTGCTCGCACCCAACGCCAACCTGGTGACGCAGGGCATCCCGCCCGTCCCGGCCCGCCTGGCCGAACAGGTGGCGAAGTACAACGACTTTCGCGGCCATGCCTTTGCCGACTGGCACCCGCTGCAGCGCGAGATGGTGGTGTCGCACCGCAAGGCCGGCGGCAACACCACGCAGCTGTTTCGTCTGAAAGGCGCGATGACCGAGCTGGAGCCGCTGACCGACTCGGCCGACCCCGTCAACACCGCGAGCTACGAGCCGCGCGAAGGCAACTACCTGGTGTTCGAGCGCAGCGTCGGCGGCAGCGAAGCCGACCAGCTCTACCGGCTCGACCTGGCCAGCAAACAGACCACCTTGTTGAGCGACCCCAGCGAGCGCCACAACCTGCAAGGCTGGTTGCACCGCGGCAGCCAGTTGCTCACCGCCTCATTGCCGCTCGACAAGACCGCACAAGGCGGCACGCGCAGTAAGGTGACGACAACCTTCCGGCTGATGGACCCGCTCACCCCGCAGGCCGCGCGCAAGGTGGCCGAGCTCGACGGCGGCGGCTGGTACGCCGGCGGCGTGTCGCCCGACGACAAACAGGTGGCGCTCACCCGCTACCTCTCGGCCACCGAGTCGCAGGTGTGGCTGCTCGACCTCGCCAGCGGCCAGGCCAGCCAGGTCTTGCCCGCGCCCGGCAGCAACGAACGCGCCACGTACTTTGCGGGCGACTACCTGCCGGGTGGCGCAGGCCTCCTGGTCATCAGCGACCGCGCCGGCGAGTTCCGCGAGCTGATGGCCTACCGCTTCAGCGACCGCCAGCTCACGCGCATGAGCTCGCACATCCCCTGGGACGTGAGCAGCATGGCCGCCACCACCGACGGCAAGCTCATTGCCGCCCAACTCAACATCGACGGCCGCGACGAGTTGCGCCTGTTCGACGGCCAGACGCTGAAGGAGCTGCCCGCGCCCACCGTGCCCCCCGGCAGCGTGGGCACCGCCGCCTTCCACCGCCGCAGCGGCGAGCTGGCGTTTTCGATCAACAGCGCGCAAGGGCCGAGCCAGTTGTTCACGCGGCTGCCCGACGGCCAAGTGACACGGTGGACTCGCCCGTACGCACCACCCGGCGTCGACATGAATAGCTTTCGCGACCAGGGCATCGTGCGCTGGAAGAGTTTTGACGGGCGCAGCATCTCGGGCCTGATCAACCTGCCCCCCGAGCGTTTCACGGGCAAGCGGCCGGTGATGATCGTGATCCACGGCGGGCCCGAGGGCCAGGCGACGGTGGGCTTCATGGGCCGCTACAACTACTTCATCAACGAGTTGGGCATGGCCGTGATCCAGCCCAACGTGCGCGGCTCCAGCGGCTTCGGCAAGACCTTCCTGTCGCTCGACGATGGCATGAAGCGCGAAGACTCGGTGAAAGACATCGGCGCCCTGCTCGACTGGGTGGCCACGCAGCCGCAGCTCGACGCGTCGAAGGTGATCGTCAGCGGCGGCAGCTACGGCGGCTACATGAGCCTGGCGGTGAGCACGCATTACGCCGACCGCATCGCAGGCAGCATCGACGTGGTGGGCATCTCCAACTTCGTCACCTTCTTGCAGAACACCGAAAGCTACCGCCGCGACCTGCGGCGCGTGGAATACGGCGACGAGCGCGACCCGGCCATGCGCGCGTTCCTGGAGAAGATTTCGCCACTCACCAACGCCCAGCGCATCACCAAGCCGCTGTTCGTGGTGCAGGGCAAGAACGACCCGCGTGTGCCCTACACCGAGGCCGAGCAGATCGTGGCCAAGGCGCGCGCCAACAACACGCCCGTGTGGTACCTGCGCGCCGAAAACGAAGGCCACGGTTTTGCGCGCAAGGAAAACGCCGACTACCAGTTCTACGCGACCATTCTCTTTCTGCAGCAGACGCTAGGAAAGTAGCGGCCGCGCGGCGCGCACATAGCTCAGCACCCGCCCCTTGTAGGGCGTGCTGCCGTCGGGCAGGCGGGTGATCTTGAGTTCTTCGCGCGCGAAGCCGAGCACGTCCATCAGCCGGTTGAAGCCAGCGCGGTTGCCACGGTCGGGGTCGACGATCACCACCTCCATCGCCGCCTGCGAATGGCGCTCGATGAAGGCGGCCAGCAGGCGGGGCTGGTCGCGCTCGTAGAGCACGTCGCTGCCGATGATCAGGTCGAAGCGGCCCAGGTTTTCATTCAGCGCAGACCAGTCGCCATGCAGGTAAGGCAGCACGGGCAACACGTTGAGGCGCACGTTCTCGCCGAGAAAGATGCCCGCCAGCGGGTGGCAGTCGCTCGCCGTCACGTCACCCTGGCGGCGGTGCAGCGACAGGCTGGCGAGACCCAAGCCGCACCCCACTTCCAGAATGCGGCGCTCGCCGAGCTCGGCGTCTTGCAGGTGGGCCGCCAGCACCAGGGCCGACGGCCACACCAGGCCAAACAGCGGCCAGGCGGCCGACGAGATGCCGATGCGCTCGGCCTCGCCCTCAGGGTCGTGGAATTGCTGCCTGTCGAGCAGCGAGCGCACCTGCATCGCCAGGCCCGCCACGTCGAGGGTTTCGAGCTTGATCTGGTATCCGGTCATCCCGCAGGGTACTCCTGCGGCTCATTTCCCTTGAAAGCCGCCGGCGCGGAAGGTCAACACCAACGTGTCGCGGTGCCCACTGTCAGTCACGGGCTGGATCGGCGTGCTCTCGTGGATCACCCGCTCGTCGTCGAGCATCAACGTCGTCCAGGGCTCGGTCATGGTGAAGCGGATGCCCGCAGGCCCGGCGGCCTCGAACACCCGTGTCTCGCCGCCTTTCACACCGACCCGGCTGACCAGGATGACAGCCACGAAGTCGACCCCGTCACGGTGCGCGCCCTCCGGCGTCGGCCGGCCGATGCCATCGGTGGTGTCGATGCGGAACTGGTGCGCCTCGACGAACCAGGGCCGCACACCCTTGATGGCCGAGCAGGTGCGGCTGAGCGCGCGCAGCAGCTGCGACCACACCGGCTGCGCCACGATCTGCGGCGTGATCGGCTCGAACCAGCGCTCCAGCCCGCCGTGCAAGGCGTTGTATTCCACCGGCTGCCAGTGCGCGCGGTGCGGCGCCTGGGTAACGCTGTCACCCTCGACCACGAAGCAGGCGTGGCGGCGGCGGCGGTAGTGGCCACCGTCGCGCAGGTAGGCGTCGGGCGGCAGGTCGTCCCAGCTGGGCTGCAAGGCCTGCAAGGCCGACAGCTCGCAAGGCAGCAGCATGCACAGGCCCGCCGCACTGATGGCGGCATGGCCAGCACGGCTCAGCGTGGCGTTCAACTCGGTGGGGGCGACAAAGGGTGGGGTAAGGCTGGCAATCATGGTTGGGATGATGCCAGCGGAAACCCGCCAGGGAGGGTGTCACGGGTGACGTCACGGCGCCGTCAGACAGGGCTGACACAATCACGCCATCCTCTTCACCGACGCTCGTTCCATGTACCACGGAGAACGTTTCAACAGTCTCACCCACCTCACCGGCTTGCTGCTCGCTGCGGCGGGTGCGGCCGTGCTCATCACCCAGGCCGCCCTGCACGGGGACGTCTGGCAGGTGGTGAGCTCCAGCATCTTTGCCGGCACCATGGTGCTGCTCTACGGCGCCTCGACGCTGTACCACAGCGTGCGCGGCGCGGCCAAGAAGGTGTTGGTCAAGTTCGACCACTGCGCCATCTACCTGCTGATCGCCGGCACCTACACCCCGTTCACCCTGGTCACGCTGCGTGGGCCCTGGGGCTGGGCCTTGTTCGGCACGGTCTGGGGCCTGGCCATCATCGGCATCGTCAAGGAGCTGTGGCTGGGCCGCGAGCGTGTGCCTTCGGTGCCCCTTTATGTGGCCATGGGCTGGCTGGGCGTGATCGCCGCCGTGCCCATGGTGCAGGAGCTGCCCACCGCCGGCCTGGCCTGGCTGGTGGCGGGCGGGTTGTTCTACACCGCCGGCATCGTCTTCTATGCCAACGATGAACGCTGGCGCCATGCGCATGGCGTGTGGCACCTGTTCGTGCTGGCAGGCACGGCCTGCCACTACCTCACCGTGCTGCTGTACGTGAACTGACGTGCGTGAACTGAAGCACGTGAACTGAGATGAGAGCCCGCGAACTGATCGAGCTGCTGCAGCTCTCCCCCCACCCCGAGGGCGGGCACTACCGCGAGATCTTTCGCGCAGACGCGAGCGTGTTGCCCGACGACGGGCGCGCACAGCGCAGCGCGCTCACCAGCATCGACTTTCTGCTGCAGGCCGGCGAGTTCAGCGCCTGGCACCGGGTGAGCTCCGACGAAGCCTGGCACCTGCTGGAGGGTGGGCCGCTGCGGCTGTGGTGCCTGCCGCCCAGCCTGGATCACATCACCTCGATCGACCTGGCCGCGGCGAGCGCCACCTCGGCGCCACGCCACATCGTGCCCGCCGGTTGGTGGCAGGCTGCACAACCCCTGGGCGAGTTCGCCTACGTCGGCGCTACCGTCGGCCCGGGCTTCGAATTCGCCGACTTTGCATTTGCACGTGAAGACCACCTGGTGATGGGCGCCATCGAGCGCCTGCACCCCGAACTGGTCCGCCTCGCCGGGACGCCACGAGCATGACCACGGCCCAACCGCGCAACCCGCTGCACGGCGTGACGCTGGAGCAGATGCTCAACGCACTGGTGGCGCACTTCGGCTGGCCCGGCCTCGGCGAGCAGATCAACATCCGCTGCTTCACCACCGACCCTAGCGTCAACTCCAGCCTGAAGTTCCTGCGCAAGACCCCGTGGGCACGCGAGAAGGTCGAGAGCCTGTACCTTTTCATGCTGCGCGAGCAGGCCCGCGTGGCCCGGCCACCCCGGCCCTGAGCCCACATCGCAAGCTCAGCCCTGTAGGACAGCGCTGACAGGGTTTGGCCTCATCGGCCGACACCCATCGGTTGCCTCCTCCGATGGAGCTCCACCCTCCTCTCAACGACCATGGCGCTGCCGCTGAGCTACGGCTTGGCGCTTTGATGACTTTGAAAGGACCTCAATGAAACTCAGACCTCAACTGCTGGCAGCATGCATCGCCGGCCTCTTCGCTGTATCGGCTCAAGCTCAAGTCGCGGGAAGCGGCCTCTACGTCGGCGGCAGCGTCGGCCAAGCCAAGGTCAAGGGCGGTGATTTCCCCGGCCTCGACAGCACCAAGGCAGCCGGCAAGCTCTATGGCGGCTATGCGTTCAGCCCCATGTTCGGCATGGAACTCGGCTACGTGCAGATGGGTGACTTCAGCTACAACGGCGGCTCGGTCAAGGCCAATGGCATGTTCCTCGATGCCGTGGGCACCTTCCCGATCACCCCGCAGTGGTCTGGCCTGGCACGTGTCGGCGCCTTCCAGGGCAAGCTCGACGGCGGCGGCATGAGCGACAAGGGCAACTCGTGGAAAGTCGGCGGCGGCGTTCAGTACAACCTGACACCCAACGCAGCCCTGCGTGCCGAATACGAGCGCTATCGCTTCAATGTGATGGGCAGCCCGAAGGCCGACATGGTGACCGTCGGCCTGAACTACCGCTTCTGATGTGAAGCACCCCGCGGGCCGGATTGTTCCGGCTCATGGGGCCGCTCTTCGGCGCCGTCCAGCGGCGCCGGCATCGTGGGGGCGTGAATGCGCACACGCGCACCCATCACGCCCACCACCTGCCCCGCTCGGATCTTGCAGGTCTTGCGCAGCTCTTGTTGCCCGTCGACCTCGACCTTGCCGCCGGCCACCATGGCCTTGCCCTCGCCACCACTGCTCGCCAGACCGGTGACCTTGAGCAGGGTGTCCAGCGTGATGTAGTCGCCACGCAGCTCGAACTCGATCTGTCTCATCTCTGTTGCCCTCACCTTTTCAAGGTTATCGGCTAAGTTTGCGTCAAACCAAAGGCCTGCGCCAGCAAAGCGTACGACTTGCGCCGCACCGCGGGGTCGTGTGTCCAGGTGTTGATCACCAGTTCGTCGAGCGCGAGCTCGGCCGCTAGCCGCTGCAGCTTGTCGACCACTTGCGCCGTGCTGCCCACGAAGGCGCGCTGCCGCATCGGCTCGACGACCTGCATTTCTTCCGGGCTGAAGCCGCGCGCTGCAATCACATCGGGCGACTGCAGCGGCCCAAGCACACCCCGGCCACGGTCGACTCGCCAGCGCTCGCGGCTCAGTGCGTGGTGCAGGGCTTCTTCTTCGGTGTCGGCCGCCAGTGCCCAGACGCAGATGGTGGCGTGTGGCTGCGGGTGTCGCTCGCTCGGTTGATACAACCGGCGGTACAGGTCGAGCGCCTGCTCCACGCCCTGGCCATCGACAAAGAAGTACGCATAGGCATAGGGCAGGCCGAAATGCGCGGCCAGTTGCGCACCGTAGTCGGAGCTGCCGAGAATCCACACCTCGGGCGCGTGCGGCCCGCGCGGGTGCGCGGTGATGCCGCGGTGCGGCTCGCCACCCGTCCACGCCTGCAGGTCGCGCACCTGCTCCGGGAAGTGATCGGCCGACCCGTAGGTGTGCGGGTTCAGCGCCTGCGCGGTGCGCATGTCGCCACCAGGCGCACGGCCTACACCGAGGTCGATGCGCCCGGGCGCCAGGGCCTCCAGCACACGGAACTGCTCCGACACCTTGAGCGCCGAGTAGTGCGGCAGCATCACCCCTGCACTGCCGATTCGGATGCGCTGCGTGCGCGCCGCGATGGCCGCCATCAGGATCTCGGGCGCGCTGCCTACGATGGTGGGCAGGCTGTGGTGCTCGCTCAGCCAGAAGCGGTGGTAGCCCAGCGCCTCGGCGTGTTGGGCAAGCGAAAGGGTGTCGCGGATGGCCGCGTCTTCGCTGCTCCCGCTGAGTGAGACGGATTGATCAAGTACCGAGAGTTTCATCATGGGGTGGCCGCATTTTGCTGGTGTATATTCAGCCTACAGGTATACGCAAGACAGTGGTTGTTAGTGATCTTTTCGAACACCGGTCTGGTTCCAGATCGGTTCCGTTAGAACCCCCCAATAACGTTTCTTGAGTGTCTCTGCATGCGGAGCATGTGCTGCGCATTACTTAAGCAAGAAAGATAGGAATCGTCCATGACGACTCAAACCGGTACCGTGAAGTGGTTCAACGAGAGCAAGGGCTACGGCTTCATCGCTCAAGACGCGGGCGGCGCTGACCTGTTCGCCCACTTCCGTGACATCCAAGGCAATGGCTTCAAGACCCTGCTGGAAAACCAGAAGGTCGAATTCGAAGTCAAGCAAGGCCAAAAGGGTCTGCAAGCCGCGAACATTCGCGTGCTGTAAGCACCTGGCGAAAGCCGAACAAAAAAACGCGGCTCCGGCCGCGTTTTTTTATGCCTCGCTCTTGTCTGACTTTGTCTGACAACTGGGCGACAGAGCCCCGTCGTGCCGAGGGCTACGATGCGCCGATTCACCCCGATGGAGACCCGCATGTCCACCCTTGCCACCCTCACCAACCACCAGGTGCGCCTTGCCGCACGCCCCGTGGGCCTGCCCACCAGCGCCAACTGGAGCCACACCTCCGAGCCGGTGCAAGAGCCTGCCGCCGGCGGCGTGCTGGTGAAGACCTTGAGCCTCTCGCTCGACCCCGCCATGCGCGGCTGGATGAACGAAGGCAAGAGCTACATCCCCCCGGTGGGCATTGGCGAAGTCATGCGCGCGGGCGGCGTGGGCGTGGTGATCGCCTCCAGGAACCCGGCCTTCGCGGTCGGCGACCACGTGAGCCTGAGCCCCGGCGTGCAGGAGTACTGCCTGGTCCCGGAGGGCGAGATCAAGCGCTACGGCCTGGCCAAGATCGACCTGCGCGTGGGCACGCTCACCCAGTGGCTCAACGTGCTGGGCATGCCCGGCATGACCGCGTACTTCGGCTTGATGGAGGTCGGCCACCCCAAGGCTGGCGAGACGCTGGTGGTCTCTGGCGCAGCCGGTGCCGTAGGACAGACGGTCGGCCAGCTCGGCAAGATCCTCGGCCTGCGCGTGGTCGGCATTGCCGGGGGCCCCGCCAAATGCGACTGGGTCGTGCGCGAACTCGGCTTCGACGCCTGCATCGACTACAAGGCCGGCAACATCAAGGACGCCCTGCGCGAGCAGTGCCCCAAGGGGGTCGACATCTACTTCGACAACGTCGGCGGCGAGATCCTCGACACCGTGCTGACCCGCATTACCCGCGGTGCGCGCATCGTCATCTGCGGCGCGATCAGCCAGTACAACAACACCACGGCGATCAAGGGCCCGGCGAACTACATGTCGCTGCTGGTCAACCGCGCCCGGATGGAGGGCATGGTGGTGTTCGACTACGCCGACCGCTACCACCTGGCCATCGCCGAAATGGCGGGCTACCTGAAGGCCGGCAAGATGAAGAGCAAGGAAGACGTGGTGACAGGCGGCGTGCAAGCCTTCCCCGACACGCTGCTCAAGCTCTTCAACGGCGAGAACTTCGGCAAGCTGGTGCTGCAAGTTGCCGAGGAGTAGTCGCCCCTCCCTATTCGGGCGGCACAAATGCCGCCCGACCGAGGTGAGGGGTCGCTAGACTGGCCCGTCATGGCCATGCCCCCAGCTTCGTCGCGACCGCTCGCTGTACCGCCCCTGTGGGCCGCAGCGCTGGATACAGCTTCCGACCTGATCGCATTGCTCGACGCGCAGGGCCGCATCGTGTGGGTGAATGGCGGTTTCCTGCGCAGCAGCGGCCATGCGCTGGCCGACGTGCTTGGCCGCGAGGCGGTGCAGCTGCTGGGGGGCGACGACTGGCCCCCGATCGACAGCCTGGCAGCCCAGCAGCGCGCCACCGAGCTGCCGTGGCGGCACGCCAGCGGTGAAGCGCGCAGCGCGATCGCCCTGGTCAAGCCGCTGAGCGAGCACGAGCAGATGGGCGAAGCCCGGCTGCTCTTGAGCCTGCAAGACACGACCGAGGCCCAACGGCTGCGCATCGACGCCAGCCGCAACGCCGAGCTGCTCGACATGACGCAAGAGTTCGGCCGGCTCGCCGTCTGGGAGCGCAGCATCCCCGACGGCGTGGGGCGCTGGGATCGCCACATGTTCCGCTTCTTCGGCCTCTCGCCCGACGACGGGACGCCTGCGTTTGAAGAAGCCGAGCGGCGCATCCACCCCGACGATGGCATTGGCGAGGCCTACCGCGCCTCCATGCACAAAGCCGGTATCTACGAGCACCACTACCGAATCGTCTCGCCCGACGGCAGCGTGCGCCGCGTTCACTCGCACTGGGAGGTGAAAAACTCGGCCGCCGGTGTGCCCGACCGCGCGATCGGCCTGCTGGTCGACGACACCGAGGCCTACCAGCTGGCCGACGCCTTCAACAAGGCCAACGCACAACTCAGGATCGCCGTCGAGCTGGGCAACATCGCCATCTGGCGCCACGACCTCTCGCTCAACCGCTTCTTCTACAACGACCATGCGCACCGCATTCTGGGCATCACGCCCAGGCCCGAGGGCTTGTCGCTGGAGGAGGTGCGTGCGCTCATCCACCCTGACGACATCCCGCAGGTGCAGGCCGCCGCCGAGCTGTCGCTGCACACCACCGAGCCCGTCGACATGGAGGCGCGCTACCGCCGCGCCGACGGCAGCTGGGCCTATGTGCTGACACGGCGCGTGGTGCACCGCGACGACAACGGCACGCCGATCGAGTTCATCGGGGTCGGCCTCGACGTGACGGGCCAGGTCGAAAAGCTGCGCCACGCAAGCGAGCTGGCCAAGCGGCTCGAGATTGCGGTGAGCTCGGCCGGCGTGGGTGTCTGGAGCCGCGACCCCAAGGACGACCGCGCGAGCTGGAACGAGCAGATGTTTCGCATCACCGGACGGCCCATGTACCTGGGCGGCCCGACACGTGACGAGTGGATCTACCAGATCGTGCACCCCGATGACCGCGCCGCCATCCTGAAGGCGCGCTCCGAGGTGTCTTCCGAGACGACCTCGGTCGAACACGAGTGCCGCATCGTGCGCCCCGACGGCGAGGTGCGCTGGCTGGTCAACCGCGCGCGGCGCGAGATGCGCGACGGCGTGATGATGGTCTTCGGCGTCACGCTCGACGTCACCGCGCGTGTGCTCGCCGAAGCGGCGCTGCGCAGCGTCAACGAGCGGGTCGCGTTGGCCGCGCGCAACGTGGGCATGGGCACCTGGGAGTGGGACGTCGTCACCGGCGAAGCCAAGTGGGACGAAGCCATGTTCCGCCTGCGCGGCATGGAGCCACGGGCCCATGCCCTCAACGCCGTGCAACGCCTGGAGATGACCCACCCCGACGACGTGGAGGCCGTCAAGCGCGAGCTGCGCGAAGCGGCCCACAACACCGGCCCGACCGCGTATGAGTTCCGCGTGGTGTGGCCCGATGGCACGGTGCGTTGGCTGGCGTCGCGCTCGACGCCAGCGCCCGATGTCGATGGCCGCACCGGCCGGCGCATTGGCGTCAACTGGGACGTGACCGACGCCAAGAACGCCGAGGTGAGCCGCCGCGAGCGCGAGGTGGCGCTGCGCGAGAGCCAGGCCAAGTCGGAGTTCCTCTCTCGCATGAGCCATGAGCTGCGCACGCCGCTCAACGCGGTGCTGGGCTTCGCGCAGCTGTTGCTGATCGGCAAGGACGCGCTGCAACCCCAGCAGCGCAGCAAGCTCGCGCACATCCAGTCGGCCGGCGAACACCTGCTCGCGCTGATCGACGACGTGCTCGACCTCTCCAGCCTCGAGAGCAACCAGCTCAAGCTCGACCTGCAGCCCGTACGGCTGGCCGAGGTGCTGCGCGAGGCTCTGCCGCTGGTCGAGTCGCTCGCGCGCGAGCAGGGCGTGACGATCCAGGCCGACGCGGTCGACGGCGTGCTGCTGGGCGACCGCACCCGCCTGCGCCAGATGGTGATCAACCTGCTGAGCAACGCGATCAAATACAACAAACCGCACGGCCGGGTCACGGTCTCCAGCCAGGTCGGCGAGCGTGAAGTGAGCTTCCATGTGCAAGACACCGGCCGCGGCATGAACGACGACCAGCTCTCGCACCTGTTCGAGCCCTTCAACCGGTTGGGGATGGAGCGCGAAGGCATCGAAGGCATCGAAGGCACGGGCATCGGCCTGGCGGTGGTCAAGGCCCTGGCCACCCGCATGGGCGGCCAGGTGAGCGTGAGCAGCCAGCCGGGCCTGGGCTCCACCTTTGCGGTGCGCCTGCCACGCGCGCCCGAGCTGCCGGCCGGCGCAACCCCACCCGTCGCGGCCACCGTCCGCCCCGTGGCACCGGCGCGCAAGGGCAGCCTGCTCTACATCGAAGACAACCCGGTCAACGTGCTGCTGATCGAGGAGCTGATCCGCATGCGCCCCGGCCTCACGCTCGAATCGACCGGCACCGGCCTGGCCGGCGTGGCCCGCGCGGCCACGCTGCAGCCCGACCTGATCCTGGTCGACATCCAGCTGCCCGACATCGACGGCTTCGAGGTGCTGCGCCAGCTGAAAGCACAGCCAGAGACGGCGCACATCGCCTGCATCGCCTTGTCGGCCAATGCCATGCCGGCCGACATCGCCCGCGCCAGTGCCGCCGGCTTCAGCGACTACTGGACCAAGCCGATCGACTTCGGCCACTTTCTGGGCGCGCTGGACAAGCGCTTCCCGGCAGCTTGACCTGAGCCTGACGCGCCCCTAACGCGCGCGTAACGCCACGCGGCTCAAGCTGTCACCGGCATCACCTCAGTGAGGGGGGTGCCGCAGCCACCTCCCTAATGCATGGGAGGGCGTCATGAACCCAAGGTGACAGCATTCGCGTTCGCGTGGTGGCCCGCCCACCATCGCCTTGAACAATGATGCTCTCGAAGGAAAGACCGTGTCTCGATTCAGCCCCGCCGCCCTGCTCGCCACCGTGTTCATCGCCGCCTGCGGCGGTGGTGGTGGGGGTGGATCGCCACCGCCGCCGCCGGCCACCTTCCAGGTGTCGGGCCAGATCCGGGCGACCGACAACACCCTGGTCGACAGCGATGTGAACGACCCTCTCGCCGCCTTCGCGGCCAACGACACGGTGGCCACGGCCCAGGCACTGCCCAACCCGGCCACGCTCGCCGGTTACGTGAACATCGCCGGCTCTGGCAGTGCCGGCCGCTCCACAGCGGGCGGCGACATCGTCGACGTCTTCCGCATCGAAGCCACCCAAGGCCAGACGGTCTCGCTCGTCGTCGGCAATCCGGCGGTGGGCGACATCGACCTCTACCTGTTCGACGAAAACGAGAACGAGATCGCCAGCTCCACCGGCACCGGCCGGCTCGAATCGGTGCCGATCGCGGCCTCAGGGCGTTACTACGTCGCGGTGTTCGCTGCCAGCGGCAACGGCAACTACGTGCTGAGCCTGGGACAGCCCACGCCGGCCTCGGCCGACGCGAGCGCGGGCGGCGCCTTGCAGAGCAGCGCCGAGTTCGTGCCCGGCGAGGTGATCGTGCGCTGGCGCCAGCCGCGCGCCACGGCGCTGCGGGTTGACAGCCAACGAGCTGCCAACCGCGTCATGGCCGCGCAGGCGCTCTCCAAGGTCGCGGGCGCAGAGCATGGCGACTGGCTGCTCAAGCTCGACGCCCCGGCCACTCACCTGGCTCAGGCGCGCGAGAAGGCGGTGGCGCTGCGGCACAACACCGGCAGCGCTGCAGTGGGTGCGCTGTCGCAAGCGCAGCTGAAGATCGCCACGCTCGGCGCCATCAAGCGCCTGCGTGCCGACCCCAACGTCGAGTACGCCGAGCCCAATTACATCCGCCGCGCCAAGGCGGTGCCCAACGACGAGTACTACCGCTTCCAGTGGCACTACCCGTTGATCAACCTGCCCGCCGCGTGGGACATCACCACCGGCAGCAACACCGTCACCGTGGCCGTCATCGACACCGGCGTGCTGCAGGGCCACCCCGACCTGCAGGGCAAGCTGTTGCCCGGCTACGACTTCATCAGCAACGCCGCCTCGGCGCGCGACGGCGACGGCCCCGACAACAACCCCGAGGACGCTGGCGATGCCGACGGCCCGGGCGGCGGCAGCTCCTTCCATGGCACCCATGTGGCGGGCACCGTGGCCGCGGCCAGCAACGACGGCCGCGGTGTGGCCGGCGTGGCCTGGGGCGCGCGCATCATGCCGCTGCGCGTGCTGGGTGCCGGCGGTGGCACCTCGTTCGACATCACGCAAGCGGTGCTCTATGCCGCCCGCCTGCCCAACAGCTCGGGCACCCTGCCGGCGCAGCGCGCCGACATCATCAACCTGAGCCTGGGCGGCGGTGGTTCATCGCAAGCCGAGCAGGCCATCTACAACCAGGCCCGCGCCGAAGGCGTGATCATCGTGGCCGCGGCGGGCAACGAAGCCACCGCCACACCGTCTTACCCCGCGTCGTACAACGGCGTGGTGTCGGTCAGCGCGGTGAGCATCAACCGCACGCTCGCGAGCTACTCCAACTTTGGCGCCACGGTCGACATCGCCGCCCCCGGTGGCGACGCAGGCGACGTGAACGGTGACGGCTACGTCGATCGTGTGCTCAGCACCTCGGCCGACGACACCTCGGGCCAGGTCGAATACAACTACCAGTTCCAGAACGGCACCTCGATGGCCGCGCCACACGTGGCGGGTGTGTTTGCGCTGATGAAGTCGGTCAACCCGGCGATCACCCCCGACAACATCGACACCTTGCTGGCGGCCGGCCGCCTCACCGTCGACATCGGCGCTGCCGGTCGCGACAACAGCTTTGGCCACGGGCTGATCGACGCCCTGAAAGCCGTGCAGGCCGCACAAGACATGGGCGGCACCGCACCCGCCGTGCTGGTGAGCAGCGCGTCGGCCTTCAACTTCGCGCCGGGCAGCAGCAGCGACACCTTCAGCGCGGCCAACGGCGGCGGTGGCGCGCTCTCGGTCACCAGCGTGCAGCTCACCCCCGCCGGCAGCTGGCTCAGCGTGACGCCCCCGGCCGCCGCCTCGGGCCTGGGCACCTACACCGTGAACGTGAACCGCACGGGCCTCGCACCGGGTGCCTACTCCGGCAGCATCCGGCTGGTGTCGGCGGCCAACAGCGTCACCATTCCGGTGGTGATGCAGGTGACTGCAGGGGGCACCACCACGAGCTCCAACCTCGGGCAGCAGTACATCCTGCTGGTCAACGCCGACACGCTGGCCACTGTCTACCAGGTCAGCGCGCAGCCCACCAACGGTGTCTACAACTTCCAGTTCACCAACGTGGCCGCGGGCAACTACCGGCTGTTCGCCGGCAGCGACCCCAACAACGACGACGGCCTGTGCGACGTG
>NZ_JADMJX010000390.1 GCF_018780185.1 Rhizobacter sp.
GTCGAGCGACTGGCGGCGCACCTTCGAGTCGAAGTTCAGGCCGCCGGTGGTGAAGCCGCCGCCTTGCAGGATGTAGTACATCGCCAGTGCCGTGTCGGGCACGTTGTTGGGGAACTGGTCGGTGTCCCAGCCGCACTGCATGTCGCCGCGGTTCATGTCGATCGAGCCGAAGATGCCGAGCGCGAGGGCGGTGGCGATCTCGTGCTCGAAGCTGTGGCCGGCCAGCGTGGCGTGGTTGGCCTCGATGTTGACCTTGACCTCGTTCTCCAGCCCGTTGGCCTTCAGGAAGCCGAACACGGTGGCGACGTCGAAGTCGTACTGGTGCTTCGTTGGCTCGCGCGGCTTGGGCTCGAGCAGGATCGGGCCTTGCAGGCCGATCTTGTGCTTGTACTCGACGGCCATGCGCAGAAAGCGGCCCAGGTTGTCGAGCTCGAGTTTCATGTCGGTGTTGAGCAGGGTTTCGTAGCCCTCGCGGCCGCCCCAGATCACGTAGTTCTCGCCGCCCAGCTTCTTGGTGGCGTCCATCGCCTCTTTCACCTGCAAAGCGGCCAGCGCGAAGATCTCGGGGTCGGGGTTGGTGGCTGCACCGCTCATGAAGCGGCGGTGGCTGAACACGTTGGCCGTGCCCCACAGCAGCTTCATGCCGGTGCGTTGCTGGTGCTCGCCGAGCACGTCGACCATGCGGTGCAGGTTGTCGACACTTTCGCGTGGCGTCGCGCCTTCAGGGGCGATGTCGCGGTCATGGAAGCAGTAGTACGGCAGGCCGAGCTTGCTGAAGAAGTCGAACGCCACCTCGGCCTTGGCGCGGGCGGCTTGCATCGGGTCGGTGATGCGGTGCCACGGGCGCTCGAACGTGCCGTCGTAGCCGAAGGGGTCGAAGCCGTTCCAGCAGAAGGTGTGCCAGTAGCAGGTGGCAAAGCGCAGGTGATCTTCCATGCGCTTGCCCAGCACCAGGCGGTCTTTGTCGTAGTAGCGGAAGGCCAGTGGATTCGCACTCTGCGGGCCTTCGTAGCGAATGGGGTCGATGTTCTTCAAGTAGCTCATGTTTTCTCCTAGGGGGCCCGCATCGGGCAGCAGTCAAATGGGTTGCGATCAGGCGGCGGGGAACAGCCCGCGTGTCGCGGCATAGAGCGCCTTGAAGCGCGCATGGCGCTTGGCCAGCGCGTCGACGCGTTGGGGGTCGGGCGTGAAACGCTGGCGCACCGCGGGCTGCTGGCACACCTGGGCCTCGTCGCCACCATCGGCCAGCCAGGCCAGCCGAGCGGCGCCCAGCGCGCCGCCGGCTTCGCCGCCTTCGAGGGTGACGATCTCGAGCCCCAGCACGTCGGCGTGCAGCTGGGCCCAGAAGCTGCTGCGTGCGCCGCCGCCCACCAGGGCCAGTGTGCCGGGCTCGGTGCCGGCTTCGCGCAAGGCGTCGAGCCCGTCGCGCATGCCGAAGGCCACGCCTTCCATCACGGCGTAGCACAGGGCGCGCGCATCGGTGTCGTGGTCGAGGCCGAAGAACACGCCGCGCGCGCGCGTGTCGTTGTGCGGTGTGCGCTCGCCCGACAGGTAGGGCAGGAACAGGGGTGCCGCCTGTTGTGCGGCAGGGTCCAGCGTCTCGGCGCGCGCCACCAGCGCGGCCTCGCTTTCGGCGCCCACCAGGCGCGTGACCCAGCTCAGGCACGCGGCTGCCGAGAGCATCACGCTCATCTGGTGCCAACGGTTGGGCACGGCATGGCAGAAGGCATGCACGGCCGACGTGGGGTTGGGTCGGAAGCGGTCGTTGACGATGAAGATCACGCCGCTCGTGCCCAGCGAGATGAAGCCCTCGCCGGGGCGCACCGCGCCGATGCCGACGGCGCTGGCCGCGTTGTCGCCGCCGCCGCCCGCCACGATGACCTCGGGCGACAAGCCCCAGGCGGCGGCGACCTCGGGCGCCAGGCGGCCCGACACCTCGCTGCCTTCGACCAGGCCGGGCATGTGCGCGCGGGTGAGCCCGGTGAGCGCTAGCAGCTCGTCGGACCACCGACGTTGCGCCACGTCGAGCCACAGCGTGCCGGCGGCATCGGACATGTCGCTCACCATCAGGCCACACATGCGCAAGCGCAGGTAGTCCTTGGGCAGCAGCACCTTGTCGATGCGCGCAAACAGCGCCGGCTCGTGCGTTCGCACCCAGGCCAGCTTCGGTGCGGTGAAGCCAGGCATGGCCAGGTTGCCGGCGATCTGGGGCAGGGCGGGCAGCGCTTCCATCAGTGCCGCGCACTCGTGCACCGAGCGACCGTCATTCCACAGGATGGCTGGGCGAAGCACCTCGCCTTGTGGGTCGAGCAGCACGGCGCCGTGCATCTGGCCCGACAGGCCGATGGCGCGCACCCGCGCCCAGGCCTGCGGCGCGAGCGAGCGCAGCTGGGCCACGGCCTGACCGGCGGCGGCCCACCAGGCCTGCGGGTCCTGCTCGCTCCAGCCGGGCTGCGGCCGCTGCACGCTGAGCCGCGCGCCGGCCTGCGCCACGATGGCGCCGCTGTCGGACAGCAGCAGGAGCTTCAGCTCGGAGGTGCCCAGATCGATTCCCAAATACATCGGGTGGCCTTGTGGTCAGGTGGTGAGGGAGGGGCAGCCGTCAAGCGCGAGCCGCGTGGATCAGTGCGTCGAGCGCGCGTGCGTCCCGCACGAACCCGCGGATTCCCTCGGCCAGCTTCTGCGTGGCCATGGCGTCTTCGTTGAGCGCGAACCGGAAGCCGGCTTCGTCGTGGCGCACGGCGACCTGCGTTTCATCGCCGGCACTGCCATGCGCGTCGCTGCCATCGAGAACACGCGGCAGCGGTGCACGACACGACTCCAGTGCGGCCAGCAGCTCGGGGCTGATGGTGAGCAGGTCGCAGCCGGCGAGGGCGCGGATCTGGCCCAGGTTGCGAAAGCTCGCGCCCATCACCTCGGTGCGGATGCCGTGCTGCTTGAAATAACGGTGGATGCGGGTCACCGACTGCACGCCCGGGTCGTTCACTCCGGTGTGGTCGGCCTCGACCCAGGCGGGGCCGGCGTTCGCCTTGGCCCAGTCGTAGATGCGCCCGACGAAGGGAGAGATCAGCTGCACGCCGGCATCGGCGCAGGCCACGGCCTGCGTGAAGCCGAACAGTAGCGTGAGGTTGGTGCGCACGCCATCGCGTTCGAGGTGGCGCGCGGCGGCAATGCCTTCCCAGGTGGCGGCGATCTTGATCAGCACGCGCTCTCGCGCCACGCCGGCCGCCTGGTACAGGCCCATGAGGCGGTGCGCGCGGGCCACGATGGCGCCGCTGTCGAAGCTCAGTCGCGCGTCGACCTCGGTGCTCACGCGGCCCGGCACCATCTTCAGGATCTCGGTGCCGAAGCGCACCAGCAACGCGTCCGCCAGCTCTTCGACCGAGGCCTTGGGCTGCGCGCGCACCGTCTCGTGAAGCAGCGGTGCGCAGGCGGGCCGCCGCACGGCGCTCAGCACCAACGAAGGGTTGGTGGTGGCGTCGCGCGGCGTGGAGCGGGCGATCTCGGTGAAGTCGCCGCTGTCCACCACCACCGTGGTGAAGCGCTTCAACTGCTCAAGCTGCGACGGTGGGGTGATGCGGTAGGTCATTGCAGGCGGTGGGTCAGCGGCGTGTGCGCTTCTTGACCTGGTCCTGGGCGTCGGCGAGGGCGGTCTTGATGTCCTTGCCTTGTTCCAGCACCTTGCTCAGCTCGGAGTTCACCACCTCGTTGGCGACGGGATCGAACTTGTCGACGGCAATGGCCTGGATCTTGTCGGCCGAGACCTTCCAGAGCTGGCGCGCCTTCTGGTCGCCGAGGTAGGCGATGGGCTGGTCGAGGAAGGGGTCGGACTGGGCTTCGATCAGCGCCGGGAAGGCATCGAGGCTGCGGAAGGCTTCGAGTTGCATCTCCTTGCTCAGCGTCATGAACTTGATGAACTCATAGGCCGCGGCCTTGTTCTGCGCCTTCTTCGGGATGGCGTAGAACGAGCCGCCCCA
>NZ_JADMJX010000341.1 GCF_018780185.1 Rhizobacter sp.
GCCAGCACCAGCGGGATGGTGATGCCCACCACCGCGCCCGGGCGCCAGTCGAGGGTGAACTTCCACGAATTGGGTTTGAAGTGCAGGCCCAGGCTGATGAAGCTCACCGCCAGCACGATCAGCACCGCTTCGATCAGCACGCCGATGAATTCACCCACCGAGCGGGCGACCACCGTCGACTGGTTCTGGAACTGGTACAGCTCCAGCCCGGCGGGCAGGTCGTCCTTGATGGCTTCGGTCGCCACCTTCAGCGACTTGCCCATCTCGATGATGTCGCCGCCCTTGCCCATCGAGATGCCCAGCGCGATCACTTCCTTGCCCTGGTGGCGCACCTTCACCTGCGGCGGGTCGACATAGGCACGTTTCACTTCGGCGATGTCACCCAGCTTGAAGCTCGCGCCGTTGGCGCGGATGGCAAAGGCCTTCAACTGCTCGACCGAGTTGAACTGCCCCGCCACGCGCACCTGCACAAAGTCGGTGGGCGAGTTGATGACACCGGCCGACTCCACCGCGTTCTGCTGGCCCAGCTGCGCGAGCACCGCGTTGAAGTCGAGCCCCAGCTGCGCCAGGCGCTTCTGCGAGATCTCGATGAAGATCTTTTCGTCTTGCGCGCCGAACACCTCGACCTTGTTGACGTACTTCACCTTCAGCAGGCGCTGGCGCACCTGGTCGGCCTGCTCTTTCAGCTCGTCGTAGCTGAAGCCGTCGGCCGAGAGGGCGTAGATCGAGCCATACACGTCACCGAACTCGTCGTTGAAGAAGGGGCCGACCACACCGCCCGGCAGCGTGCCGCGCATGTCGTTGATCTTCTTGCGCACCGTGTACCAGACCTGCAGCATCTCCTTGGGCGGCGCCGAGTCCTTGGCCTGGAAGATGATCAGCGTCTCGCCCGGCTTGGAGTAGCTGCGGATCTTGTCGGCATAAGGCACCTCTTGCAGCGTCTTCTCGAGCTTGTCAGTGACCTGGTCGGCCACCTGCTGCGCCGTGGCGCCCGGCCAGTAGGCCCGCACCACCATCGCGCGGAAGGTGAACGGCGGGTCTTCGTCCTGCCCCAGCTGGAAGTAGGCCGCCAGGCCCAGCAGCAAGAGCACCACCAGCAGGTAGCGCGTGAGGGCCGGGTGCTCCAGTGCCCATTGGGAAATGTTGAAACGCTGCGCGGCGCGCACGGGCGTTGTCTCGGGAGGTGTGGTGCTCATGTGATGCTCAGAGACGGGTGCTTCACTTCACCGTGACCGGCGTGCCGGTGTTGGCGGCCGCCACTGGCGGTGCGGCGGGGTCGACGTAGAGCTTCACCTGTTGACCCGGGTTGAGCACATGCACACCTGCGGTCACCACCAGCTGGCCGGGCTTCAGGCCGCTGGTCACCACGGCCTCGTTGCCTTCGGCACCGGCCACCTCAACGGTCTGCGAGGCCACGGTCATCGTCACCTTGTCGACCACCCACACGGCGGTGCGGCCCTGCTCTTCTCTCAAAGCGGACAGCGGCAGCTTGTTGACGCCAGCCACCTTGGGGCTATCGGCGACGATGGTCGCCGTCTGTCCCAGGCGCACCAGGTTCGCGGGCGTCTGGCCGAGGTCGGCCTTGACGACGAAGGTGCGGGTGACCGGGTCGGCTGCCGCGGCAATCTCGCGGATGCGCGCTGGCAGCGTCTCCTGGCTGGCACCCCACAGGCGCACCGAGATCCGGCCGGGCTGGGCGGCCAGTGCCTTGATCAGGCCCACCTTGTCTTCAGGCACGTTGAACACCACGTCGCGCGGGCCGTCGTGGGCCAGGCGCACCACCGGCGCACCGGCGGCGACCACCATGCCGGGCTCGGCGTCCACGGCGGTGATCACGCCGCTCGCATCAGCCACCAGCGTCGCATAGCCGGCCTGGTTGCCTTGCACGCTGGACTGGGCGCGCGACTGGTCGAGCTGGGCCTGAGCCGACTTCAGTGCGGTTTCACGCCGCTCCAGCTCGGCCGAGCTGATGAAACCCTGGTCGCGCAGCTCCTTGAAGCGCTTGAAATCGGCCGCGACCTGATCGAAATTCGCCTGGGCGGCGACCAGCCCGGCTCGCGCTGCGTCTTGGCCGAGCTTCAGGTCTTGCGGGTCGAGCTGGGCCAGCACCTGGCCGGCTTTCACCGTGTCACCCACATTCACGTTGCGGCGCACGATCTTGCCGCCCACCCGGAAGCCGAGGCGAGATTCGGTCCGAGCCCGCACCTCGGCGGCGTACTCATAGGTGCTGCCGGCGCTGTCGGCCGAGACGGTCAGGGTGCGCACGGCCCGCACGGGTGCCGCGGGCGGCTGGGCCTGGGTGCAGGCGGTCAAGACGGCGGCGCTGAGCAGCGAAATGAGCAGGGTGAAGCGCATGAGGAACCTCGGCGAAGGCATGGGCAAAGCGTGGACGGAAACCGGAGATGTGCAGTGCAGCAATGGAGAACAACACCCAATAACTGACTGACTGGTCAGTAATGTATTCGGGCGATTGGGCGCTGTCAAACACCTGCGGGGTCATGCTTCGTGCCACATTGCGCAATGCCTTCCACGGCGACAATGCGCGCTCAAATCAGAGCCCCATGAGCGTCAATCACTACGAAAACTTCCCCGTCGCCTCGGTGTTGTGCCCCCCCGCACTGCGCCCTGCGGTGGCCGCGATCTACTGGTTCGCCCGCACCGCCGACGACCTCGCCGACGAAGGCGATGCCCTCCCCGCTCAGCGTCTTGAAGCGCTTTCCGCCTACCGCGCCGAGCTGCATGCCACCGCCGCAGGGGCGGCACCCGGCCCGCAGTGGCCGCAGGTGTTCACGCCGCTGAAACAGGCGCTCGATCGCCACGCCCTGCCTTTGCCCCTGCTCGAAGACCTGCTGAGTGCTTTCGAGCAAGACGTCCACCAGACCACCTACGCCGACCGCGCCGAGCTGCTGGCCTATTGCCGCCGCTCGGCCAACCCGGTGGGGCGTTTGCTGCTGCATCTCTATGGCGTGCAAGGTCCGTTGCAACTGCGCCAGTCCGACGACATCTGCACGGCGCTGCAGCTCGCCAACTTCTGGCAGGACCTGAGCGTCGACACCCACCGTGGCCGCGCCTACATCCCGCTCACCGACTGCGCCCGCCACGGCGTGCCGTTAGCGGCGCTGCTGTCGCGCGAAGACTCGCCGAGCACACGCACGCTGGTCGCCGAGATGGTGGCCTGGGCCAAAGCGCTGATGCACAGCGGCGCCCCGCTCGCGCACGCCCTGCCCGGCCGCGCCGGCTGGGAGCTGCGCCTGGTGGTGCAAGGTGGTTTGCGCATCCTCGAAAAGATCGAACAGATGGATCACGGCAGCCTGCTCACGCGCCCCACGCTGCGCTGGTACGACGCCCCGCTGCTGCTGTGGCGTGCGCTGCGCATGAAAGCACCCACCTCCAGCTCATTGCGCGAGGCCCGGCCATGACGCCCGAGCAATACGTGCAGGAGAAAGCTGCCGCCAGCGGCTCCAGCTTCTACTACGCCTTTCTGTTCCTGCCCCCGCCCCGGCGTGCGGCGATCACGGCCTTCTATGCCTTCTGCCGCGAAGTCGACGATGTGGTCGACGAGGTGCACGACCCGGGCGTGGCCGCCACCAAACTCGCCTGGTGGCGCAAGGAAGTGGCCACCAGTTTCAACGGCCAGGCTACCCACCCGGTGATGAAGGCCTTGATGCCGCACGTGGCGGCTTTCGACATCCGCGGCGAACACCTGCTGGCTGTGATCGAAGGCTGCCAGATGGACCTCGATCAGTCGCGCTACCTCGACTACCCCGGCCTCGCGCGCTATTGCCACCTGGTGGCCGGCGTGGTCGGCGAAGTGGCCTCGGGCATCTTCGGGCGCAGCGAGGCCCTGACCGTCGAATACGCGCACAAGCTCGGCCTGGCCATGCAGCTCACCAACATCATCCGCGACGTGGGCGACGACGCGCGCCGTGGCCGCATCTACCTGCCGGTGTCGGAGC
>NZ_JADMJX010000032.1 GCF_018780185.1 Rhizobacter sp.
GCCGCCGAGGTGGTGCACGGCTTCCATCTGGGCGGAGTTGAGGGTGTCGGCCATGGCTGATTCAAGAAGGCCGCGCATGATAGTCAGTGCACCGTCATCAGGCTTTGTGGCGGCTGTGGTAAACCGCTTCGGCATGAGCATTCTGACCAGCCGCCGCCAAGTTGTTCTCGGTCTCTCGCTCGCACCACTTTTTGTGCGCCATGCGCGCGCCGCCGACACGGCACGTTTTGCACTCGGCATCGCGTCGGGTCACCCCAAGCCCGATCGCCTGGTGTTGTGGACCCGGCTGACTGGCGCCGACCTGCCCGACCAGGTCGACGTGCGCTGGGAGCTGGCCCACGACGAGGCCTTCACGAAGATCGCCGCCAGCGGCACCGAGCAGGCCGAAGCCACCTGGGCCCACAGCGTGCACGCCGAGCCGCAGGGCCTGCAGCCGGCCCGTTGGTATTGGTACCGCTTCACGGCGCTCGGCCAACAGAGTGCGGTCGGCCGCACCCGCACCGCGCCGGCGGCCGATGCCGAGGTGGACACACTGCGTTTTGCCATCGCCAGCTGCCAGCGCTGGGACCACGGCCACTACGCCGCCTGGCGCCACCTGGCCACACAAGAGCTCGACCTGGTGCTGTTTCTCGGCGACTACATCTATGAGTACGCCTCGCCCCCGCTGGCGCTGCGCTACCACGTGGGCACCCTCACACAATCGCTCGACGACTACCGCAACCGTTACGCCCAGTACAAGAGCGACCCGGCCCTGCAGGCCGCCCATGCCGCCGCACCCTGGCTGGTGGTGTGGGACGACCACGAGATCGACAACGACTACGCCGATGGCCGCCCCCAAGGCGGCCCGGACCCTTTCTTTGCGTCACGCCGCGCCGCCGCCACGCAGGCCTATTGGGAGCACATGCCGTTCCCGAAGGCCATGCGCCCGCGCGGCAGCGAGATGCGCATTTACGACCGCTACGACTGGGGCACGCTCGCGCGCATCCACACCCTTGACGATCGCCAATACCGCGACGTGCAAGCCTGCCCGCGCCCCGGGCGCAACGGCTCGAACACCGTCAAGCTGAAAGACTGCCCCGAGCTGCTCGACCCCAAACGCTCGCTGCTCGGCGCCGAGCAGGAGCGCTGGCTGGCGCAGGGCTGGGACAATGCTCGTGCGTGGAACCTGCTCGCGCAACAAACCTTGATGGCGCGTTTTGCGTGGTCTGACCCGGCCGAGGGCGGCACCTACTGGACCGACGGCTGGGACGGCTACCCCGCCTCGCGCAAGCGCCTGCTGGGTGGCGTGGCCGAGCGCAAGTTGCCCGGTGTGGTGGTGTTCGGTGGCGATGTTCACGCGAACTACGTGGCCGACCTGAAGGCCGACTACGACGACGCCAAGTCACCGGTCATCGCCACCGAGTTTTGCGGCACCTCGATCAGCAGCAACGGCATGGCGCAGTCGCGCATCGATGCAGCCCGACCCTTCAACCCCCATGTGCGCTATTCGCGCAGTGACCAACGCGGTTACGTCGGCTTCACGCTCGGCGCCAAGCGGCTCGAGGCCAGCCTGTGGGTGGTGCAAAACCCGAAGGATGCGGCCTCATCCGTGAACATTGCCACACGTTTTGCGGTGGAACTGGGCCAACCGGGTGCGCAACCCGCGTAGCGCCGCAGCAAGCGCGGCGTGTAAGTAGATAGCCCTCTCTTCCACTGGGTTGAATACAAGCTCAGATACTCCCGCGCTTGCCGGCAAGACCCCGCCGGCCCCATAGAGTTGGATCTCCCCCCGCGACCCGCGGGGGGCCCGTGGGCCTCCCCACGGTCAATGGCCCGTGCCGAGGTATGGCGCCAGCGCCTGCGCCACCCAGGCCATGAACACCTGCACCCGCTTGGGCAGGTTGCGGCGGTTGGCGTACAGCAGCGAGACCGGCAATGACGGTGCGCGGTGCTGCGGCATCACCTCGACGAACAGGCCGCGCTCGATCAGCGACTGCACGCCGGCCGCCGGCGCCTGGATCAGGCCCAGCCCCGCCAGGCACGCGGCCTGGTAGGCCTCGGTGCTGTTGACGGTGAGCGCACCGGCCATCACCACCGTGTGGGTGCGCCCCTGCGACTGGTACTCCCAGCCCGACGGTTTGGCCCCCAGCGTGGGCACGTAGTGGACCATCCGGTGGGCGGCCAGGTCATCAAGCGTGGTGGGCGTGCCGTGCTGTCGCAGGTAGGCCGGGCTCGCGCAATTGATCTGTTTCAGCTCGCCCAGCGGCCGCGCGACCAGGCCCGAGTCGAGCAGCGGCCCGACACGCAACACACAGTCGAACCCCTCACGCACCAGGTCGACCCGGCGGTCGGTGCTGCTGAGCTCGATGTCGATGTGCGGGTGCTCGGCCAGAAACTGCGGCAGGCGCGGCACGATCTGGTCGCGCGCGATCAGCGTGGGCATGTCGACCCGCAAGCGCCCGCGCAGCGACTGCACGCCGTGCTGGAACATGGTCTGCAACTCGTCCATGTCGGCGAGCACGTCCTTGCAACGCTCGTAGAAGGCCTGGCCGTCCTGGGTCAGCTGTACCCGCCGGGTGGTCCGGTGCAGCAGGCGGGTGCCCAGCTCGCTTTCGAGCTGCTGCACGGCGGTCGAGACGCGTGCCTTGGGCAGGCCCAACTGCTCGGCGGCCTGGGTGAAGCTGCTCAGCTCGGCCACCCGCACGAAGATCTGCATGCCCTCGATTGTTCTCATTGACTGAACAAACTGATCAGTTTGTGGTGATTTATCTGCGGTGATTGGATCAATAAAGTCCCCTCATCGCAACCCACTCTGAACAGAGGCACCCCATGAGCACACCTTCCATCGCACTCATCACTGGCGGCAACCGCGGGCTCGGCAAGAGCGCGGCGCTGGCACTGGCCGCGCAGGGCACCGACGTGATCCTCACCTACCGCCACAACGCCGCCGAGGCCGCCGCGGTGGTGGCGCAGATCGAGCGCAGGGGCCGCCGAGCCGTCGCGCTGGCACTCGATGTGGGCGACAGCCGCGGCTTCAGCGACTTTGCGGCGCAAGTGAAGCGTGCGCTGGCGCAGCACTGGCAGCGCGAGCGATTCGACGCGCTGGTCAACAACGCCGGCCTGGGCCACCACGCGGGCTTTGCCGAGACCACCGAAGCGCAGTTCGACGAGCTGATGAACGTGCACCTCAAGGGCCCTTATTTCCTGACGCAGGCGCTCCTGCCGCTGCTCAACGATGGGGGGCGCATCGTCAATGTGTCGTCGGGCCTGACCCGGTTCTCGCTGCCGGGCTATGCCGCGTATGCCGTCATGAAGGGCGGCATCGAAGTGCTCACGCGCTACCAGGCCAAGGAGCTCGGCGCGCGTGGCATCAGCGTCAACACCGTGGCACCCGGCGCCGTCGAGACCGACTTCGGCGGCGGCGCTGTGCGCGACAACGCGCAGCTCAATGCGGCCATCGCATCGCAGACGGCGCTCGGCCGTGTGGGCCAACCGGACGACATCGGCGGCGCGATCGCGGCGCTGTTGTCGCCGGGCAGCCATTGGGTCAACGCCCAGCGCATCGAAGTGTCTGGCGGCCAGATGATTTGAGCCCCCCAGTCGCTTCGCTCCTGCCCCCGAGGGGCGTCGTCCGGCTTGGGGCGGCCCGGCGCCGGACCTGACGCTATCGTGGCGGCGATACTCGCCCTCCATGCAGGCGATCCTCGCAGTCACGATTCCATTTTTTGCGCTTGTGCTGTGCGGCTACCTCGCCGCGCAGCGCAAGGTGCTCCCCGAAGCGGCCATCCCGGGGCTCAACGCCTTCGTGCTGTTTTTTGCATTGCCCTGCATGCTGTTTCGCTTCGGTGCGAGCATGCCGTTTGCGCAGCTCATCAACCCGTCCTTGATCGCCGTGTATGCGTTGTGTGCGCTGCTGGTGGTGTTCTTCACCGTGGCGGTCACGCTGCGCCGCGCCGACTCGCAAAAGGGCGTGGACATGAAAAACGCAGCCTTCGGTGCGCTGGTGGCCGCCTTTCCCAACACCGGTTTCATGGGCGTGCCGCTGCTGGTGGCGCTGCTCGGTGACCGCGCCGCGGGGCCGGTGATCGGCACGATCCTGGTCGACCTGTTTCTCACCAGTTCGCTGTGTATCGCGCTCGCGCAGGCCTGGCATGGCGACGACGCGACGCCGCACGACAGCACGCTCACCACCGTGTTGCGCTCGCTGCGCGGCGCCCTGAGCAACCCGCTGCCCTGGGCCATCGGCCTGGGTGCGGCCTCGGCGGCCAGTGGCCTCACGCTGCCGGGCCCGCTGGCGCAGATCGTCAAGATGCTGGGCGATGCGGCCACGCCGGTGGCCCTCTTCACCATCGGCGCGGTGTTGTGGCGTGCCGGCCAGCATGTGCACACCCGCACGCCGACCTCGCAGTACCTGCCGGTCGCCTTGATCAAGCTCTTCGTGCACCCTCTGCTGGTGCTGAGCGTGGGCCTGCTGTTGCGCGCGGCCGGGGTGCCGGTGCCCGAGTTCGGGCTCAGCGTGCTGATGCTCGCCGCCGCCTTGCCGAGTGCGAGCAATGTGTCGCTGCTGGCCGAGCGTTACGGGGCCGACAACGGGCGGGTGGCTCGCATCATCATGGCCAGCACCGTGCTGGCCTTTGTCACTTTCTCACTGCTCGCCTGGGGCCTGGGCATCCACGCCGGCTGACAGCACGGCGGCGCACACCAGCCGCTCCATCTCGCCGGCCCACTGCTGCATCTGCTCGGGGGCGAGACCCACCAGCATCGCGTAACGGCGCCCGCCCCACACCGCCAGGTGCAGCGCGCGCACGGTGTCGGCCGAGGGGCGCCGCGGCAGGTCGGTGCAGGCATCGAACACCCGCTGCCACATGCCCGCCAGCTCTTCGTTGGCGCGGCGCTGGTGTTTGGGCTCGGCCACCTCGGGCTCCAGCGCGAGCATGTCAGGGTGGTACCACGAGGGCTTGCCGTACACGCCACAGGCGAGGTGCACCAGCCGGTGAATTCGCTCGTGCCAGCTCAGCGCCTCGGGCTGCGCCGCCAGCGCGTCGACCTCCTGCACCAGGGTCTCGATGCAGTAGCGCACGTAACCCGATTGCAGCGCTGTCTTGCTGGGGAAGTATTCGTACAGCGTGCCCACCGCAATGCCGGCTTCGAGCGCTACCGCGCGGGTGGTCAGGCGGGCCCAGCCGTCGCGCTGCCAAATCCGAACAAAGGCGTCAAAGATCGCCTGCACGGTGAATTTGGCACGCGCCTGCGTGGGCCGTTTCAGAGGTTTGGCCTTGGGTGCGCGGTGAGGGGTCACTGCCATCGGTATCCGAACCCGCTCAGGCCGGGCGCGCCCTACATTTTTTGCATTGGGAACCCACACCCCCGCGCACACCACCAAGGAGACTGGCCATGACCGTGCTGATCCGTTTGCAAACCGACAAGACCGCGCTCGACAACACCCGCGTGGTGACCTCGAACCTGGCGGGCATCAAGCCCGGCGAGGCGCTGCTGCGAATCGACCGCCTCGCCTTGACGGCGAACAATATCACCTACGCTGCGTTCGGCGAGGTGCCGCACCTGCGCTACTGGAGCTTCTTCCCCGGCGCCGAAGAAGGCTGGGGCCACATGCCCGCCTGGGGCTTTGCCGAGGTGGTGACCTCCACGGTGGACGGTGTCGAAGTGGGCGAACGTTTCTACGGCTTCTGGCCCATCGCGAGCCACCTGGTGGTGCAGCCGGTACGGGTGAGCCCGCGCGGCTTTTACGACGGCACGCCGCATCGCCTGGAGCTCACCTCGGCCTACAACCACTACCAGCGCACCAGCACCGACGCGGCCTACCGCAAGGAGCACGAGAGCTACCAGATGCTGCTGCGCCCGCTGTTCATCACCTCGTTCATGCTGGCCGACTTTCTGCAGGACAACAGCTTCTTCGGCGCCAAGCAGGTGGTGGTGTCGAGCGCGTCGAGCAAGACGGCCTACGGCACCGTCTTCTGCCTGCAAGACCAACCCGGCGTCAAGGTGATCGGCATCACCTCGGCGGGCAACAAGGCGTTTGTCGATGGCCTCGGCTGCTACCAGGGCAGCGTCAACTACGACGCGGTGGAGTCGCTCGACCCGAAGGTGCCCACGCTGTATGTCGACTTCTCGGGCGACGTGACCCTGCGCCGCCGGGTGCACGAGCACTTCGGGGCGTCGCTGGTGCACGACTGCTACGCCGGCTCGGCGCAGTCACACGATCACCTCAGCAAGGATCTGCAGACGCTGACCGGCCCGAAGCCGCAGCCCTACTTCGCGCCGTACCAGATCAAGAAGCGCAACGCCGACTGGGGCGCGGCCGAGGTCACACGCCGTTTCAACGCCGCGCAGCTGGCGTTCATTCAGCGTGTGAGCGACGCCAAGAACCCGTGGATGCAAGTCAAGCAGCACAGCGGCTTTGCCGACGCGCGCCACCTAATCGACGCGCTGGTGGCGGGCCGTGTCGACCCGAAACAAGGGCACGTGGTGGCGCTGAACTGAAGGCGGCTCGTCATTCCCGCGAAAGTGGGAATCCAGCATCGTGGCACATCGTGGATTCCCGCCTGCGCGGGAATGACGGTCAACTCCTACGGCTGCCCGCACAAGCAGTGCGTGATGGCCGCGAAGGGCTTGCGCCGGTCAGTGATGTCCACCAGCCAGCCCAGCTCTTGCCGCGCCTCCTGCACCACCGGATGAGGCACGCCGATGGGCGTGAGCTGCAGGTCGAAACGGGCCACCAGCGATTGCACGGCCTGGGCGCCCAGCAGCTCGAGCAGCCGTTCGGCGCGGCCCGGCTCGGGCTGCACGTAGACCACACGCGCATCGTCGGCCAGCTTGGCGCGCGTGGCGGCTGACTTGAGCGCTTCGCGGTAGCCGCCCAGCGTGTCGATCAGCCCGCGCTCCTTGGCCTGCGCGCCGGTCCACACTCGGCCTTGCGCGACGGCGTCGATCTTGTCGGGCGTGGTCTTGCGGGCTTGCGCGGCGCGGAGCGTGAAGTCGCTGTAGATCTGGTTGATCGCGGTTTGCAGCAGTTCGGTGAAGCGCGGGTTGGGCGGCAGGCGCGGGTCGCCGGCGCCGGCCAGCCAGGTGGTGGTGGTGCCGGCGGTGTGCACGCCGATCTTCTCCAGCGCCTTGTCGGCCGTGGGCAGCAGTGCAAACACACCGATCGAGCCGGTGATGGTGCCGGGGTCGGCCATCACCTCGTCCGACGCCATCGACACCCAGTAGCCGCCCGAGGCCGCCACGTCGCCCATCGACACCACCACCGGCTTGCCGGCAGCGCGTGTGAGCTCCAGCTCGCGGCGGATCAGCTCCGAGCCGAACACCGCGCCACCGGGCGAGTTGACGCGCAACACCAGCGCCTTGATGCTCTTGTCGTCACGTGCCTTGCGGATCAGCTCGGCGGTCGACGATCCCCCCACCGTGCCGGCCGGCGCCCCGCCGTCGATGATCTCGCCTTCGGCCACCACCACACCGACCGCATCGCCGATGTACTCGGGCTTCTGCCGAGCCAGGTAGTTGTCGAACGACACCTGGCGGAAGGTCTTGCCCTCGGGGTCCTTGGCGCCACGCTCGATCATCATCTGGCGCAACTCGTCCTTGGTCTTCAAGGCATCGACCAGCTTGCTGGAGAGGGCCACCTTGGCTGGGTCGCCGCCGGCCGCGGTGAGGCGCTGCGGCAGCTCGTCGATCATCGCCATCACGCTGCCGGCGGGCAGCTTGCGCGCCTTCTCGACGCCGTCGGTGTAGGTGGCCCACAGTGCGTTGTAGAGAAAGCCGTTGGCCTCGATCGACTCGGGCGAGGGGCCGTTGGCGGTAAACGGCTCGCCGAAGTTCTTGTAGCTGCCCACCTTCACCAGGTTGACCGAGACGCCCACCTTGTCGAGCGCGTCGCGGTAGTAGTTCTGGTAGCGGCCGAAGCCTTGCATGTAGACAAAGCCCATCGGGTGCATCAACACCTCGTCGGCGTGCGAAGCCAGGTAGTACTGGCGCTGGTCGTAACCGCCGCCCCAGGCCACCACCTGCTTGCCGCTGGCGCGAAAGCGCTGCAGCGCGGCTGCCACCTCGCGCAGGCCGGCCAGGCCACCGCCCTTGAACTCGTCGAGCACCAGCACGGCGCGTGTGATTTTCGGGTCTTTGGCCGCCGCGTCGAGGACCGTCAGCACGTCGCGCAGCTGGGTGCTGCGCGGGGTGTCGCCGCCGAGCTGCGCCAGGGCCGCGTCGCGCAGGCCGGCAGGGTGCTGCTCGACCAGCGGGCCGCGCAGGTTGAGCACCAGCGCGGTGTTGTCTTCGAGCTTGGCCGGGCCGCTGGTCACCAGGGCCACGATCACCACCACCACGATCAGCAGGAAGACCAGGTTGAACAGCGTGCGGCGGGTGGCGTCGATCAGCCACCAGAGGCGGCCAAACCAGCGGCGGGGGGTGGCAAAACGTGAATCGGGCATCTCGGCTCCTGGCGCGATCGGGGTGATCGGTGCGGTGATGGCTGCACTGTATAGGCAGGTGCGGCGCAGCGTGCGTCGTGGCGGCGCTGGGCGCGGATCATCATCCTGGCGAAGTTGAACGGGGTGGCGTGGGTGTTCATGACCGGGCTGCAATGGGGGTGGGGTTGCAGCGGACTGTCGCGTTGCCCGCGGCCTGGCAACAGGCGCATGAGACGAAGCGAGGCAGTGGCGGCGCGAAGCGCAAACCAGGCCCACCGAAGCGCCGGCAGCATGGGCGTACAAATCAAAAAAAGGCGGGTTTTCCTACAGACGAGGCTTGGGGTCGGGCGTAATATTTTTTCGGGTCACAGCTCCCTCCTCCCTCCCTCCCTGAATGCTGTGGCTCATTGAGCGGGCCGCGCGTGAGCGCAGCCCGCTTTTCTTTGCCGGGTCTGCGGTAGGCTTGCGCGCCCCGCGTCGTCGTGGGGCCTCGCCCTCAACGGAACCGCAGAACATGTCACTCCCCCTCGTCATCCTCGGCACCGGCCTGGCCGGCTACACGCTGGCGCGTGAATTCCGCAAGCTCGACAAGGAGACGCCGCTCGTCATCGTGAGCCGCGACCACGCGGGCTTCTATTCCAAGCCGATGTTGTCGAACGCCTTGGCCGGCAAGAAGACCGCCGCCACGCTGGTGATGAAAGCCGCCGACAAGATGGCGGCCGAACTGAACGCCACGATCAAGCCGCAGACCGACGTGCAAGGCATCGACACCGCCGCGCGCACCCTGCGGCTGGCCGACGGCGAAACCCTGGCCTACCGCGACCTGGTGCTGGCCCTGGGCGCCGACCCGATCCGCCTGCCGCTGCAAGGCGACGCCGCCGACACGGTGCTGTCGGTCAACGACCTCGACGACTACGCCCGTTTCGCCGACCGGCTGGACGGGGTGAAAACCGTCGTCATCCTCGGCGCTGGCTTGATCGGTTGCGAGTTTGCCAACGACCTGCTGGCGCGCGAGATCACGCCCACGGTGATCGACCTGGCCGACCGTGCCTTGCCGCGCCTGCTGCCGCCCGAGGCCAGCACGCGCCTGCAGGCGCGGCTCGAAGCGGCGGGCGCGCGGTTTCGTTTTGGTGTGTCGGTGCAAACGGTGGAGCGTGCCGCACAGGGCCTGCGCGTGAGCTTGAGCGACGGCAGCACGCTGCAGGCCGACCTGGTGCTCTCGGCCATCGGCCTGCGCCCGCGCACCGCGCTGGCCGCCGGCGCCGGCATCGCGGTGAACCGCGGCATCGTCACCAACCGACTGCTGACCACCAGCGCGCCGAATGTGCACGCGCTGGGTGACTGCGCCGAAGTGGCCGGGCACACGCTGCCCTATGTGATGCCGATCATGCAGCAGGCCCGCGCGCTCGCAGCCACGCTGACTGGCACGCCGACGCCGGTGCTCTACCCGGCCATGCCAGTGCTCGTGAAGACCCCCGCCTGCCCGACGGTGGTGTGCCCGCCGCCGCCCGATGCATCGGGTGCGTGGAGCGTGACACTGACCGATGACGCCTGCGACGCGCGCTTCATGAGCGGCGACGGCCAGCTGCTCGGCTTCGCGCTGCTCGGCACCGCCACCACCCAGCGCCAGGCGCTGGTGACGCAGGTGCCGGGTTTGCTGACCTGAGCGTCAGCTCGCGCGGTGCAAGACGAGCCCGCCTTTCAGCAGCACCTGCTCCACCTGCGTGAAGCCAGCGGCGAGCAGCGCCTCGCGTTGCTCCTGCGCCGTCATATACAGGTTGCCGTTCGACATGCCACCTTCGCCGAAGAAGTGGTCGCAGACCAGGTAGGCGCCGCCGGGCCGCAGCAGCTCGCGCACCTGCGCATGAAGCGGCGTGGCGTAGCGCTTGTGGCGAAGTTCATGCACCGCCTGGTGCGTGACGACGAAGTCGAAGTGGCCCAGCCCCTGGCCCCAATCGGCATCGCGAAGACTGCGCTGCACGAACTCGGCCCGCGTGGCCAGCGCGCCCAGGCGTTGCCGGGCCAGCTCGTGCATGGTGGGTGAGAAGTCGAGTGCCACGTAGCTGAGGCTGTCATGCGAGCCCAGCAACTGCTCGGCCAGGAAGCCTGGGCCGGAGCCGAGTTCGAGCACGCGGCGCGCGCCGCCTTCATGGCCGATCAGCTCGGCGAACGCGGCAAAGAACTCCGCCCGCCAGGGGCGCAAAGACATGGCCGAGGCCGCCCACTCCTGCGCGTGCGCGGCCTGGCGAAAGTCAACGGTGATCGGCACGTCTTCCAGCATGGGGATCCTTGAGGTGGGTTCACGGCGCCTTGGGCTGCACGGGCCGGATCAGCGTGCGCTGAAACCAGGCCTCGTTCATGCTGCCCAGGAACTGCGCGTTGATCGGGTAGCCCGTCTTGTCGCCGAGCACCGCTTCGGTCCCGCAGCGCGGGCACATCGCGGTCTGCTGGTCGATGGCTGCGGGGTCGTCCATGTTGTTCATGTCCAGCCCCGTCCAGCCGACGATCTCGTCGGCGGGAAAGATCTCGACGCAGTTGCAGCAGCCGCATTGCTTGCTGCCCTGGATCAGCGCCCAGTTGTTGGTGGTGTAGCGGTACGCGGCCAGAAGGTGCTTGTTCATGGGGGCCTTGTCAGGGTGCCTCAGGCAGCGGGTGGCGAGCTGCACTGCCAGTACGAGCCGAGGCTGGCTTCGTGAGAAGTGAAGGATTCGCAGAATCTGTCGAGCTCGTCGTACTCTGCCCGGTACCGGGTGATGAAGGCATTGTGAGCATCGGCGTTGCACCATCGATCGATGGTGAGGAATCGAGCGGGGTCGGTCTGATCGTTCAGCAGCAACGTGTCAATGTAGCCGCTCGCTCTCGTGAAAAGAGCAACCCAGGCACCGTCGGGGCCGTAGGCCTGCATGAACTCTTCTCTCTTGTTCGGGATGACACGGTACTCCCAGATGTACACGTGGTGCTGCTGTTGGGGACGCATCGTTCGCTCTGTCAGGTTGAAACACCCGGCACGGCCAAGCGCGTCGGATCGCCGAGCGCCGCATTGAGCGCCACCGCTTCTTTCACCAACGCGACGACGGTCGACCGCGCAAGCGGTGACCCCTCCACCAGCCCCAAGGTCGCCATCTCGTACTTGCCGCCGGGCTTCAAGCGAGGCTCGATGTCGCGCAGCCGCTGGCCACGCCAGAAGCCGAACAGCACACGCTCTTCTTCCGCCCGGATGAGCAGCACCGGCCCGTTCGAGAAGTACACCAGGTGCCCCCACTTGATCACTTCGCTCAAGGGCGCGGCGCTGAGCACGGCCTCGCGCAAGGCCTGCACGTAGCGCTGTCGCCAGCCGCTCAGCGAGGCGACATAGGCGTCGGGGTGGCCCGCGGGGGCGGACTTTTGCATCGGCATCGGTGCTGCGCTTCCAAGCGTGTTGGTTGCGCAGACTAACCTCAGATCGCCAGGGGGTCGACGTCCAGTGCCCAGCGCAACACCGCCTTGTGTTGGCTGCGCAACGACGGCAGCTCGGCCACCCAGGGCGTGAGCACCCGTTGCAAGGCGCCGCGCGTGCTCGCCTCCACCAGCATCTGCATGCGCTCGATGTTGGCCACCCGCGCCACGCTGGTGGGCACGGCCGGGTAGATCAGCAGTTCGCTGGCACCGGGGATCTGCGCGGCCAGTTCGGCCGCCGCCTGCAGAAAGTCGCGTGCCGCCTCGGCCGTGCGCGCTTCGGCGCGCATCAGCGCCAAGTGAGCAAACGGCGGCAGGCCGGCCATCTCGCGCTCTTTCAATTGGCTGGCCGCGAAGGCCGCGTAGTCGTGCTGGCGCAGCGCGCCATAGAGTGGGTGCGTGGGGTGCCAGGTCTGCACCCACATCTCGCTGCGTTCGGACTGGGCGGCGTCGCGCCCGGCGCGGCCGGCAGCCTGCATCAAGAGGGCGAACAAACGCTCGGGCGCGCGGAAGTCGCTGCTGAACAAGGCGCTGTCGGGGCTCACCGCGGCGACAAGCGTGATGCGCCGGAAGTCGTGGCCCTTGGCAATCATCTGGGTGCCCACCAGCACGTCCACCTCACCCGCGTGCACGGCCGAGAGCTGGGCTTCGAGCGCGCCCTTGAGCTTGGTGCTGTCGGCGTCGATGCGGGCCACGCGGGCGCCGGGCAGGGCGGCGGCGAGCTGTTCTTCGAGCCGCTCGGTGCCGCGGCCGAGCGAGCTGATGTCGAGGTTGCCGCAGTCGGGGCAGGCGCGCGGCACGGCCTGGGTGAAGCCGCAGTGGTGGCAGCGCAGCGTGCGGTCGAGCTTGTGGAACACACGCCAGGCGCTGCAGTGCGGGCAGCCGCTCTTCCAGCCGCAGTCGGTGCAGTGCAGCACGGGCGCGTAACCGCGGCGGTTCAGGAAGACCAGGCTTTGTTCGCCGCGTTCGAGCCGCTTGGCGAGTGCGGCCACCAGCTGCGGTGAGAGGGTCGACGTGACCCCGGTGGCCTTGGGCAGCAGGTTCATGTCGACCAGCCGCACCGCCGGCAGCGCACCCCCGCCGACGCGGTGCGCCAGGGTCAACCGCTCGTAGCGCCCCTGTTCGGCGCGTTGCCAGCTTTCCAGCGACGGGGTGGCCGAACCGAGCACCACGCAGGCGCCTTCGAGCTTGCCGCGGTAGACGGCCAGGTCGCGCGCCGAGTAGCGGGCGCCTTCTTGCTGTTTGTACGAAGGGTCGTGTTCTTCGTCGACGACGATCAACCCGAGGCGCGGTATCGAGGCGAACACCGCCAGCCGCGTGCCCAGCACCAGGTCGGCCAGGCCCAGGTGGGCGGCCAACCAGTTCTTCAGCCGCTGCGCCGGGGTCAGGCCGCTGTGCAGCGAGACGATGCGGCGCGGCGTGGCGCCCTGGCAGAAGCGCTCGGCAAAACGTGCCTCGAGCTGCGGCGTGAGGTTGATCTCGGGCACCAGCACCAGCACCTGGCGGCCCGAGGCGAGTGCGTCTTCGGCAGCGCGCAGGTACACCTCGGTCTTGCCGCTGCCGGTCAGGCCGTGCAGCAGCACCACCGGCGCGCTGCCGGGGCTGCTCAGCTCGGCCAGGCGGGCGAGCGCAGCGGCCTGGTCGGGTGTCAGCTCGGGGCGCGTGGGCGCGTCGGTCGTCGGCGGGGGGGCTTTGGCCAGGGCCTTGTGCAGGCGGCTGATGCGGTTGGCGAGCTGCACGTCGTCGAGCTTGCGAAGCTCGGGCGGCAACACCGACAAGGCCACTTCCCCCAAACCACGCTGGTAATACGAGGCGGCAAACCCGACCAGCTCGCACCAGCGCGCCGACAAGGGCGGCAAGGCCTGCAGCGCCTGGGTGATGGGCTTGAGCGCGAGCGACGGCTCGTCGGACGGCTCACCCGGCCACACTACACCGGCCACCTCGCGCCGGCCCAGCGGCACCCGCACCAGGGTGCCGGGAGGGAGCATGCGCTCACTCAAGTAGTCGAGCGCAGTTTGCAGGCCGCTGTGGGCCGGTGCGTCGACCGCGACGCGAAGGCGCTGCGGCTCATCCATGTCGCACAGGCGTCGAGTTAGCGGGCAAAGTTCAGACCTTGGTGAGAGAACGGCGTTAAGTGCCTGATTTTTATGGGCTTTTGAAATTTTCCACGGCTGCTGTGGATAACTTTGTGGGGAACCTGCAAAAAATGCAGCTAGATCGTTGATTTTTGGGGCTTGGCGCTGTGTTGCTCACTTTGGAAGCAATTTACGCCTTCAATGAAATCAACGACTTAGCAAGCTAATTCGGAATACTGATGCTGCGATGCACGAGACAGCGCCCAGAACCGTCACATTCAAGCTTTTGGGGATAAGTCAAGCCCTGAGTGATTGCTCACGGGGAAAGCACTCTCCCTCGTTTCGAAAAACTGCAACCAACTGCAACCGGCCTCAGCGGCAGGTGTGCATGCGGGGTGAGTGCTCATGCACCGCGTCGACCAGCGCCGACACGCTCTCTGGCGGGGTGTGCTGGCTGATGCCGTGGCCCAGGTTGAAGATGTGGCCGGCACCCAGGCCGTCGCCACGGTCCCAGGGGCCGAAGCTGTCGAGGGTTTTCTGCACCTCGCTGCGGATCTGTTCGGGCGATGCAAACAGCACATTGGGGTCGAGGTTGCCTTGCAGCGCGGCCAAGTGGCCGATGCGCTGGCGGGCCTTGGCGAGGTTGACCGTCCAGTCGAGACCCACCACGTCGGCGCCGGTGGCGGCGATCTCTTCGAGCCACAGGCCGCCGCCCTTGGTGAAGACGATGTGCGGGATGCGTTGCCCGTCGTGCTCGCGCTTCACCTGGGCCAGCACGCGGCGGGTGTAGTCGAGGCTGAAGGTCTGGAAGGCGCCGTCGGCGAGCACGCCGCCCCAGCTGTCGAAGATCATCACGGCCTGGGCGCCGGCTTCGATCTGCGCGTTGAGGTAGGCGGCCACCGCGTCGGCGTTCACCTGGAGCATGCGGTGCATCAGGTCAGGGCGGCTGTAGAGCATGGTCTTGACCAGGCGATAGTCGTCCGACCCTGCGCCTTCGACCATGTAGCAGGCGAGCGTCCAGGGGCTGCCCGAGAAGCCGATCAGCGGCACGCGGCCGTTGAGCGCCTTGCGGATGGAGGTGACGGCGTCGAACACATAGCGCAGTTTGGCCATGTCGGGCACTTCGAGCTTGGCCACCGCCGCTTCGTCGCGCACCGGTGACGCGAACTTGGGGCCTTCGCCGAGCGCAAAGCTCAGGCCCAGGCCCATGGCGTCGGGCACGGTCAGGATGTCGCTGAACAAGATGGCCGCGTCGAGCTTGTAGCGCTCCAGCGGCTGCAGCGTCACCTCGGTGGCGAAGTCGGTGTTGGTGGCCAGGCCCATGAAGCTGCCGGCCTGGGCGCGCGTGGCGCGGTACTCGGGCAGGTAGCGCCCGGCCTGGCGCATCAGCCAGACGGGGGTGTGGTCGGTGGGCTGGCGCAGACAGGCGCGCAAAAAGCTGTCGTTTTGCAAGGGAGCATTCATCATCAAATTATCGCCCCCATAATTTCCGCCTCACACCAGGAGACCCGCATGCTTGCCCAGAACGTTTTGCAGACCATCGGCAACACACCGCACATCCGCCTGAACCGGATCTTCGGCAACACGCACCATGTGTACGTGAAGAGCGAGCGCGCCAACCCCGGTGGCTCGATCAAGGACCGCATTGCGCTGTCCATGATCGAAGCGGCCGAACAGAGCGGTGTGCTCAAGGCGGGCGGCACCATCATCGAGCCGACCTCGGGCAACACCGGCGTGGGCCTGGCCATGGTCGCGGCCGTCAAGGGCTACAAGCTGGTGCTGGTGATGCCCGACAGCATGAGCATCGAGCGCCGCCGCCTGATGCTCGCCTATGGCGCGAGCTTCGTGCTGACCCCGCGCGAAAAAGGCATGAACGGCGCCATTGCCAAAGCCACCGAGCTGGTGGCCGAAACCCCGGGCGCCTGGATGCCGCAGCAGTTCGACAACCCGGCCAACATCGACGTGCACGAGCGCACCACGGCGCAAGAGATCGCAGCGGCCTTCCCGAGCGGCATCGAGGCGCTGATCACCGGCGTGGGCACCGGCGGCCACATCACCGGCTGCGCCAAGGTGCTCAAGGCCATGTGGCCCAAGCTGAAGGTGTTTGCGGTGGAGCCCAGCGCCTCGCCCGTCATCAGCGGGGGCAAGCCCAGCCCGCACCCGATCCAGGGCATTGGCGCGGGTTTCATCCCGAAGAACCTGCATGTGGATCTGCTCGACGGCGTGATCCAGGTTGAGGCCGAAGCCGCGCGTGAATATGCCCGCCGCTCGGCGCGCGAAGAGGGGCTGCTGGTCGGCATCTCGTCGGGCGCCACGCTGGCGGCGATAGCGCAGAAGCTGCCCGAGCTGCCGAAGGGTGCGACGGTGCTCGGCTTCAACTACGACACCGGCGAGCGTTACCTGTCGATCGAAGGCTTCCTCCCGGCCGAATGAAGCCCAGAGTCCTCATCGTCGAAGACGAGCCCGGGATCGCGGACACCCTTCAGTACGCCTTGCGTACCGAAGGCTTCGACCCCGCCTGGGTGGCCACCGGCGAAGAGGCGCTCGCGCAGGTGAAGGCCCAGCCGCCTGCGCTGGTGATCCTCGACGTGGGACTGCCCGACACCAGCGGCTTCGAGGTGTTCAAGCGCGTGCGTGAGTTCAGCGACGTGCCGGTGGTCTTTCTCACCGCGCGCAGCGACGAGATAGACCGCGTGGTCGGCCTGGAGCTGGGTGCCGACGACTACGTGGCCAAACCCTTTTCGCCGCGCGAGCTGGTGGCGCGGGTGCGCTCCATCTTGCGGCGCAGCGCCAAGCCGCCCGCACCGCCGCCGGTCGCGCCCACGCCGCCGTTGGTGGTAGACGAAGGCAAGCGGCAGATCCGTTTCTATGGCGCGTTGCTGGAGCTGTCGCGTTACGAGTTCGGGCTGTTGCAAACGCTCGCTGCGCGCCCGGGCCATGTGTTCAGCCGCGACACCTTGCTCGACAAGGTGTGGGACGACTCCGACAGCCTCGACCGCACGGTCGATGCGCATGTGAAAACGCTGCGCGCCAAGATGAAGCTCGTCGCACCGACGCTGGAGCCCATCCGCACGCACCGGGGCAGCGGGTATGCGCTGGCTGAAGACCTGCCGGCTTCGCTGCCGGCGTAAAAACGTGTCACCCCCTCCGTTCGCCCTGAGCCTGTCGAAGGGCCCTTCGACAGGCTCAGGGCGAACGGGAAGGCGCGCGGCATGACCAAAAGAACACGCATCTTCCTGGGCATCTTGCTGGCCTACGTGGTCGGCGTGGGTCTCTTGATGTACCGCCAGCTCGAAGAGATCGACCCGCGCTACCGCGAGTCGGCCGAAGAGTCGTTGGTGGAGACGGCGCAGCTGCTCGCCACCCTGGTCGAAGGCGTGTCGCGCGACGGCACGCTGCAGCCCGATGCGTTGGGCCCGGTGTTCCAGGCGCTGTACGCCAAGCGCTTCAAGGCCGACATCTATGGCTTCGAAAAAACGCGGGTCGAACTGCGCCTCACCGTGGTCGACCGGGGCGGGCAGGTGGTGTTCGACTCCACCAACCGCGCGCTCGGTGACGACCACTCGCAATGGCGCGACGTGAAGCGCGCGCTGCGTGGCGAATACGGTGCTCGCACCTCGCCCGATGTCGACAACGACGCCAGCACGTCGGTGATGTACGTGGCGGTGCCCATTCGTGTGGCCGACCAGATCATCGGTGCCGTGAGCGTGGGCAAACCGGTGCAGAGCTTCGGCCAGTTCGTACAGGCGGCGCGCCGCAAAACGCTGCTGGTGGGCACCACCTCGGTGGCGGCGGTGCTGCTGCTGGTGGTGATCTTGTCGGTGTGGCTGGTGCGGCCGTTCGGTGTGTTTGCCGACTACGCGCGCTATGTGCGGGCGCAGCGCTCGTTCAGCCTGCCGCGCCTGAGCCGGCGTGCGCTCGGCGCTGCGCGGGCGGCGTTTGACGAGATGCGTGACGCGCTGGCCGGCCGCAGCTACGTGGCCGACTACGTGCAGACGCTCACGCACGAAGTGAAGAGCCCGCTCTCAGCCATCCGCGGCGCGGCCGAGTTGCTGCAAGAGCCGATGCCCGACGCCGACCGCGCGCGCTTTGTCGCCAACATCGCGCGCGAGACGCAGCGCATCCAGGAGTTGGTCGACCGCATGATGGAGCTGACCGCGCTCGAATCGCGTCGCAGCCTGGACGCCACCGCGCCGGTGCCGCTGCGGGCCTTGCTGCAAGAGCTGGCGACGAGTGCGCAGCCCGCTGCCGAAGCGCGCGGCTTGCACCTGGTGGTCGAAGCGGGCGAGGGCGATGCCTCGGTCGAGGGCGATGCCTTCTTGCTGCAGCGGGCCCTGTCGAACCTGATCGACAACGCGCTCGACTTCTCACCTCCCGGCGGCACCGTGACGCTCGCGCTGCAGCGCCACCGCCACAGCGTCGACCTGACGGTGCGCGACCAGGGGCCCGGCATCCCCGACTACGCCGAAGACAAGGTGTTCGAGAAGTTCTACTCGCTGGCCCGCCCGCAGACGCGCAAGAAGAGCACCGGCCTCGGCCTGCCCTTCGTCAAGGAGATTGCCGAGCTGCACGAAGGCCGGGTCAGCTTGCGCAACGCGGCCGAAGGTGGCGCGATCGCCACCTTGTCCTTGCCGCTCAACAAGTAAGGTGTTGGCTCACTTGCCTTTGGTGTAGACGATCTTCTTGGCTCCACCTTCGCAGCTGCCCACCACCTTGCGTTCACCGACCTGGTCGTTGGCAACGATCTCCAGCGTGTAGCCGGTGACGCTTTTTGCATCCAGCTTGGCGGCGATCTCGGTCTTGAGTTCGTCGCACGACTTGGCGGCAAACGCGGGGCTGGCGGCCAGCAGCAGGGCGCAGGACAGGGCAAACATTTTCATCTCGGGTCTCCTCTGGGTGGTGGATTGGGGGGGTGAAGCGCCGCCAGTATCGGCGAGGCGAACGAGTTCATACAGGCTTCACACAGCCTCCATCAGGCTTCAAACGCGCTTCTCACCCGCGCTCGATCCTTGCGGCCATGCCCACCGTGTTGGTGGCGCGCGCCCCAGGAGAACCTGTCATGCCTCGCCCGCTCGTCCCTTTGAACCCACTCACCAGCACGGGCCGCGTGCTGTGGTGTGCCGCACTCGCGCTGTTTTCGGCCGTGCTGATGTTGTTCTGGTCGCCCGCGCATGCCGACGACTCCGAGGCGCGCAAAGGTGAGAGCCCGTACTTCGCGGTCAACAGCAACGAGCCGGGCACCGACCGGCTGCCGCTCAAGTCGACCCAGGTCGAGGTGCGCATCGTCGGCGTGATCGCCGACGTGACGGTGACGCAGCACTACCGCAACGAGGGCCAGCGACCGATCGAGGCGCGCTACATCTTCCCCGGCTCGACACAGGCCGCGGTATACGCAATGAACGTGCGCCTGGGTGACCGCCTGCTCACCGCGCGCATCAAAGAGAAGCAGCAAGCCCGCATCGAATACCAGGCCGCCAAGGCCGAGGGCAAGACCACTGCCTTGCTGGAGCAGCAGCGCCCCAACATCTTCGAGATGAACGTGGCCAACATCCTGCCCGGTGACGACGTGGCAGTCGAGCTGCGCTACACCGAGCTGCTGACACCGCGCGACGCGGTCTACGGCTTCGTGTTCCCGACCGTGGTCGGCCCGCGCTACAACAGCCCGGACCGCGCAGCCTCCAATGGCAGCGCGATCGGCGGCGCCTACCTGAAGAGCGGTGAGCCCTCGGCCACCACGTTCAACATCCGCGTCACGCTGGCCACGCCGGTGGCGGTGAAAGAAATTGCCTCGTCCTCGCATGACGTGATGGTTGATGGCGCCGGCACGCAGCACGCGGCGGTGTCGCTGAAGGCTTCAGACAAGCCCGCCAACAACCGCGACTTCATCCTGAACTACCGCCTGGCGGGCGACCGCATCGAGTCGGGGTTGATGCTGTTTCGTGGCGCCGACGACGGTGGCGAAAACTTCTTCCTCGCGATGGTCGAGCCGCCCAAGGCGATCGCCAGCAAGCAGATCAACCCGCGCGACTATGTGTTCGTGGTCGACATCTCGGGTTCGATGCACGGCTACCCGCTGGAGACAGCCAAGGTGTTGCTGCGCAACCTGATCGGTGGGCTGCGCGCGAGCGACACCTTCAACGTGATGCTGTTCTCGGGCAGCAACCGCATGCTGTCGCCGAGCTCGGTGCCAGCCACGCGCGCCAACATCGACCAGGCCATCAAGACCATCAACGCCATGGGTGGCAGCGGCAGCACCGAGATCGTGCCGGCCATCAAGCGGGTGGTGGCGTATCCGAAGGCCGACGAGGTGTCGCGCAGCATCATCGTGGTGACCGACGGTTATGTGAGCGTCGAGGCCGAGGTGTTTCAGCTGATCCGCCAGAGCCTGAACCAGGCCAATGTGTTCGCCTTCGGCATCGGCAGCAGCGTCAACCGCCATCTGATCGAAGGCATGGCGCGCGCTGGCCAGGGTGAGGCGTTCATCGTCACCAAGCCCGAGCAGGCCGCCGCTCAAGCCGAGCACCTGCGCAAGATCATCGAAGCGCCGGTGCTGACCCAGGTGAAGGCCCGCTTTGAAGGGCTCGACGTGTACGACGTGGAGCCTGCGCAACTGCCCGACGTGCTGGGTGGTCGCCCGGTGGTGGTGTTTGGCAAATGGCGCGCCGATGCGAACACGAGCGGCCTGCCCGTTGGCAGCAAGCTCATCATCGAAGGCCGCGCCGCTGATGGCCAGTACCGCAACGAGCTGGCGACCAGCGGCCGCGAAGACGCCACCGCATCGGCCTTGCGCCACCTGTGGGCACGCCAGCGCATCGCCGCCCTGAGCGACCAGGAAGCGCTCGAAGGGGGCAGCACGCAAAAGGCCGTCATCACCGAGCTGGGGCTGAGCTACGGCCTGCTCACGCAGTACACCAGCTTCATCGCGGTCGACCAGCGCGTGCGCAACCCCAACCCGTCGCTGATGCCGAGCGTGGACCAGCCTTCGCCGATGCCCGAAGGGGTGAGCAACGCGGCCATCGGTGCCGAGGTGCCGAGCACGCCCGAGCCGGCGGCGTGGCTGGCCATGCTGCTGGTGTTGGGCATCGTGGTGGCCACGGTGTGGGCGCGCCGCGATCGCGGGTGACAGCATGAGCGCCGTCATCACCACCCACGCCGCCGGCCGCTGGCTGGCGCGTTTCGAGGCCGTGCCGCCGCTGGCTTGGCTGGCGCTGCAAGCGGCAGCCTTGTGGCCCCACTGGCGCTGGGCGGCGGCGCGCGTGGCCGATGGGTCGGACGACCCGTTGGGCCTCGCCGCGCTGGCGGCCTTGGCGGTGGTGGTGGTCAAGCTGGAGCCGCAGTTGCGCGCCTCGCCCAAACCCGCGTGGTTGATCGCGGCGATGGGCACGACGGTGGCCGCCACGCTGGCGAGCTTTCACCTGCCGCCCTTGATCGGCGCGCTGCTGGCCGCGCTGGCCATGGTCGCCGGCCTGCGCTCGTTCATGCCGTCGGGCCTGGCGGTGTTGCCGATGGCGGGGCTGGCGGTCCTCGCATTGCCAGTGGTGTCGTCGTTGCAGTTCTACGCGGGCTACCCGCTGCGGGTGCTGACGGCGCAGTTGAGCACCTGGCTGCTGCAAGGGCTTGGCATGGCGGCCGAGCGCAGCGGCAGCTCGATGACGGTGCAGGGGCGCTTGATCGTTGTCGATGCGCCGTGCTCGGGTGTGCAGATGGTGTGGATGGCGTACTTCTGCGCATGCGCGGTGGCGGCGTTCAGCGGCCTGCGCGATCGCCAACTGCTGGCACGTCTGCCGTGGGTCGGTCTGCTGGTGCTGGTGGGCAATGTGGTGCGCAACAGCGTGCTGGTGGCGCTGGAGGCGCAGCGCGAGCAGGTGTCTGAGGCGGTGCACCAGGGCGTGGGCCTGGTGGTGCTGGTGATGGCGTGTGCGGCCGTGGTCGCCGTGGTGCGCGGAGGCGGTGATGCGCGGGCTTGAGGGCTGGGTGGGCAAGGCGATGTGGGCCGCGCTGTTGATCGGGTGCGCGCTTGCGCCCTTGACCCAGCGTTCGGTGGCGGGCGAGGCCGCGAGCCCCCAATCGCCCGAGTGGCCGACCGTGTGGGAAGGCAAGGCCCTGCGTCCGCTCGCGTTGAGCGCCGTCGAGATGCGTTTCGCGGCGCGCTTCCCCGGCCACATCGCGCGCCTGACCGATGGCGAGCAGGTGGTGGTGCTGCGCCAGGTACGCCAGCCCACGCGCATGCTGCACCCGGCGGCCGACTGTTACCGGGGCTTGGGCTACCGCATTCAACAGGCGCAGCTGGAGCGTGACGCCCAACAACGCCTGTGGCGCTGCTTCATCGCCGAACGCGGTGGCCAGCGGCAGCGGGTGTGCGAACGCATCGTCGATGCACGCGGTGACGCGTTCACCGACGCGTCGAGCTGGTTCTGGGCGGCGCAGCTGGGCCAGTCGAGCGGGCCGTGGCAGGCCATCACCACAGCGAGGGCCTTATGAACAAGTGGGTCAAGATTTTTTGCGGCCTGGTCCTGGGCGTGTTGCTCAGTGCGGCCCTGGTGGTGGCGGTGGTGCTGCGCTCGCTCACGCCCGCGCCGGGCGACTGGACGCACACCGTGCAGCTGGGCCCCTGGTCGCGCGAGATCAGCGTGCCGGCGGCGCTGCAGATCGCGAGCCACCCCATCACGCTGCGCTTGCTCGAAGGCCGCAGTTTCAACACGCCCTATGGCGCGGTGCAATGGCAGGCCGTGAACGCCCCCAACACCTGGCGCGCGGTGTGTGCGCCCTGCACGCTGCGCCTGGGCGAGCTGGGGCATGAGCCGATCCGTCTGTCGCGCATCGAGGTGACGGTGGTGCCCGACATGGCGATGAAGCTGCAAGGCACGTTCGCGCTCGGCGACGCACCGCAGGCGCTGCAAGGGCGCTGGGCCTCGCGCATCGAGCGGCAGCAGCTGGTGTTGAGTTTCAGCGTGGTCGACGAGCCGGTGCAACGCGCGTTTGCGCTGTTTCGCGACGACCTGCCCGAGCTGGAGCGATCGCGCATCGAAGGGCGCCTGAACCTCAAGGCGCAGTGGCGCCTGCCGTCGCACGAGTTCACGATCAAGCCGCGCCTCGACGGCTTGTTCGTGAGCGGCCTGGGCACCGAGGCCTTGTTGCATGCGCAACCGGCGTGCGGCGAGGCGGGTGACTTCGGCAGTTGGTTGCCGCGTGCGGTGATCGCCGCCGAAGACCAGCGCTTTCACGAGCACGCGGGCTTCGACCTGGCCGAGATCATGTCGGCCTGGTCCAGCAACCAGCGTCTGGGTGACGCCTTGCACGGGGCGAGCACGCTGTCGCAACAGCTCGCCAAGCTGCTCTACACCGGCGACAACCGCAGCCACGCTCGCAAGCTGCGCGAGCTGCTCTACGCCGTCGAACTCGACCGCACGCTGGGCAAGGCGCGGGTGCTGAACCTCTACCTCGCAATGGCCCCGTGGGGTGACGGCCGGTGCGGCGCCCACGCAGCCGCGCGGCACTACCTGAACAAGCCGGTCAGCGAGTTGTCGCCGATGGAAGCGGTGTGGCTGGCCACGCTCCTGCACAACCCTGACCGTGAACTCGCGCAACTGGCGCGCGACGGGCAGGTGAACGTGGAGCGTGTGGCCTGGGTCGCCGACCAGCTGCGCCCGGTGGCGCGGCGCGAGCGCGATGCCTTGGTGCGCGCAGCCGCCCGCTGGTCGCCGCCGCGGCAGGCGCTCAACGCTGCGATGGGGGTGGCGGCGTCTCAGGCAGCGGCGGGCCGTTGAGCCAGCGGGTGGCGAGCGCGCCGGTGTGTGCGGCTTGTGCGGCCTCCCACACCAGCTCGGGCGGCACCACGCGTGTGCCCGGCGGTGAGGTCGACAGCTGCGCCGCAAGGTGTGCGGCGAACTCGGCGACCTTCAAGGCACGCACCGCGCGCTCGCGTTGCGGCACCATCATCTGCAGCTGCGAGAGCATCCAGTGCGCCAGGCGTTGTGCGGGGTGCTCGTGTTGCTGCTCGGCCGGCGGCTGCGCCGAGCGCATGAACACCAGGTGCTCGAAACCGAGCGTGGCGACGGTGTGTTCGTCGAGGCTGGCCAGGCCGCGCTTCAAGGCGTCGGGCAAGCCGCCTTGCGTGTGCGGCATCACCACCAGCAGGTGGCGCACGCCACGCGCATGCAGACCCGCGGCGAGTGTGGGCAGCTGGTCGGGCTGGGGTTTGTAATAAGCTTCTTCGCGCCCGTTGGCGCCGCGCTCGCGGTCGAACACCACCACGGCGGTGTGGTCGGGTGCCGGGGCCGCTGCTGCGCCGTCGTTCCACAGCACCGGCAACAAGCCGCGCAAGGCGGCCTGCACCGGCTGGGTGACCAGCACGCTCACTTGCGCAAAGTGGCGCGCTGCGAGCAGCTGCTCGAGCAGCGCCGAGCCGAGCGCACCGCCGCCACCGGCCACCAGCACGCCAGGGCCGGCACGGCGGCGCGGGGTGGCGGGCGCGTGGCCCGCGCGCAGGGCGTCGTGGATCAGTGACATGGCCGCCAGTATCGCCCTGCCTCTTGAATTGCAATGTGAGGCCCACACCTTGGGCCCGGGGTAGCATGCACCCCGTCACCAGTCTGGAAGGACACCTCATGATTCGCTCGCTCTGGCTCGCCACCCTGGCATTGGTCACCACCCTGGCCCTCAGTGGCTGTGGCTACAACGATTTTCAGCGCCTGGACGAACAAACCAAGGCCGCCTGGTCCGAGGTGCTCAACCAGTACCAGCGCCGCGCCGACCTCATTCCCAACATCGTCGCCACTGTCAAGGGCGAGGCCAACTTCGAACAAGAGACGCTGACCAAGGTGGTCGAGGCGCGCGCCAAGGCGACCAGCATCCAGGTCACCCCGGAAACGCTCAACAACCCCGAGGCGTTCAACAAGTTCCAGCAGGCGCAGGGCGAGCTGAGCAGCGCGTTGAGCCGCTTGCTGGTCGTCACCGAGAACTACCCCAACCTGAAGGCCAACCAGGGCTTCCAGGACCTGCGCGTGCAGCTCGAAGGCACCGAGAACCGCATCACCGTGGCGCGCAACCGCTACATCAAGGCGGTGGCCGAATACAACGTGCTGGCGCGCCAGTTCCCGACCAACCTGACCGCGATGATGTTCAGCTACCAGCCCAAACCCAGCTTCACGGTGCAGAACGAAGCGCAGATCTCGGCCCCGCCGGCGGTCAATTTCGACAAGCCCGGCGCCAAGTAAGACGAGCGCCTGATGCGCTGGCTTCTGGTCTGCCTGGCATGGCTGCTGGCAGCGGTGGCAACGCCGCTGCACGCACAAGACGTGTTGCCGGTGCCGCCGCTGTCGGGCCGGGTGATCGACCAGACCGGCACGCTCACACCCGCCCAGGTGCAGGCGCTCAGCGCCAAGCTCGAGGCCATCGAGCGCGAGCGCGGCTCGCAGCTGGTGGTGTTGATGGTGGCGACGACGCAGCCAGAAGACATCGCCTCGTATGCGCAGCGAGTGGGCGAGGCCTGGAAGATCGGCCGCAAGGACGTGGGCGACGGCTTGGTGATCGTCGTGGCCAAGGACGACCGCAAGGTGTGGATCACCATCGCGAAGGCGCTCGAAGGCGCGATCCCCGACCTGGCGGCCAAACAGATCATCACCGACCGCATCACCCCCGCATTTCGCGCAGGCGACTTTGCCGGCGGGCTGAATGCCGCGGTCGACCGCCTCGCCCAACGCATCGGCACCGAGGGCCTGCCCGAGCCGACCCAGCGCCCCACGGCGAAGGGGGTGGGCGACAGCGGCTTCAACCTCGAAGACATGGCGATCTTCTTCTTCGTGGCGGTGCCCATCATCGGCGCGGTGCTCACCGGCATGCTGGGCCGCAAGCTCGGCTCGCTCGGCACGGCTGTGGCGGCCGGTGGCCTGGGTTGGTGGTTGACCACCAGCTTGCTGGTCGCGGGTGGCGCCGGGCTGGTGGCCTTGATCCTGGTCGGCGTGCTGGGCATCGGCTCGCGTCGCGGGGGAGGCAGCAGCGGGCCGGTGATCTGGGGTGGCGGTGGCGGAGGCGGCGGTTGGGGTGGAGGCAGCTCCGACGGTGGCGGCTTCAGCTCCGGTGGTGGCGGTGACTTCGGTGGTGGTGGTGCTGGGGGGGATTGGTGACATGAACCTTTGGCTGCGCATTTTCAAACACCGCTGGCTCGACGAGAGCGACGTGCGGCGTGCGCTCGACGCGAAGGCGTTGCAGCGCCTGCAAGAGCGTGTGGCCGTGAGCGAACGGCAGCACAGCGGCGAGATCCGTGTCTGCGTGGAAGCGGGCTTGCCGTGGTCCTACCTCTGGCGCGGCGCGTCGGCGCGCGAGCGGGCGGTGGCCATGTTCGGCAAGCTGCGTGTGTGGGACACCGAGCACAACAACGGCGTGCTCATCTACCTGTTGCTGGCCGAGCACCGCATCGAGATCGTGGCCGACCGAGGCTTGAACCGGCACGTGACGGCCGCTCAGTGGCACGCCCTGACCGATGGCATGGCCGCAGCGTTCAAGGCGGGCCAGTACGAGGCCGGCCTGAACGCGGCGGTCGATTCGGTCAGCGCGATGCTGACGCAGCACTTCGCCGTCGCCGGCCATCTGGCAAATCCCAATGAACTGCCCGATGCACCTGTGATCCAGTAGACCACTGCACTTTTCACCGTTTGGAGAGAACCATGCGCGCCCAACATCTCGTCACCTTCGCCAGCCTGCTCGCCTGTGGCGCGGCAGCCCAGGCCCAGACCGTGCCGCCGATCAAGCCCGGCCTGTGGCAGATGCAGAACGAGCGCGAGATCGACGGCCAGAAAGCGCCCGACATGGGCGAGCACCTGAAGAAGATGTCGCCCGAAATGCGCAAGCGCATGGAGGCCAACATGAAGCAGCACGGCGTCGACATGAGCGGTGGTGCCGGCGTGATCAAGATGTGCCAGACCCGCGAGTCACTCGACCAGGGCAAGTGGCAAGGCGACGAGGGCCAATGCAAGACCGACTTCAGCTCGCGCAGCGGCAAGGTCTGGAAGTGGAAGTCGGTGTGCAACCAGCCGCCTTCGGTGACCGAAGGCGAGGCCGTGTTCGACGGCCCCGAGAGCTACACCGTCAAGAGCAACACCAGCATGACCATGCAAGGTCAGGCCCGCACCACCAAGATGACGATCAAGGCCAAGTGGCTGGGCGCCGACTGTGGTGGCCTCAAGCCGATGACGCCGCCGCAGGCCCCCAAGGCCGCCAAGCCCTGAGGTCAGGGTGTTGGGCTTGGTTCAGTAGCTGGGCCAGCCGTCGACCGTCCAGGCGAGGTCGTTGATCAGCAACTTGGGCTTGCCGCCATCGGTGGCGTCGTAGGCATGGCGGGCGAGCACGCCATCACCCACGTCCTGGCCGCCCGGGCCCTTCCAGCGGGTGTTGCCGGTGTCGAGCACGGTGCCGCCACCGTCGAGCAGGCGTTTGCCGGCCTTGTCCACATACGGGCCGGTGATCGAGGCGGAGCGGCCGTAGATGATCTTGTAGGTGCTGTTCACGCCTTGGCAGCACTTGTCGATCGAGGCGAACAGGTAGTAGTAGCCGTTGCGGTAGGCGATGCTTGGCGCTTCGATGCCGGCGCTGCGCTTGGCAATCGAGGTCAGTGAGCCGGTGGGCTTCATCGTGGTCTTGCTCAGGCGCGTGATCTTGAGCCCGCTCCAGAACGAACCAAAGGCCAGCCAGGGGTTACCGCTGGCGTCGATCACCAGGTTGGGATCGATCGCGTTGTAGTCGTTGGCCGTGGTGCTGCGCAGCACCAGACCGTTGTCGGTCCAGCGGCCGGTACCCACGCTCGTGGCCGAGGCCAGACCAATTGCCGAGGTGTTCTTGCCGAAGCTCGAGATCGAGTAGTAGAGCCAGACCTTGCCGTTGTAGTTGTGGATGTCGGGTGCCCACACGTCGTTGGTGGTCTGGCCGGGCACATAGGTCTTCCACCACGAGGGTGGCGTCAAGAAGATCTGCGGGGCCCGTGTCCAGGCCTTGCCGGAGGCGTCGGCTCGCAGCACCTGGATGCCCTGGCCGGTGCTGAAGGTGTACCAGGCGCTGCCCTCGCGGATGATCGACGGGTCGTGCACGCCGATGTCACCGGTGAGGGTCCAGAACGCGGCCGAGGCGGGCAGGCTCGCAAGAACCAGCGCGGTGGCCGCGATCGTGCGGGGCTGGATGGGTGAACGCATGGGCATCTCCTCAAGTGGTTGTTGCGCCGACTTCGAGGTCGCGCTGGGTCGATTGGAAAATGCACGATCGTGCAAAACAATGCGGGTTAGTCCGCAAGCCAACGAGACCCGGGCGGTGGTGCCATGGCGGCGCAGCCAAGAAAAAGCCCGCAGCTGCGATGCAGGTGCGGGCTCAGGGCGTGGCGTGAACGCCGGCGCCGAAGGGCTTCTTCTTGCTTATTTCTTGCGGTACTTGCGCAGCGCAGCGATCTGGGCGGCCAGGGCCACCAGCTCGTTTTGCGCCTTGGCCAGGTCGATGTCGCTCTTGGCGTTCTTGACGGCTTCTTCGGCGAGCCGCTTGGCTTCGGTGGCCTTGGCTTCGTCGAGGTCCTTGCCGCGGATGGCGGTGTCGGCGAGCACGGTGACCGTGCCCGGTTGCACTTCCAGAATGCCACCGGCCACGAACACGAACTCTTCTTCGCCGGTGTCGGCGCGCTGGATGCGCACCGCGCCCGGCTTGATGCGGGTGATCAAGGGTGTGTGGCGCGGGTAGATCCCGAGCTCGCCCAGTTCACCCGGCAAGGCGACGAACTTCGCTTCGCCGGAGAAGATGCTCTCTTCGGCGGAGACGACGTCTACGTGCAGGGTTGCCATGAGGGGTTCCTTTGAAGGCCGGGATCAGTTGATCTTCTTGGCTTTTTCGAACGCTTCGTCGATCGTGCCGACCATGTAGAAGGCCTGCTCGGGCAGCGAATCGCACTCGCCGGCCACGATCATCTTGAAGCCGCGAATGGTTTCCTTCAGCGGCACGTACTTGCCAGGCGAGCCGGTGAACACTTCGGCCACGTGGAACGGCTGCGACAGGAAACGCTGGATCTTGCGCGCGCGGGCCA
>NZ_JADMJX010000120.1 GCF_018780185.1 Rhizobacter sp.
TCTTCGAGACCGGCAACCTGCCGCTGGGCAAGAGCGACGACGCGGGCGAGATCCCATCGGCCGAGTTGCTCGAAGACCGTGTGCAGCAGGCGCTCAACTTGCTGCGCGAGGTGCGCGCCCTGTGGCAGCTGTGGTTGAGCGACCTCGACGCCGTCGACCCACAAACCGGTCGCAGCTACTTCGTGGCCCTGCAAGACCACACGCTGCGTGCCTCGTGGAAGACGCAGATTCGCGCCAAGCTGCAAGACATCTTTGCCGGCTCGGCCTTGAAGCCGATCGTCGACGAATGCCAGCGCATCCACAAAGAGGTGTTGCGCGGCCGCGTGTGGGTGGCGCTGCACATGCACGCGGGCGACGGCAACGTGCACACCAACATCCCGGTCAACAGCGACAACTACGAGATGCTGCAGACGGCGCACGAAGCCGTGGCGCGCATCATGAAGCTCGCGCGCAGCCTCGATGGCGTGATCTCGGGCGAGCACGGCATCGGCATCACCAAGATCGAGTTCCTGACCGACGACGAGATCTCGGCCTTCACCGCCTACAAGCTGAAGGTTGACCCCGAGGGCCGCTTCAACAAGGGCAAGCTGCTGCGCAACGATGCGCTCAAGGCTGACCTGACCAACGCCTACACGCCGAGCTTCGGGCTGATGGGGCACGAGTCGCTGATCATGCAGCAGAGCGACATCGGCGACATCGCCAACTCGATGAAGGACTGCCTGCGCTGCGGCAAGTGCAAGCCGGTGTGCGCGACGCACGTGCCGCGTGCCAACCTGCTGTACAGCCCGCGCAACAAGATCCTCGCGACCTCGCTGCTGGTCGAAGCCTTCTTGTATGAAGAGCAGACGCGGCGCGGCGTGAGCATCAAGCACTGGGCCGAGTTCGAAGACGTGGCCGACCACTGCACCGTGTGCCACAAGTGCCTGAGCCCTTGCCCGGTCGACATCGACTTCGGCGAGGTGTCGATGAACATGCGCAACCTGTTGCGCAAGATGGGCAAGAAGAGCTTCCGCCCCGGCAACAAGATGGCGATGCTGATGCTCAACGCCACCAACCCGGAGACCATCAAGCTCTTGCGCATGGCGATGGTCGATGTGGGCTTCAAGGCGCAGCGCATCGCCAACAACCTGCTGCGCGGCCTGGCCAAGAAGCAGACGGCAGCGCCGAAGTCGACGGTGGGTACCGCTCCGATCAAGGAGCAGGTGATCCACTTTATCAACAAGAAGCTGCCGGGTGGCTTGCCCAAGAAGACGGCGCGCGCGTTGCTCGACATCGAAGACAAGAACTACGTCCCGATCATCCGCAACCCGAAGACGACCACGGCAGACACCGAAGCCGTGTTCTATTTCCCCGGCTGCGGCTCGGAGAAGCTGTTCTCGCAGGTGGGCCTGGCCACCCAGGCGATGCTGTGGCACGCCGGGGTGCAGACCGTGCTGCCGCCGGGCTACCTGTGCTGCGGCTACCCGCAGCGTGGCTCGGGCCAGTTCGACAAGGCCGAGAAGATCATCACCGACAACCGGGTGCTGTTCCACCGTGTGGCCAACACGCTGAACTACCTGGACATCAAGACGGTGGTGGTGAGCTGCGGCACCTGCTACGACCAGCTGCAGGGCTACCAGTTCGACAAGATCTTCCCGGGCAGCCGCATCATCGACATCCACGAGTACCTGCTCGAGAAGGGCATCACGCTCGGCGGCGCCGGTGGCTACCTGTACCACGAGCCCTGCCATAACCCGATGAAGCTGCAGGACTCGATGAAGACCGTGAAGGCGCTGCTGGGCGACAACGTGCTCAAGAGCGAGCGCTGCTGCGGCGAGAGCGGCACGCTGGGCGTGACCCGCCCCGACATCGCCACGCAGGTGCGCTTCCGCAAGGAAGAAGAGCTGCGCAAGGACGAGGCCAAGCTGCGTGCCACCGGCGCGGTGGCAGAAAAGGCCGACGTGAAGATCCTCACCTCGTGCCCGAGTTGCCTGCAAGGCCTGACGCGCTACGGCAACGACCTCAACAACGGTCTGCTCGAAGCCGACTACATCGTGATCGAGATGGCCAACCAGATCCTGGGGGCTGACTGGATGCCCGAGTATGTGGAGCGCGCCAACGAAGGCGGCATCGAACGCGTGCTGGTCTAACGCTGCCGTCATTCCCGCGAAGGCGGGAATGACGGGGGCTTATTCGGCCGACAAACCCCGCTCCTTGATGAGCGCATGCCAGAAGGTCGTTTCCTTCTGCAAGAAAGTCGTGAGCGCGGGGCCGTCCGACGGCGTGACTTCGAGGCCGAAGTCTTCCAGCCGCGCTTTCACCTCGGGCACGAGGATCGCCTTGTTCATCTCGCTGCTGAGGCGCGCCACGATGTCGGCCGGCGTGCCCTTCGGCACGAAGAGGCCTTGCCACGCGGTGACCTCGAAGTCCTTGATGCCGATCTCGTCCAGCGTGGGCACATCGGGCAATGAAGGGATGCGCTTCTTCGACATCACCGCCAGCGCCTTCACCTTGCCGCTGCGGATCTGCGGCAGGCCGGCCGCGGTGTCGAGCACCATCATCGGCACCTGGCCCGAGATCACGTCTTGCACCGCCATCGCGGTGCCGCGGTAGGGCACGTGCACGATGAAGCTCTTGGTGCGGTCTTTCAGCAGCTCCATCGCCAGGTGGTGCGGGCTGCCCACGCCGGGCGACGCGTAGCTGTACTTGGCGGGGTTCTTCTTCACCTCGTCGAGCAGCTGTCTGGCGCTGTTGAGACCCGAGCCCGGGTGCACCGCCAGGATCAGCGGAAAGCGCGCCATGAAGCTCACCGGCACCAGGTCCTTCGGGTCGTACGGCAGCTTTTTGTACATGGCACTGTGGAACACCATCGCGCCGTTGTCGCCGGTGACGATGGTGTAGCCGTCGGGTGCCGACTTGGCCGCGTTGTCGGTGCCGATGATGCCGCCGGCACCCGGGCGGTTATCGATCACCAGCGTCTGGCCGAGTTGTTTGCCGAGCTGCGGTGCGAGCTGGCGTGCCAGAAAGTCGGAGCCACCACCGGCCGGGTAGGCCACCACCCAGCGTACCGGCTTGTTGGGCCAGGCGGCAGTTTGCGCAAGGGCTGGCGTGATCAGGGTGGAGGCAAGGGCCAGGCCGAACAAACGGCGAGACAACGAGGTGTGTGCAGTCATGGTGAGCGGCTCGGGGGAGAGGGGGAGGTGGCGTACATCTTATCGAGGGTGGCCGCGATAATCCCGCGCATGGCGACCACCTTCAAACCACCTACCGATGCCGTGCCAGGCTGTGAGCTGTGCCAGCAGCCCGGGGGCTCGCTTGTGTGGGCACGCGACGCGTGGCGCGTGATCCGTGTCGTCGACGCCGACTTTCCTGCCTTCTACCGCGTGATCCACCTCCACCACGTGGCCGAGTTCACCGACCTGCCCGAGGCGCAGCGCCTGCGTTGCATGCAGCTCGTGGGCACGGTCGAGCGGGTGCTGATCGAGCGCCTGCAGCCGACCAAGATCAACCTCGCTGCGCTCGGCAACATGGTGCCGCACCTGCACTGGCACGTGATCGCGCGCTTTGCGTGGGACAGCCACTTCCCGCAGCCGATCTGGGGTGCACGCCAGCGCGAGGTTCAGCCACCGGCCGCAGACCGTCTGGCCAGCAGCCTGGGCGAACTCGACGCGGCCGTGGTGGCCGCGTTGAACACCGTCTGATTCAGGCCGGTGAGGTGCGCCCCAGCGCTTCATAGGCCAGGCGCTTGAACTCGAACGAGAACGGGTGCCAGAACCCGAACTGGCGCTGCGTCATCGCCAGGCCGGCGATGTTGTGGCGCGGGTTGATCCACCAGTGCGTGCCACCAATACCGCCCCACTCGAACTCACCCACCGAGCCCGGCGGGTCGACCCGGCTGGGCGTGACCGTGATCGCTCCGCCCAGGCCGAACACCTTGCC
>NZ_JADMJX010000151.1 GCF_018780185.1 Rhizobacter sp.
AGCAGGCTGCGCTGGCCGATGTCGAACTGCTGGCGGTAGGCGTCGCGTGCCTTCTCGATGGCCAGGGTGTTGCGGTCGAGGTAGAGCAACTGGTCGGCCAGCTTGCGGGTGTCGTTGTAGGCAATGGCCACCACCTGGCGCGCGTCGCGGCAGGCCTTGTCGCGCATGTCGGCGGCCTGGTTGACCAGGTTGACCTGCTGGCGCACGCGAGCGCGGTCGGCGCCGCCGTTGAAGAGGTTCCAGTTCAGCACGATCTCGGCCGAGCTGTCGCGCGATTGGTCGCGCACACCGTCGAAGTTCTTGCCGCCACCCGAGCGCACGCGCGCTTCGACCTTGGGCTGGTAGGCCGACTCGCGCACAGAGGCCAGGGTGCGCGCCGAGCGCAGCATCTCGACGCTCGCGCTGATGGCGGCGCTGCGGCGCACCGCTTCGGCCGAGGCTTCGGTCGCGCTGGTGGGCACGCCTTGCTTGAACAGGGCCGGCAGGGGCAGGCTCTTGGCGGGTGCTTCGCCCACGATGCGCTGGTAGCGCGCCGACACGTCGTGCAGGTTGGCGACTTCGGTGCTCAGGTTCGACTCGGCCAGGGCCAGGCGGGCGCCGGCTTGTTCGAGGTCGACCCCACGGCCCACGCCCGCCTTGAAGCGCGACTGGATCTGGTTGAACGCGCTCTTGTGCTGCACGTAGCTGTCTTCGGCCAGCTGCACCAGGCGGCGGTAGCGCAGCACGTCGTAGTAGGCGCGGGTGGTTTCGAGCGCGGTTTGTTCGGTGACGTCGAGCACCTCGAAATAGCGCGCGAGCTTTTCGTGGCCCAGGCGCCCTACTTCGTTCTGGGTGGCCAGGCCGTCCCACAGCAGCTGGCTGAGCGACAGAGCGGCACCGCTTCGGCTGAGCGACTGGGTTTCGGGTGTGCGGGTGCTGATCGTGTCGCGGTCGCGGCCGACCGAGGCACTCAGGTCAAGGCGCGGGTAGTAGCCGCCGCGTGCTGCCGCGACGGCATCGGCCGCGGCGCGGTAGGCGTTGAAGCGCGCGGTGACCTCGGGATTGGCGCCAATCGCCTTTTGCGCTGCCGCTTTCAAGGCCTCGTTGCTTTGTGCGCCGGCGCCTGCGGAGAACAGCAAGGCAGTCGCAGTCAACAAGGCTTGGGTCTTGAAACGCATTCGTTGGGAGCTTTCTTGGGGCACGTGCAGTGCGTAGTGAGGGATTCCTTCACTGCGCCGCGAGTTTAGCTGCCGCCTCGTGCCAGCCAGCCCCCCTGTCCGCGTGAACGGCTGGGACTATTTCACGGCTGCCTTGACGGCGTGCGTGTTTATGCGCGACAAGCGACTTTGCCGAATGCGGCCGCCGCCCCGTGACACGAGGGCACGAAAGCCTCAAGTCACCCGCGCGGGTGACGACAACATGGCGTTGACCCTCAGGATGCCCGGTGCCCGACGTCCCTCTGAACCACGCTCTCCACGGCCGCGCGCGATGGGCGTCGGTGCGCCTGTGGGGCGCGGTCGGGCTGGCGGTGCTGGGACTGTTGTGCTCTGGCAGCCCCTCGCAGGCCTGGGACGCCGAACGCATGCTGGCCGCAGCACGCAAGCTGTCGCCCCGCGCGGTGACCAGCGCGCAGGCCTTGCAGCCGCTGCTGACCCAGGGGCTGGACCAGAACGAGTTCACGCAGCTGCAGGCCATCAACCAGTTCTTCAACCAGCGTGTCTTGTTTCGTGATGACACCGAGGTGTGGAGCGAGATCGACCATTGGGCCAGCCCGCTGGAAACGCTGGACAAGGGCCAGGGCGATTGCGAGGACTACGCCATCGCCAAATACTTCAGCCTGCTCGCGATGGGCATGCCCGTCTCCAAGCTGCGGCTGGTTTACGTGCGCGCCCAGATCGGCGGGCCGAACGGTGCGGTGCAAGCCCACATGGTGCTGGCCTACTATGCGGCGGCCGGCGCCGAGCCGCTGATTCTGGACAACCTGATCACCGAGGTGCGGCCTGCGTCGAGGCGGCCCGATCTGGTGCCTGTGTTCAGCTTCAACAGCGAAGGTTTGTGGCAAGGTGTGGGGCCGTTGGCGGCAGGCGACCCCACCGCGCGTCTTTCGCGTTGGCGCGAGGTGCTTGCGAAGGCCCGTGCAGAAGGGTTCCAATGAACGACATACAAACCGGGGAGAGGGCATGTCGCTGATTCGTCAGATCTGGTTGCTGCTGCTGGGCACGGTGTTGCTCGCATTTGCCGGCAGTGTCACGGTGGCGGTGGAGTCGGCGCGCGGCTACCTGCAAACCCAGCTTCGTCTGAAGAACGCCGACAACGCCACCTCGCTGGCGCTGGCGCTGTCGCAGCAAAAAGGCGACCGCGAGCTGATGGGCCTGTTGATGTCGGCCCAGTTCGACACCGGCTACTACCGCCGCATCCGCTTCACCGCCGCCGATGGCAGCGTGCCGTTCGTTCGCGAGGCCCAGGCCAGCGAGTCGTCGGCGCCGGCGTGGTTCGTGAGCCTGGCGCCGATCGAGAGCGAGCCGGGCGTGGCCCAGGTGTCGGACGGCTGGCGTGCACTCGGCAAGGTCGAGGTGGTGAGCCACACCTTCTTTGCGCACGACGAGCTGTGGGGTGGCAGCCTGCGCTCGGCGCTGGCGCTGGGCCTCGTGGGCCTGATCGCCGGTGGAGTGGGCACGCTGGTGGTGGCGCGAATCCGCAAGCCGCTCGATTCGACGGTGGAGCAGGCGCATGCGCTGGTGGCGGGTGAGTTCAAGACCGTGCCCGAGCCGCGTGTGCCCGAGTTGCAGCGCCTCACGCGGGCCATGAACACGATGGTGAACCGCTTGCGCGTGACCTTCCAGGCCCAGGCCGAGCAGCTCGACACCTTGCACAAGCAGGCCAACTGCGACCGCCTCACCGGTGTATCGAACCGAGCGCACTTTCTCGGTCAGCTGAGTGCAGCGCTGCAGCGCGAAGACGGCACGGCCGAAGGGGGGTTGGTGCTGCTGCGCGTGCTCGACCTGGCGGCCATCAACCGCCACTTGGGGCACGCCGGGGCCGACCGTGTGATCACCACCATCGGGCAAGCCTTGCGGCCGTATTCGGAGCGGGCCAAGGGTTGTTTCCTCGGTCGCTTGAACGGCTCCGACTTTGCGCTGTGCCTGCCCGTGCCCGGCGTGGCGCGCGAGACGGCGCAGGCCTTGTCTGATGCGCTCGCCGTGGTGTTGCCCACCCTGGGCGGCGGCGCGGCGGTGTGCATGGGCGCGATCGAGTTGCGCCGCGACATGACCCCCGGCCTGCTGATGAGCGCGGCCGATGCTGCGTTGGCCCGTGCCGAAGCGCGCGGCCCGTTCACGGTCGAGCTGGGCAACGAGCCAGCCAACAGCGTGGCCATGCTGGGCGAGGGCGCCTGGCGCCAGCGCATCCGAGAGGCACTGGCGCAAGGGCGGGTGCACCTGGTGAGCTTTCCGGTGGTGAACGCGCGGCGCGACGTGATCCACCTCGAATGCCCGCTGCGCCTGCAACTGGAAGAGCAAGGCGCTTTCGAGCCGGCCGCACGCTGGCTGCCGCTGGCGATGCGCAGCAAGCTCACGGTGGACATCGACGAACGTGCGCTTGCACTGGCCCTGGCCGAATCGGGCAGCGACGGCCAGGCACGCTGTGTCAACCTCTCGCCGGCCTCGCTGACTGACAGCGGTTTTGCGTCTCGCTTGCGGGCGCTGCTGTGGGACTCACCGCGCGTGGCGCGCCTGATCTGGCTGGAGGTGGCCGAGAGCGCAGCGGTCGAGCACTTCGATCTGCTGCAGGAGTTGAGCCGCCAACTGCGGCCCACCGGCGTGCGCCTGGGGCTGGAGCATGCGGGTGAACGCCTGGGCCTGATCCCGCGCCTGTTCGAAGCAGGCCTCGACTACGTGAAGCTCGATGCCGCCATGGT
>NZ_JADMJX010000279.1 GCF_018780185.1 Rhizobacter sp.
AAGTTCAGGCCTTGCAGGAGGTGGGTGAAGGGGTGGTGATGGCCGAGCTCGATGTGGCGCGCCTGGCCGAAGTGCGCGCCCAGTTGCCGGCGCTGACGCACCGCCGGGTGAGCTTCAGCTGAGCTCTGCGCGGCGCGGCATGTCGGCCCCGCGCCGCGAGCAGGTGATGGCGGCGGCGCGGGCTGCGAATTCGAGCGCCTGCGTCAGTGCCTGGGCGTCGAGCTGTGAGATGGCCTGCGCCGATAACGCACCGTGCTCGGCCAGCCAGGTGAGCAGCGCGGCCTGGAAGGTGTCGCCTGCGCCCACGGTGTCGATCACCTGCACCGGAACGGTAGGCACTTGCACTTGGTGTGATGCTGTCCACGCGAGCGCCCCCAGTGCCCCGCGTGTCAGCACCACCAGCGCCACGCCTTGGGCGAGCCAGCCGCTGGCCATTTCCTGCGGGTCGGCGCCGGGGTAGAGCGACGCCAGGTCTTCGTCACTGATCTTCAGCAGCTGCGTGCGCGGCAGCATCCACTGCAACTGCTCGCGCCAGCGGTCCAGGTCGGGCTCGACGCTGAGGCGGATGTTGGGGTCGTAGGCGACCAGGCTGCGGCCCTGGTGGCGCGACACCAGGGTGCGCAAGGTGCTCGCCACCGGCTCGATCACCGCGTTGTACGAGCCGATGTGGATGGCGGCGATGTCGGCGGGCAAGGCATCGAGCGCTTGCGGCGGCACCAGGCGGTCCGCCGCGCCTTCGCCGTAGAACGCATACGAGGCTGCGCCGGCCGCGTTGAGGCCGACCAGGCCCAGCGTGGTGGGCGCATCGCTGCGCCACACGGCGCGTGTGTCCACCTGCTCGTCGGCCAACGCGTGCATCAGCCGCTCGCCAAGAAAGCCTCGCGACACGCCCCCCAGGAAGGCCACCGGCTGGGCCAGCCGTGCCAGGCCCAGCGCCACGTTGAACGGCGAGCCGCCCACGCGCGCATCGAGCGTCACACCAGTGGGCGTGGTGCCGGTGGAAAACACATCCATCAGGGCTTCGCCGCAAACGACAAACATGGGGGCTCCATTGACCATTGAAAAGACGGAAAGGAAAAAGGAAAACGCCTGCGCGCTGCGCAGCGCTCTCAGCTTGAGCCCGCGGCACGGCCTGGGGCATCCGGGTTATCCATTAATCAATCGAATTGATTTATTAATTCTAGCCGCCGATACTTTGGTCGCTTTCAACATGCGTTCCCGGAGACAAAGCATGCACATCAAGACGACTTCCCTGGCCCTGTCGGTACTGTTTTGCAGCGGACTGGCTGCTGCCGCCGATCAACCCGTCATCGGCCTCATCACCAAGACCGAGACCAACCCGTTCTTCGTGAAGATGAAGGAAGGCGCGCAGGCTGCCGCCAAGGCCAGTGGCGCCAAGCTCCTGAGCGCGGCCGGCAAGCAAGACGGCGACAACGCCGGCCAGGTGACGGCGATTGAAAACATGATTGCCGCGGGCGCCAAGACCATTCTCATCACACCGAGCGACTCCAAGGCCATCGTGCCCTCGATCGCCAAGGCGCGCGTAAAAGGCGTGATGGTGATTGCGCTCGACAGCCCGACCGAGCCGGCCGACGCCACCGACGCGCTGTTTGCCACCGACAACTACAAGGCCGGTGTGCTGATCGGCCAATACGCCAAGGCCGCCTTCGCCGGCAAGCCCGCGAAGATCGCCACGCTCGACCTCTTCCCCGGCCACCCGGTCGGCGCCCAACGCCACAACGGCTTCATGTCGGGGTTCGGCCTGAAGGCTGCCGATGCCAAGAGCAACGAACTCTCCAGTAGCGCCGAAATCATCTGCATGGCCGACAGCTTCGGTGACCAGGCCAAAGGCCAGACGGCGATGGAAAACTGCCTGCAAAAGAACCCCGACATCAACCTCGTCTACGCCATCAACGAGCCTGCTGCCGCAGGTGCCTACCAGGCCTTGAAGGCCGCGGGCAAGAACAAGGGCGTGATGATCGTCTCGGTAGACGGCGGCTGTGCCGGCGTGAAGAACGTGAAGGCTGGTGTGATTGCTGCCACCTCGCAGCAATACCCGTTGAAGATGGCCGCGATGGGCGTGGAAGCCGGCGTGGCCTACGCCAAAGGCGGCAAGAAGGTGTCGGGCTACACCGACACCGGCGTCACGCTGATCAGCGACAAGGCCGTCAAGGGGGTCGACAGCAAAGACACCGCTTTCGGCCTGGGCGCTTGCTGGGGCAACAAGTAAGCCGTTCGCGCTGCTTGCCACACGCCTCGCGACACCCCACGCCACCACACCATGAACCCAAGCTCGCCGCGCCTGCCGCCCATTGCCACCCTGGGCCCGTTCATTGCGCTGCTGCTCGCCTGCGTGTTCTTCGCCACGCAGAGCGAGCGCTTTCTCTCGGCGCAAAACTTCTCGCTCATCTTGCAGCAGGTGATGGTGGTGGGCGTGATCGCGATCGGCCAGACGCTGATCATCCTGACCGCCGGCATCGACCTGAGTTGCGGCATGGTGATGGCGCTGGGCGGCATCGTGATGACCAAGTTCGCCACCGACTTGGGGCTGCCAGCCCCGCTGGCCATCGCCTGTGGCCTGGGCGTCACCACCTTGTTCGGCCTGGTCAACGGCCTGCTCGTCACCCGCATTCGCCTGCCGCCCTTCATCGTGACGCTGGGCACGCTGAACATTGCGTTCGCGATCACGCAGCTCTACTCGGGCTCGCAAACCGTGACCGACCTGCCCGACGCTTTGACCGTGCTCGGCAACACCTTTCGCATCGGCGACACGGCGGTCGGCTACGGCGTGGTGCTGATGCTGGTGCTGTACTTCGTCGCGTGGTTCGGCCTGCGCGAAACCGCATCCGGGCGCCACGTCTACGCGGTGGGCAACAACCCCGAAGCCACGCGCCTGACCGGCATCCCCACGCAGCGGGTGCTGCTGGGCGTGTACGTGCTGGCGGGCCTGTTCTACGGCATTGCGTCGCTGCTGTCGGTGGCGCGCACCGGCGTGGGCGACCCCAATGCCGGCCAGACCGAAAACCTCGACGCGATCACCGCGGTGGTGCTCGGTGGCACCAGCCTGTTCGGCGGGCGCGGTGTGGTGCTGGGCACGCTGGTGGGCGCGCTGATCGTCGGCGTGTTCCGCAACGGCCTCACGCTGATGGGTGTGTCGTCGGTGTATCAAATCCTGATCACCGGCATCCTGGTCATCCTGGCGGTGGCCACCGACCAGCTGTCTCGCAAAGGAGGGCGCTAGCCATGGCCGAGATCGTGATGCAGGCCAAGGGCCTGGTGAAGCGCTACGGCCAAGTCACCGCGCTCGACGGTGTCGACTTCGAGCTGCGCGCGGGTGAAATCCTGGCGGTGATCGGCGACAACGGTGCCGGCAAGTCTTCGTTGATCAAGGCCCTGTCGGGCGCCACGATTCCCGACGAAGGCGAGATCTTGCTCGACGGCCGCCCGGTGCACTTCAAGAGCCCGATGGACGCGCGCCGCGCCGGCATCGAGACGGTGTACCAGGAGCTGGCCGTGGCACCCGCCATGACCATCGCCGAAAACCTGTTCCTCGGCCGCGAGCTGCGCCGCCCAGGTTTTCTCGGCAGCGTGCTTCGCATGCTCGACAAGAAACGCATGCTCGAAGAAAGCATCGCCCACATGCGCGACCTGAAGGTCGGCATCCGCTCCATGACGCAGGCCGTCGAAACGCTGTCGGGTGGCCAGCGCCAGGGTGTGGCGGTGGCGCGCAGCGCCGCCTTCGCGCGCCACGTGGTCATCATGGACGAGCCCACCGCCGCGCTCGGCGTGAAGGAGGGCAACATGGTGCTGGAGCTGATCCGCCGCGTGCGCGACAAGGGCCTGCCGGTGATCCTGATCAGCCACAACATGCCGCACGTGTTCGAGATCGCCGACC
>NZ_JADMJX010000115.1:0-6292 GCF_018780185.1 Rhizobacter sp.
GAACAGGCCCTAGACTGAACCTCCCCAGCGACCGCGGGTCGAACCCGACCGATGCGCCAATTCCGCAAGTTCCTGCCCAGCCCCGACACCATCCAACGCAACCGCTGGCTGCGCTGGTTGGGCCCCTCCCTGCAGCACCCCCGCGTATGGCACTTCAGCCGGCGTGGGCTTGCGCTGGGCATGGCGCTCGGCATCTTCTTTGGCCTGCTGCTGCCGATCGCGCAGATCCCCCTCAGCGCCGCCGCCGCCGTGGTGCTGCGGGCCAACCTGCCCGCGGCCGTGGCGAGCACGCTGGTGACCAACCCCTTGACCTTCGGACCGGTGTATTACGTGGCGTGGCGGGTGGGCGGCGCGATCCTGGGCGAAGCGTCGCACGAAGGCCAGCTTCCGCCCCAGCCGCAAGAGGTGGCACCCGCGCCTGCCGACGAAAGCTGGTACGAGGGCTGGCTGCGGCGCGTGCTCGGTGTGGGCAAGCCACTGGTGCTCGGTCTGAGCGTGCTGGCGGTCACCCTGAGCGTGGCGACCTATTTCCTGGTGTCGTGGCTGTGGATGGCGAGCGTCTACTGGCGCCGGCGCCGCCACCGCGCCTGAGCGGCAGGCCCGCGCCGGGGTGGAAACGAGGCTGCTGAACGCGGCCCGCTTCTGGCAGAGTTCGCACTCGGTCTTGAACCGGCCGGCCACCGCGAGCACCCCATGGACACACTGCACACCCTGAGCGCCATCGAGCTGCTCGCCGCCTACAGCAGCAAGGCCTTGTCGCCGGTCGAGGTGACACGCGCGGTGTTGCAGCACATCGAGCGCTGCGAGCCAAGCATCCACGCCACGTATGCGCTCGACCCGCAGGCTGCACTCGCCCAGGCCGAGGCGTCGCAGGCACGCTGGCTGAAGAACGAGCCGCAGGGCGCTCTCGATGGTGTGCCGGTCACCATCAAGGAAAACATCGCGAGCAAGGGGGTGCCGATCCCGCTCGGCACCGCCGCCACCGACCTCGTGCCGGCCGAACGCGACGCGCCGCCGACCGCCCGCCTGCGCGAAGCAGGTGCGGTGATCCTCGGCAAGACCACGATGCCCGACTACGGCATGTTGTCGTCGGGGCTGTCGAGCTTTCACCCGCTCACCCGCAACCCCTGGGACCTGAGCAAGAACCCCGGCGGCAGCAGCGCTGGCGCCGCCGCTGCGTCGGCCGCCGGTTACGGCCCGCTGCACCTGGGGACCGACATCGGCGGCTCGGTCCGTCTGCCCGCCGCGTGGTGCGGCATCTTTGCGTTGAAGCCCAGCCTCGGTCGCATCCCCATCTACCCGCCCTACGCCGGCCGCGTGGCCGGGCCGATGACGCGCAGCGTGCAAGACGCCGCGCTGATGATGCGGGTGCTCTCGCTGCCCGATGCACGCGACTCGATGAGCCTGCCCTACCAGCCGATCTCGTGGCTGGAGCTGGCCCGCCCGCTGCGCGGCCTGAAGATCGGTTTGATGATGGACGCCGGCTGGGGCCTGCCCGTCGATCCCGAGGTGGCCGATGCGGTGCAAGGCGCGGCCAAGGCGTTCGAGGCCGCCGGCGCCATCGTCGAGCCGCTCGCGCCTTTCATGACCCGCGGCATGGCCGAAGGCATGGACCAGTTCTGGCGCTGCCGTTCGTGGATGGACATCTCGGCCCTGTCGCCCGAGCGGCGGGCCAAGGTGCTGCCCTTCATCGTCGAGTGGGCGCGTGGTGGTGCGGGCCTCTCCGGCGAGCAGGTGTTCAAGGGCTTCAGCCAGATGGGCGTGATGCGTGACGCGGCGGTCACGGCGTGCCGGCCCTTCGATTTCGTGTTCACACCCACCTCGCCGATCGCCGCCTACGCCGCCGAGCTGCCGTGCCCGACCAACGACCCGGCGCAACCCTTCGAGCACATTGCGTTCACGCTGCCCTACAACATGAGCGAGCAGCCGGCGGCCACGGTCAACTGCGGCCACACCTCGGCCGGCCTGCCCATCGGCCTGCAGATCGTCGGTCACCGCCACGACGACCTGGGCGTGCTGCAAATCGCCCGCACCTGGGAGCAGCTGCGCCCTGCGTCACGGCCGTGGCCGATGGATTGACGGGGCGCCCCACACCTTAGGGATGCAGCCAAGGGGTGCGAGGCCTACCCTCTGTCGCCATGAACCCAGCCACCCCCCCCGAGCGGCCCGAGCGGGTGGCCGTGATCGTGGTGCACGGCATCGCCGACCAGGTGCGCGGTGTCACCAGCGCCCAGGTGGCGGCCCAGTTGGCGGCGGGCCACCATGCTCCCGTGACACGCGCCGACACTCCCATCGATGTGACGGCGCTGGCCCCCGCGGTGCCGTTCCACCGCTGGGACCCGAAAGGCTGGATCGAGCGCAGCAGCAAGTCGCTGCGCCAGTCGCTGCGCAGCGACTTCCTCGACGCGCAGCTCGGCGAGCGGCCCACGCCGGCCTCGGGCGCCGCGGCCGACGCGCCGCTGCCCAACAGCGCCGCCAGTGGCAGTGGGGTCGACCACGGCGTGCGCTTCACCGACTACCTGCTGGCCAAGGCGGCCTCGGTGCGCCGCGGCGAGATCACGCCGCATCACTACGACATGCCCTGCCACCGCGTGCACACCGCGCAGCGCCAGACCGACGTGTTCGAGATGCACTGGGCCGACCTGTCGCGCCTCGGTGGCAGCGTGACGCGCATCCTCACCGAGCTGTTCACGCTCTTGTTCCACCTCTCCAAGCTGGGCTCCGACACGCTCTCGCTGGCCGACGTGGCGTTGGGCCCGAGCACGGTGATGCGCTGGCTGGCACGCACCCACCGCTGGGCCAACTGGGTGTTCTCGCGCGTGCTGGCGCTGTTGTTCCTGCAGCTGCTGATGTGCGCCTTCTTGCTGATCCCGGCCGCGCTGATCGTGGGGCGCGAGCGCTCGTTCAGCCTCGCTGGCGCGGTGCTCGCTGGCGTGGCGCTGGCGGTGGCTTGCGTCTACCTGCTGCGCCGGCCCTGGGTCTGGGGTTTCTGGGCGGGTGTGGGCGGCGGCGGGCTGCTGGCCTGGGCGGCGCTGCGTGAGCCGGGCGCCGGTGCCTGGGTCGTGATGCTGGTGGGCGGGGGCTTGCTGCTGTGGGCCTACAAGCGCTTCCTGGGCTATTGCGAAGAGCGCTTTCGCGCCGTCTATGGCGTGGGCGCCCTGTTGATGGCGCTGACGCTGAGCGCCATCGCCTGGGGTGCGGTGGGGCACGACGTGGCGGGTGCCGGCGAGCGTCTCGTGGCCGGTGTGCTGCGCGCGGTCGAGGTGCTGCTGCTCGCGCAGCTGAGTGGCTGGGTGCTGATGGCGCTGCTGGTCACTGCGGCGGTGAGCCTCGGCGAATGGGCCTGCAGCGGCGCGCTCAACTCGGCCGCGCGCCGCCAGAGCATCGTCACCGCGCGGCTCGGGCTGTTTGTGTCGGTCGGCATCTTCGTGGCCTTCGTGATGACGGTGTGGGCGCTGGTGTCGCAACCGATGGAGTCACTGGTCGAAGGGCTGCATTACGCACCCTGGTGGTTTGCCGACGTGACGGTCGACGGGCGGCTGCAGTCGGCGCGTTTCCTGGCCCTGCGCTTCAGCGCCAGCACCGACACCTTTGCCGTGATCGCGGTGATGCTGCTGGCCTTGCTGGGCTTCGTCGCGTTGGTGTTCCTGCCCAGTGTGCTGGTCGAGCTGCGCCTGGTCAGCGGGCCGGCCGCGCCGCGCCTGGGGCATTGGCTCACCGCCGGTTACCGCGCGCTCGACCGGCTGGTGCGCTGGTGGAGCTGGCTCATCACCCTCGTGCTGATCGGTGTGGCGGTGCTGCTGGTGGGCAGCCAGCTCGCGCGCCTGGGTATCTCGTTGCCGTGGCTCGGCGTGGTGGCCTTGCCGGTGGGCACCTGGTCGGGTGACCTGCTGGGCAAGCTGGTGCTGGTGGTTGCCGGCGGGGCGGTGGGCCTGGTGGCGATCGGCGGCGTGGCTTTCAAGCAGCTCAAGGCCTTGCGCGCACCGCTCGATGCGGCGCTCGATGTTGACAACCACTTCCGCGAGTTCCCGCGCAAGGCGATCCCGCGGGTGATGATCGTCGAGCGTTACGTGGCGGTGCTGGAGCACGTGCTGCAGCAGGGTTACGACCGCATCGTGATCGTGGCGCACAGCCAGGGCACGGTGATCACCGCCGATCTGTTGCGCTACCTGCAGCGTCGCGGGCAGCTGCTGTCGCATGCCGGCACGCGCGGCGATGACCGCCTGCTGCGCCTGGGCCGCGAGCTCGCGGCCAGCAACGTGCGACTGCTCACCTGCGGCAGCCCGCTGCGCCAGTTGTATGCGCTGCGCTTCCCCTGCCAATACGGCTGGGTTCTCGGAAAGACCGGCGACCACGGCCCCGACCCGCGCGCTGACCTCGGCGTGGCGCACTGGGTCAACGTGTGGGCGGCGGGCGACTACGTGGGCCGCTGGTTGTGGACGCCCGCCACCGACCCGGTCCTGCCCGCGCTCGCGGTCGACCCGGCGGCCTACGACGGCAAGCCCACCCAGCAGGCGCCCGACTACCGCGACCTTTGCCTGGGCGCCGACGCGCACACCCACTACTTCGACCTCGACAACGCGGTCATGCTGGCCGAGCTACGCACCCTCGTGTGAGGGGTGTGCGTGGTGTGACATTGGGCCGGGCTTGCGGCCTGAGCGCAGCTGCTGCGGTGCATTCCCCTACTATGCTTGGCGCCCAGACATAACCACGACGCGGGAGGGCGCGATGGAGGGAGAGGCTCAGGTCAGGCTGGTGTTTGCCGGCGAGGTGATCGACGGTTTTCAGTTTGACGAGGTGAAGCGTCGTTTCGGCGAGGCCTTCAAGATCGAAGGCGCGAGGCTGGCCGCGATGTTTTCGGGCGAGCGCACCGTGCTCAAGCGCGCGTTGCCGGCGGGCGAGGCGACGCGCTATGTGGCCAAGCTGGCCGCGTTGGGCGCGCGCGTCCACATCGAGCCGCTGGAAGGTGCCAAGCCCGCGGCATCGCCAGCGCCAGCGCCAGCAGCGGCGGCGCTCATTCCGGCGCTTGCACCGCTCGAAGAGCAGATCACCTGCCCCAACTGCGGCGAGCGCCAGCCCAAGCAGGTGTTCTGCCGCGCCTGCACCACCGACATGCCACGCGGCATTGCCGCCAAGAAGGAAGACGCCGACCGGGCCCGCGCCGAGCGGCTCGACGCGGCGCGCGCCGGTGGGCGTTATGCGCCGCCGCGCTCGGCCGGCGGCGAGGTCTCTTCCGGCGGCACGGTCGACCCGCCGCCCATGCTGAGCCTGAGTTTCGAAGGCCGCATGGGGCGCATCTCGTACCTCAACGCCGGTGGCCTGGCCTGGCTGGGCATTGCACTGATCGGCATCGTCGCTGCGGTGCTGTTGCCGATTTTTCGCAGCATGCTGGTGCTGATCCCGCTCGGGGTCGCGGGCATCGTGTTCTTCATCTGGTCGTTGCGCGTGACCGCGCTGCGCTTGCACGACTTCAACTTCAGCGGCTGGTGGGCGTTGCTGACGTTCATCCCCTACCTGGGCTTCGTCGCGACCCTCGTGCTGCTGTTCGTGCCGGGTTCGTCAGACGACAACGACTATGGCGACAAGCCCCGGCAGGGCAATGGCCTGGTGGCCGTGGCGATCGTCATCGTGAGCACCATCGCCCTGATCGCGATCAGCCGCCTGGCCATGAGCAGCTACGACCAGTACAGCCAGCGTGCCGCGCGCCGGGCCACCGAGCAGCAACCCGGCGGCGCCGACCCGGCCACCCTGCAACGCGCCGCGCAGTACCTGAGCTCGCCCGCCGCGCTCGACGCTTATGCCGCGTATGCACGCGAGCCGAACCAGAAGGCCTTTGCCGTCGGGGGTGGTGGCGCGTTCGGTTGGCAAGCCGGCCAGGCCTCTCAGCGCGAGGCCATGTCCAGGGCCTTGTCGGCATGTGACGCCAACCGCCAGCCCTACACCAGCGAGTGCCGCTTGGTGAACGTCAACGGCGCCTGGCCGAAAGAGGAGTGATGGGCTTCACCGCACTCACCTGCCCGCAGTGTGGTGGCGCCTTGCCACGGCAGGCGCTGTGGCGCATGGTCGCCTGCCCCTACTGCCGCGCGATGGTCACGCGCAGCGCCAGCGTGGTCGAGCGGGCGCCGTACCAGGCGGCCTATCAGCGCTCGCTCGGGGGCGCAAGCGGCCGTGTGCTGCCCATCGCCAGCCAACGCTACCGCGTGTTGGCGCCGCTGGGCCAGGGCGAGCACAGCGAGGTGCTGTTGGCCGAACGCTGTGGCGCGCTGCCGCAGCGGGTCACGATCAAGCTCGC
>NZ_JADMJX010000115.1:6392-7678 GCF_018780185.1 Rhizobacter sp.
CTGCGCGCCGCCCACTGGCTGCTGCACCCGGCTGACCACGGCGTGCTGGTGATCGGCTGGTCGCGCGCCCAACACGGCGGTGACACCACGCGTGACCTGATGCAATCGGCCTGGACGATCCGCGCGCTGCTGAGTGGCGACACCAGCGACCGCCCGACCCTCCCGTCGCACCTGCCCACCCCGGTGGCCGACGTGTTGCGTGCCGCCAGCGAAGACGCCGCCTGGTGCGCACGGTTCGGCGCGCACGGCATCGACCAGGCCCTGGTCGCCGCCGCGCGCGAGGCCTTCGGGCCGCCACAATTCATCCCCTTCACCCCCCTGCGCGCCTGAGCGCCCTGCCAAGGACCACACCCCATGGGACACGGAAACTACTCGCACGCTGCCCACGCCGCCCTGGTGGCCGACCGCGCCTCGCGGCCGGCCGGCGAGGTGTTCTCGCAGCGGGGCTGCCACGCGCTGATGGACCCGCGCGGCCTCAAGGTGCGCGAGTCGCGCGACAGCGCCGAGCACCCGAACTCGCTGCCCATCGTGTTCGCGCTCGACGTCACCGGCTCGATGGGCGACATCCCCCAGCTGCTGGCGCGGCGCGAGCTGCCCAACTTCATGAAGCTGCTCGGTGCCTGCCACATCGCCGACCCGCAGCTGATGTTCATGGCCATTGGCGACGCCACCTCCGATCGCGCGCCGTTGCAGGTCGGCCAGTTCGAGTCGACCGCCGAGCTGATGGACCAGTGGCTCACCTGGAGCTACCTCGAAGGCGGCGGTGGTGGCAGCGGCTCCGAGAGTTACGAGCTCGCGTTCTACGTGCTCGCCCAGCACACCGACCTCGACAGCATGGCCCGCCGCAAGAAGCGCGGCTACCTGTTCATGACGGGTGACGAGCTGCCGTACCCGGCCGTCTCGCGCCACCAGATCGAGTCGCTGATCGGCGAGAAGCTCGACGAAGACATCCCCATCGAAGAGGCGATCGCCGCCGCGGCCGAGAGCTACCACCTGTTCTTCCTGATCCCCGACCTGCAGCGCCGTGGCGGCTGCGAAGCGCGCTGGCGCGAGCTGCTGGGCGACCACGTGATCTGCATGGAGTCGCCCGACGACACCTGCGCGGTGGCCGCCGCCATCGTGGGCCTGACCGAGCGTGTGCTGCCCGACACCGATGCCGTGGCCCAGGCGCTCAAGGCCGATGGCATGGCCCGTGATCGTGTGGGCGCCATCGTGCGGGCGCTGCGGCCTTACGCCGACCTGCTCGACCCCAACGCCCCGGCGAGGCCGCACGCGAGCCGCAGTGG
>NZ_JADMJX010000115.1:7778-28660 GCF_018780185.1 Rhizobacter sp.
ACGCCGACCTGCTCGACCCCAACGCCCCGGCGAGGCCGCACGCGAGCCGCAGTGGTGCAGCAGCACCGTCGAGCTGGTGGCGGCGTTTGTTCGGCTGAGTGGCGTTGGCCACGACGCATTTCCTGATGGGTGACATACCTCAGCCCGAGTCCGTTCGCCCTGAGCCTGTCGAAGGGTGCGCACAGCACGGCGCCGGCTTCGACAGGCTCAGCCCGAACGGAGTAAAGGGAGAGGCTGAGGCATGTCGCTGATCGGTGCCCGTTTTGTCTCGCTGATCGGCCTGGGCTTCGGCGACTGCGGCAAGGGCCTCTTCACCGACGCGCTGTGCCGCCACTGGCAGGCCCACACGGTGGTGCGCTTCAACGGCGGCGCGCAGGCCGGCCACAACGTGGTCTTGCCCGATGGGCGGCACCACACCTTCTCGCAGTTTGGCGCCGGCAGTTTCGTGCCGGGTGTGGCCACCGTGCTGGCCTCGCCGGTGGTGGTGCACCCGACGGCCTTGCTCGTTGAAGCGCAATGTCTTGAGCAAGTGGGTGTCGGTGATGCGCTGTCGCGTTTGATGATCGACACGCGCTGCCGCATCACCACGCCCTACCACCAGGCCGCCGGCCGCCTGCGCGAGTGGCAGCGGGGCAGCGCCGCCCACGGCAGCTGTGGCGTGGGTGTGGGCGAGACCGTGCGCCATGCCTTGCAGCATCCCGCGCAGGCCCTGCACTACGGCGACCTGCTGCGCCCGGCCCTGGGACGCGACAAGCTCGCCACGTTGCGCCGCACGCTTGCCGCCGAGCTCGACCTGGCGCAGGCGTTTCGTGTCAGCGACTGGGCCGCCGAAGCGCAGCTGCTGGCCGACGATGGCGTGGCCGACCTGTGGCTGGCGCGTGTGCAAACGCTGCTGCGCACCGTGCCGCCCGCCAAGCCCGCGGCCATCGCCGAACGCTTGCAGCGACCCGGCACGGTGCTGTTCGAAGGCGCACAAGGCCTGCTGCTCGACGAGTGGCGCGGCTTTCACCCCCACACCAGCTGGAGCAGCGTGGGCCCGGCGGCCGCCGAAGCCGTGCTGGCCGATGTGGGCGTGGCGGGCCCGGTGTTGCACCTGGGCCTTTTGCGCAGCCACCTCACCCGCCACGGCGCGGGGCCGCTGCCCACCCACGACATGGCGCTCGACGTTCTGCACGAGCCGCACAACCTCAGCGGCGGTTGGCAAGGTGCCTTCCGCCGCGGCCACCCCGATGCGGTGCTGTTGCGGTATGCGCTCGACGTGGCTGGCCCCTTGCATGGCCTGCTGGTCAGCCACCTCGATGTGTTCGACACCGGCCCGCCGCTCAAGTGGTGTTCGGCCTATGGCACCCCGGGTGGCGAGACGGTGTCGCGCCTGCCGCTCGGCGCACCACACGACCTCGCGCACCAGGCGTGGCTGACCTCGCTGCTGCAAAGCGCCGAGCCCCGCTATGCGCCACGGCCCCTGGCCTCGGCCGCCGAGTGGGTGCAGCGCGCCGAGGCCGTGGCCGGCTGCCCGGTGTGGGCCGGCTCGCACGGCCCCACCCACACCGACCTGCGCTGGCTGAAACCGCTCGCCTGACGGCAACGCCGCTTGCCTTGCGCCCCCCCGGCGCCTAAGTTCAGATGAACACAGCAGGGGAGGCCACACATGCTGCGCAGAAGCCTGGCGGCGTTCATGACATGGGGCCTGTGGGTTCATGCGCCGACCCTGGCGCGCCCGAGCGAGCCCACGGCACGGGTGACCCCCCAAGCCCTGCGCGACTACAGCGCGCTGTCGCAGGCGGCGGCACATCTGCCGCTCGACGAGCGCGAAAGCCTCGTCAACAACCACATCAACCGCCACATCGGCTACCGCCCCGACGGCGCGCTCGATCGTTGGCAGACCCCGGCCGAAACCTTTGCGACGGCGCAGGGCGACTGCGAAGACCTTGCCATCGCCAAGTACTTCGTGCTGCGCGACTGTGGCCGCCCTTGCGGCTGCGAGCGGCTGCTCTATGCCATCCACACCCCGCTCGACACACCGGGCCTGCATGTGCCGCATGTCGTGCTGCTGGGCGGCGGCCACCCCGGCGACCCGTGGGTGTACGACAACCTCAACCTGCTGCGCATGCCGTTGTCACGGCGCAGTGACCTGCAGCCCCTGTTCAGCTTCGACGTGGCCCACCTGTGGCGCGGGGCGTCGGGCGAACGCCTGGGTGACGCGGTGGCGCGGCTGCGGCCCTGGCGCGAGCTGCTGCGGCGCTGGCAGGCGCAGCGCTGAGGCGCCTTCAGAGGCTGATGCCGTTGGCGCGGTGGCCCATCTCGGCCTGGGTCTGGCGAAACAGGTCGGGCAAGGTTTTGCCCGGCTCGTCGCGGAAGGTGTCGTCGAGCACCTGCAGCGTCTGGATGCGGTCGACGCGGAAGCTGCGGAACTCGGTGCGCGCCTCGCACCAGGCGGCGAGCGTCCACACCGCACCCCAGTAGAAGCAGCCGAGCGGGCGCACGGTGCGTTGGCTCTCGCTGTCTTTCAGGTCGCGGTAGTTCAGGCGCACCTTGCGCCGCGCCTCGGCCGCCAGGCGCAGCGGCTCCAGCCGCGCCCGCGTGCCGGGGTCGAACTCGATCGGTGGCGCATACACCGCCAGGCTCTCCGCCGCCGCCCGCGCGGCCACCGGCAGCACGGCGAGGATCTTGGAGAGCGCGTTTTCGGCCTGCGCCGCCAGCGCGGCGTCGAGCCGCGGCTGGGCGATGCGCACCGAGGCGACCAGGGCCTGGGCTTCTTCGTGGGTGAACATGAGTGGTGGCAAATCGAACCCCGCACGCATGCGGTAGCCCACGCCGGCCTCGCCGTCGATGGGCACGCCTTGCACCATCAGCTCGGCGACGTCGCGGTAGATGGTGCGTTCGGACACCTCCAGCCGCTGCGCGAGGAACTGCGCGGTGGACAGGCGGCGCCCACGGATCAGCTGGACGATCTGGAACAGGCGGTCGGCGCGGCGCATGCGTGTTTCAGCCTCCGACCGGGGTACACAGCTCAACCAGCGTGCCGTCGGGGCAGCGCACGTAGGCGACGGTCTGGCCCCAGGGTTTGGTGCTCGGTGCAGCCAGCAGCGTGGCGCCGGCCTGCACCGCACGCTGACAGGCGGCTGCCACGTCACCGGTGACCAGGCCGATCTCCACGCCCAGCGGCTGCGCCGAGGTGTCGGCCGCCACATAGTCGTGGCCGAGGTTGTCGCGGGCCGTGGCGTGCTGCGCAAAGCTCAGCGTGGTGGCGCCGGTCTCCACTTCGCCGTAGGTGCCGCTTTCGTGCAGAAAGCGCGTGGGCAGCCCGAAGGCCCGCTCGAAGAAGGCGAGCGAGGCCGCAACGTCGCTCACGTAGACGATGGTGTAGCCGAGTTTCATGGCGTGGTCTCCTGCCGGCTGCGAGCGAACATGCTACGCGAGGGCGTGCAGGCCGAGGCGGTTGCCTTCACTGTCGGTGATGTGGGCAAACACGCCCATGTCGCCCGGCAATTGCACCTTGGGCGTGGTGATGCGGCCGCCGGCGGCTTCGACCCGGGCCAGCACCGCGTCGAGCGAAGGCTTGGCGTTGAGGTAGACCAGCGCGCCGCTGGTCGAGGGCTCGACGCCAGCACCAGCCAGCAGGCAGCCGCCGACGGCGTTGTCGTCATACGGGAACACGGCCAGCGTCTGCTCGCCCATGGTTTCGCGGTGCAGCTTGGCGGCGAGCAGCCTTTCGTAGAAGGCCTGGGCGCGGCCCATGTCCTTCACGGGGATCTCGAACCAGTTCACGGCGTGGTGTTGGGTGTGTTGGGCCATCTGAATCTCTCCTGTTGTTGTTGGGGCGGGTGATTGGGAGACGTGATGCTGCGCGGGGGGTGCTGACAGCGTTGTGTCAGGAGGCTGTCGCAGACCGCGTCGCGCCTTGGGGCAACAACCACGGGCACAGCACGCGCTGCCGACAACGGCCACAATCACCCCTTTTCCACACGACAGGAACCGCCCATGCCCGGCGACACACCGTCACCCATTTTCAGAAGCGAAGAAGAGCTCGCCCGGCTCAGCGCCTCCGACCGCATTCGCTACCGGCTGATCGGCGCCGAGCGCCGCTACCACGCCAACGACAACATCTCGGCCTACCTGCGCGAAGGCGAGATCGACGAGTTGCGCGACGAGGTGGCCGCCAAGATGCAGGAGGTGCTGAAGTCGCTGGTGATCGACACCGACAGCGACCACAACACCAACGAAACCGCCCAGCGTGTGGCCAAGATGTTCCTGACCGAGGTGTTCCGCGGGCGCTACGTGCCGATGCCGGCAGTCACCGAGTTCCCCAACGTCGAGCGCCTGAACGAGCTGATGATCGTGGGCCCGATCACCGTGCGCAGCGCCTGCTCGCACCACCTGTGCCCGATCATGGGCCGGGTGTGGATCGGCATCCTGCCCAACGAATACTCCAACCTCATCGGCCTCAGCAAATACGCGCGCATCTGCGACTGGATCATGTCGCGCCCGCAGATCCAGGAAGAGGCGGTGACGATGCTCGCCAACGAGCTGCAGTCGCGCGTCAAGCCCGACGGCCTGGCCATCGTGATGGAGGCCGACCACTTCTGCATGCAGTGGCGCGGCGTGAAAGACAGCGACTCGATGATGACCAACAGCGTGATGCGCGGCGCCTTCTTGAAAGACGCCAACCTGCGGCGCGAGTTTTTGTCATTGCTCAGCAAGAAGAATTGAAGAGGTACCCACCATGCTCGTCCGCCTGATGTACGCCAGCCGCGCCAACGATTCCGTCAACCAGGAGGCGCTGGCCGCGATTCTGAAGAAGTCGCGCCAGAACAACCCGGCCACCGGGGTGACCGGCGTGTTGTGCTTCTCGGAGGGTTTGTTCCTGCAGCTGCTCGAAGGTGGCCGCCTGCCGGTGAGCCAGCTCTACAACCGCATCGCCAACGACGCCCGCCACCGCGACGTGATGCTGCTCAGCTACGAAGAGATCGGTGAGCGCAAGTTTGCCGGCTGGTCGATGGGGCAGGTGAACCTGTCGCACCTCAACGCGTCGCTGCTGCTGAAGTATTCGGAAACCGCCACGCTCGACCCGTATTCGGTGTCGGGCGCGGTCTCGATGGCGCTGTTCAACGAGCTGGTGGCCACCGCGTCGGTGGTCTGTACCTAAGCCGCTGCAGGCTCCACATAGTGCCGCGCCAGCTCGGGCGGCAGCGGTGAGTCGAGCAGCGCGGCGGCCAGGCGCAGCGCATCGGCGGTCTCCGGCGCCAGTGCGCCAGCGGCCTTGTGCAGCATCGCCGCGTCGAGCCAGGCGCGCACCAGCACCGGTTTCAGCATCCACGGCAAGGCCTGCACCTCTTGCAGTGCGTGCACCAGGCCGTCGGCATCGGGGGCTTCGCAGGGGGGCAGGGACTCTTCTTTCAGCCAGGGCTTCATCACGCTCGTGTACCAGGCCTCGCCCTCGGGCAGCAGCCGGGCCAGGAAGGCGGTGAGCCGCGCAATCTGGCGCAGCGTGTGCAACGACAGCTGGGCCATGTCGTTGTGCGCATCGGTCGAGGGTTTCATCGCCTGCGCTTCGCCCAGCTGCTTTCGCAGCAGCAGCAGGTGCAGCCGGTCGATCGGGCGCACCTGGCCGTCGGCGGCCATCACGCGGCGGGCCGATTCCATCAGTTGCTGGCGGTCGGTCAGCGATGCATGCGACACGCGCTTCAACAAGGCTTCGAGCCAGGGCAGGCGCACGGCGGGGCCGAGCTTTTTCACTTCGGTGCGCAGCGCGTCGGCCGTGCTCAGGCCCTTGGTTTCATCGCGCCAGGCGCGGCGCTCGCGCTGGCTGCCCGGGGTGAGCAGCAAGGCCAGGATGGTGGCGCGCAGCTCGCCGGGGCCGTTCAGGCGCGACAGGCGCTCGATCGCGTCGCGCTCGTCGCTGTCGGTCACGGCGCGAGGCTCAGGGTTGGGGGCAGGGTGTTCGGCCATGGGGACAGCATAGGCGATGGGGGCGGCCATCGTCGCCCCCATCGTCGTCAGCGCGGGCGGCGTGGGCCGGTAGGCTTCATCCGGCTCGCGGTCGGTGGCCAGCACGGGCGCGGGCAGGGGCTCCATGCCCCGCCCGTACAGGCGGCGCAGGCGCTCGGGCAGCGGCGGGTGGGTCTTGAGCCAATCGGCCGGCGCTTGCAGCAGCATTGCTGCGAGCAGGCGGGCCGGCACGCGGGTGAGTTGGTCTTCGTGCTGGCGCATCTGGTGCCAGACCTTGCGCAGCACACCGCCCAGGCCGTCGCGGCTGCGGGTGAACTGCACCGCGCAGGCGTCGGCCAGCAGCTCGCGCTGGCGCGACACGGCGGCTTGCAGCACCTCTCCGGCCAGCCAACCCAGCAGGCCGGCGGCAATGAACACCGGCCCGATCAGCAGGCCCACGCCCGAGCGTTGGCCGTTGTCGTCGGCTTCGATCAGCGAGTGGCCGTAGCCGTGCACCAGTGACAGGCCCCACACCAGCGCGAGCAACTGCATGTTGAGCCGCAGGTCGCCCTGGTGGATGTGGCCGAACTCGTGCGCCACCAGGCCTTGCAGCTCGTCGCGCGTGAGCCGCTGCAGTGCACCGCGGGTGACGGCCACCACCGAGCTCTCGGGCGACCAGCCGGCGGCGAAGGCGTTGATGGCGTCTTCGCGCTCGAGCACATACACCTGCGGGCGTGGCAGGCCGCTGGCCAGCGCCATCTCGTCGACCACGTTGAGCAGTCGGCGCTCGCTCAGCTCTTGCGGGTCGGTCAGCAAACGACCGCCGGCCCATTCGGCCACGTGGGCGCCACCGCCCTCGCGCAGGCGCCCGAGTTCGACCCAGGCCCCGCCCAGCACGAACATCAACACCACCGCGGTGTTGGTCTCGAAGAACAGCGGAGGCAGGCTGTCGAACTCGAAGCCGAGCAACTTCCACAGGCCCCACCACACGGCCCACAGCAGGCCGTTGACGGCCACGATCAGCCCCAGCAGCATCACGACGAACAGCGCCAGCAGCCGCTGCGTGGCGCGGCGTGCGTCGTCTTGCTGCTCGCGAAAGCGCATGGCGGCCCTTCGACAGGCTCAGGGCGAACGGAAGCGAGGGCTTAGAGCTGCACGCGCACCGCGGCCCGCTCGGTGTCGCTGGTGGTCGACTGCAACATCGCCGCCTCGCGGAAGCCGAACAGGTTGGCCATCAGGCTGGTGGGGAACTGCTGCGCCGCAGTGTTGTAGTCGAGCGTCGCATCGTTGAACAGCTGGCGCGAGAACGCCACCTTGTTCTCGGTGCTGGTGAGTTCTTCGGCCAGCTCACGCAGGCTCTGGTCGGCCTTCAGCTCGGGGTAGGCCTCGACCAGCGCCATCAGCTTGGTCATCGCGCCGCCCAGCACCTGCTCGGCCATCGCCAGGCTCGTCACTGCGCCGGCGGCGGCGGGCCGGCTGCGCGCCACGTCGGCGGCGGCCTTGGCCTGGTTGCGCGCGGCCGTCACGGCCTCGAGCGTTTCGCGTTCGTGGGCGGCGTACTTGCGGGCCACCTCCACCAGGTTCGGAATGAGGTCGTAGCGGCGTTTCAGCTGCACGTCGATCTGCGCAAACGAGTTGCCGATCACGTTGCGCAGGCGCACCAGGCGGTTGTAGGCGCCCACGCCCCAGAACACGAGCACGGCCAGGACGATCCAGCTGACGATTTGCACGGTACCCATGAAAGCTCCCTCAGGTTGACCCGTGCGCACTCTATACGAGCGGCCGACGATGTTTCGACACGGGCCGAAGCATCGGGCGGTCGATCGCTCCGATGATGTGACTTATGAACCCATTCGACTCCCTCTCGCTCTCCCCCGCCGTGTCGCTGTCCCTGCTGGCCCTGGGAGCTGTCGTGTTCACCCTGGCCGGCTTCGTCAAGGGGGTGATCGGCATGGGCCTGCCGACCATCGCGATGGGCTTGCTGAGCGTGGCGATGCCGCCGGCCCAGGCGGCCGCGCTGCTGGTCGTGCCCTCGCTGGTGACCAATGTGTGGCAGATCGCCGGGCCGGGCTGGTGGGCGTTGATGCGGCGCCTGGCCACGCTGCTGGTCGGGGTGTGCCTCGGCATCGCAGCCGGCGCCGGCTGGCTCACCGGGCAGGGGGGTGGTTCGGCGCGCATCACCGCCGCGCTCGGTGTGGCGCTGGTCGCTTATGCGCTGTTGGGCCTGCTGAAGGTCAGGCTGCAGGTCAACCCACGCCATGAACCCTGGCTGTCGCCGATCGTGGGGTTGGCGACCGGGCTGGTGACGGCCGCCAGCGGTGTGTTCGTGATCCCCGCCGTGCCCTACCTCAACGCCCTCGGGCTGGGCAAGGAAGAGCTGGTGCGCGCCTTGGGCATCTCGTTTCTGGTGTCGACCATCGCGCTCGCCGTGAGCCTTCGAAGCGGTGGCGCCCTCGAGCTGGGCAATGCGCTGGGCTCGCTGCTGGCGCTGTTGCCTGCGTTGGCCGGCATGGCGCTTGGTCAGTGGGTGCGGCTGCGCGTGCAGCCGGAGCTGTTCAAGAGGATCTTCTTCAGTGGTTTGCTGGCGCTCGGCAGCTACCTTGTTCTACGCTCCATGCTGTGACTGCACCCGAGCCCAGGTTTGCCAGGATCGCCGCGATGATCGGCGACCCCACCCGCGCGCGCATGCTGGCCGCGCTGATGGGCGGTGAGTTCATGGCGGCCGGCGAGTTGGCGCAGGCCGCGGGGGTGACGCCACAGACCGCCAGCACGCACATTGCCAAGCTGGTCGAGGCCGAGATGGTGGTCACCCGCAGCCAGGGCCGGCACCGCTACTTCCGCCTGGCCGATGCCGACATCGCCCACGCGCTCGAAGCCTTGTCACTGGTGGCCGAGCGCAACGTGAGTGCCGACAAGTGGGAGCGTGGCGCCTACAAACCGCTCAAGGCCGCACGCACCTGCTACGGCCATCTCGCGGGCGAGCTGGGTGTGCAGTTGTTCGACGGCCTGCTCGCATGCGGCACGCTGGCGCCGCACGAGGGGCACTTTGCGATCACCGAGTTGGGCAGCGAGCAGCTGAAGGGTTTGGGCCTGGCGCTGCCGGCCACAACGGCCAGGCGCTTTGCCTACCCTTGCCTCGATTGGTCGGAGCGGCGCGATCACCTGGCCGGCAGCCTGGCTGTGGCGATGCTGGAGCAGGGCGTGTCGAACGGCTGGCTGCTGCGGGTGAAAGGCTCGCGGGCCTTGACGCTCACGCCCGCGGGCCAGAAGGCCTGGGCGCCATGGCTCGATCAGAGATCCATGCGGTCGGTGGCTTCGAAGCCGGGCGATGCAGACGCATTGCGCGAACGCCAGGCCTTGTAGCCGCGCCCGCGCAGCGCGCAGGCCGGGCAGTGGCCGCAGCCATAACCCCACTCATGGCGCTTGCTACGCTCGCCCAGGTAGCAGGTGTGGGTGTATTCGACGATCAGGTCGTTGAGCGCCTCGCCGCCCAGCGTGGCAGAGAGCTCCCAGGTCTGCGCCTTGTCGAGCCACATCAGCGGGGTCTCGATGGCCATTGGCGTGTCGAGCCCCAGGCTCAGCGACACCTGCAGTGAGCGCAGCGTGTTGTCGCGGCAGTCGGGGTAGCCCGAGTAGTCGGTCTCGCACATGCCGCCCACCAGCACGTTGAGGCCACGGCGGTAGGCGATGGCGGCGGCGAAGTTGAAGAACAGCAGGTTGCGCCCCGGCACGAAGGTGTTGGGCAGCCCGGTCGACGTCATCTCGATCTCACGCTCCTGGGTGAGCGCGGTGTCCGAGAGCTGGCCCAGCAGCGACAGGTCGATCATGTGGTCGTCGCCCAGCCGCCCGCCCCAGCGCGGGAACTGCGCATAGATCTGCGAGCGCACGGCAAGCCGGCATTCGAGCTCGATGTCGTGGCGCTGGTTGTAGTCGAAGCCGATGGTCTCGACATACGGGTAGCGCTCGAGCGCCCAGGCCAGGCAGACGGTGGAGTCTTGCCCCCCCGAGAAGAGCACGAGCGCGCGGCGGGGTGTCATGACCTGATCTCTCCCTGGCCCAGCACCACCCACTTCATCGAGGTCAGCCCCTCCAGCCCCACCGGCCCTCGGGCGTGGAACTTGTCGGTGCTGATGCCGATCTCGGCACCCAGGCCGTACTCGAAGCCGTCGGCAAAGCGGGTGCTGGCGTTGACCATCACGCTCGCCGAGTCGACTTCGCGCAAGAAGCGCATCGCGTTCGGGTGGTTGGTGGTGAGGATGGCGTCGGTGTGGTGCGAGCCGTAGCGGTTGATGTGGGCAATGGCGTCGTCGAGGTTCTTCACCACTTTCACGCTGATGATCGCGGCGAGGTACTCCTCGCTCCAGTCTTGTTCGGTGGCGGGGGTGAGCTGCGCGTTGGGCACGCCCTTGAGCAGCACCTGGCTCGCGCCGTCGACGCGCATCTCCACGCCCTTGGCCGCAAACAGCGCGCCGATCTTCGGCAAGAAGTCCGCTGCAACGGCCTCGTGCACCAGCAGCGACTCGGCCGCATTGCAGGGGCTGTATTTTTGCGTCTTGGCGTTGTCGGTGACACGCAGCGCCATCTCCAGGTCGACCTGCGCATCCACATAGATGTGGCAGTTGCCGTCGAGGTGCTTGATGACGGGCACCTTCGCCTCGCGGCTGATGCGCTCGATCAAACCCTTGCCGCCGCGCGGGATGATCACGTCCACCGCTTCGGGCGAGGCAATCAGGTAGCCCACCGCGGCGCGGTCGGTGGTCTGCACCAGCTGCACCGCGTCGGGCGGCAGGCCGGCTTCGACCAGTGCGGCCTGCACCAGCTTCCACAGCGCGAGGTTGGAATGGATGGCTTCCGAGCCGCCGCGCAGGATGCAGGCGTTGCCGCTCTTGATGGCGAGCGACGCGGCCTCGATGGTCACGTTGGGCCGGCTCTCGTAGATCATGCCGAACACGCCCAGCGGCACGCGCATCTGGCCCACGCTGATGCCGCTCGGGCGGCGGCGCACGCCGGTGATCTCGCCGATCGGGTCGGGCATCGCGGCGATCTGCTCGCAGCCCTCGGCCACGGTCGCAATGACCTTGTCGGTGAGACGCAGGCGGTCGACCATCGGCGCGGCCAGGCCGGCGGCGAGCGCGGCATTGATGTCTTGCTGGTTGGCTTCGGCCAGCGGCGCGCTGGACGCGCGCAACAGACGGGCCAACGCGGTCAGCGCGTTGTTCTTGGCGGCGGTCGAGGCCGCGGCCATCTTGGTGCTGGCTGCGCGGGCAGCCGCGCCCATGTGGGCCACGGTGGCTTGCAGGTCGATCTGGGTCATGCCCGGCATTGTCCCAGGGTTTGGCGGGTCGGGTGGCTGGTGCCCCAGTCGTGGCGGGTCATGTCCCGGCGTGACCCGCGGGGCCGCTTTTTCGTCAGCGATCGTCTTGTCGGATCGCTTCCACCTGGATCAGCAGCCGCACGCTGTCGCCGATGAAGGGCAGGCCGTCGGTGATGCCGAAGTCGCTGCGCCGCAGCTCGCCCTGCAGGTCGGCGCCGCACACCTCGCGCTTGAGCATCGGGTGGGTGTCGCAGTGGAGCCGTTGCGCGCGCAGCACCAGCGGGCGTGACACGCCACGCAGCGTGAGCTCGCCGCGCACTTCAAGTGGGGCGCCGGCCTTCCAGCGCCAACCACTGGCGACGAAGTACGCCTGCGGGTGTTCAACCGATGCGAGGTAGCTGCCACGCAGCACGCTGTCGAGCGGCGCGACGCCGGTGTTCACCGACGTGGTGGCGACGCTGATCGACACCTCGCCGGTGCCGGCGCCGGGGTTCAGTTGCAGGCTGCCGCTGGTGTCGTCAAAGCGGCCGCGACTGGTCGAGGTGCCAAAGTGCAACACCTCCCAATGCACCCGTGTGTGGGCGGCGTCCAGGGCATACGTCACGGTCTGGGCCTGTGCCGCGACGGCATGCAACAAAAGCAGGCACCCACCCACCCGGGCACAAATGCGCACATCGGTGCAAAAGCGTGTGACGAGCGTGACCGATGGCATGGGCAGCCTTGTAATTTGGGGTGTTGGAAACAGGGGGGCCTTGGATAATGTGCCATCTCTGTTTGCCGGGTTGTGAGAGCGTTCATGTCGGGAGCCTTGCCACTGTCGCCTGCCCCCATGTCCGCTCAGCAGGCGGGCCTGCACCAGCGTGTGCTGGAAGCGCAGACCGCGATGTTGTTCCAGCGCACGCCCATGTCCACGTTGACGGGTGTGCCCTTCGCGCTGCTGGTGAGCGTGGGTTTGTTGCCCTTTGCGAACCACGTCGCCGTGTGGGCCTGGTTTGCCATGCGGTGCATGGTCGCCGTCATGCGGCTGCTGCTGAGCCGCGGCTTTTTTCGTGCGGGCATCCGGAACGAGAGCGCCTGGTCCCGCTGCATGGTGCTGGCCCTGGTGCTCGACGGATTTGTCTGGGGCCTGCTGGGCACCTGGTTGGTGCCGGCGAGCAACGTGCCGGTGATGGCCTTGATGCTCACCGCGCTGGTGGGTGTGGCGTCGGTGGGCATGTTCGTGCTGCAGCCGAGCTGGCGAGCCAGTGCCGCGTTCCTCGTGTCCATGCTGCTGCCGGCCGCCGTCTATCAGATGGTGGAAGGTGGGCGCCAGGGGCTGTTCGCGGGCCTGAGCCTGCTGACCTTTCTGGTGCTCATCACGCTGGAAGCGCGGCGCTCCGAAGCGCGCATCCGCGAGTTGCTGAACCTTCGCTTCAGCACCGACCGCATCGCCGAAGAGCGCGCCGAGGCGCTGCGCCTCGCTCAGCGCCAGAGCAGCGTGAAGAGCCAGTTCCTCGCCACCATGAGCCACGAGATGCGCACGCCGCTGCACGGCATCCTCGGGCTCACGCGCATGCTGCAAACCGAAAAGCCCGCTCAGCCCGGCGAGCAGCTCGCGCTGATCGAGCGCGCGGGCGAGCACCTGCTCACGCTGATCAACGACATCCTCGACTTTTCCAAGCTCGAAGCCGGGCAGGCGCGCTTGTCGCCGCAGGTGTTCGACCTCGCGGCCCTGATCGACGACGTGGTGTCGCTGTCGGTGCCGTCTGCGTTTCAGAACGGGCTCACGCTCACCGCGCGGCTGCACATGCCGCGGCCGTGTTTTGTGCGTGGCGACCCCTCACGCCTGCGCCAGGTGCTGCACAACCTGGTGGGCAATGCGATCAAGTTCACCGAAGCCGGCGCCGTGACGGTGGTGGCCAAACACCGCGGCTCGCGCGCACGCATTGCGGTGCACGACACCGGCGTGGGCATCTCGGCCGACGAGTTGCCGCGCATCTTCGACGCCTTCCACCAGGCCGACAGCTCGTTTGCGCGCCGCTTCGGCGGCACCGGCCTCGGCCTCACCATCGCACGCGAGCTGGCCCGTGCGATGGGCGGTGACCTAGTCTGCACCAGCCAGCAAGGCCGGGGCTCGTGTTTCACGGTGACGGTGGACCTAGCGCCTGCGCCCGACCCCATGCCGGTAACCACCGGCGCCGGCGTCTCCAGCCCCACACTGCAAGGCCATGTGCTGCTGGCCGAAGACAACCCGGTCAATGCGCTGGTGGCCGAAGCCGCGCTGAAGAAGATGGGCCTGACCGTGGAGCTGGTCGAAGACGGCCTGCAGGCGCTGGCGTCATTCCGCGCGGCACCGCCCGACCTGGTGCTGCTCGATTGCCAGATGCCGGTGATGGACGGTTTCGAGGCCGTGCGCCGCATGCGCGAGCACGAAGACGAGCAAGGCCTGCCGCGCACGCCGGTGGTGGCGCTCACCGCGAATGCCTTGCAAGGCGACCGCGAGCACAGCCTCGCCGCCGGCATGGACGACCACCTGGCCAAGCCCTTCAGGGACGAAGAGCTGCGGGCGGTGTTGCGCAGGTTGCTGGTGCCGGCCTGAGCGGCGCCAACGCACGCGCGAAGCCGCGTGCCCATCAAGCAACGCCCGCGGATCCGGCTTCGCCGGGCCGCCAGGCGGCGCCCCTCGGGGGCAGGAGCGAAGCGACTGGGGGGCTACTGTTTGACGGCTTCCACTTGGATCAGCAGCCGCGTCGCATCCGGAATGCCATACGCCAGGCCATAGCTCACGTCCCACAGGCTGCGTTGGATCGTGGCTTCGAAGTCGCCGCCACACACCTCGCGCTTGAGCATCGGGTTGATGTAGCAATTGAAGTTGGTGGCCGTCAGCGTGACCGGGTGGGTCTTGCCGCGCATCGTCAGCGTGCCGGTGACCGTGCTGACCTTGTCGCCGTTGAAGCTGAACTTGTCGCCCACGAACTTGGCGGTGGCGAACTCGGCGCTGTTGAAGAAGTCCTTGCTCTTCAGGTGCGTGTCGAGCGGGGCCACGCCCGTGCTCACCGAGCCGGTGTCGAGCGTGATCTCGACCGAGCCCGTCTTGCCGGCCCGGTCGAACGTGACCGTGCCTTCCTTCTTGTCGAAGCGCCCCCGCAGCGTGCTGGTGTTGAAGTGCTTGGCCTCGAAGGTCACGAAGGTGTGCGTCGGGTCGATGGCGTAGGTGGCGCTTTGCGCCTGGGCGGCACCGAAGCTGGCGAACAGGGCGGCGGCAATGAGGGTCTTGGTCATGAGAAAACTTTCTGCTGGGAAAAGAGGAGGGGATCAGAGGGCGGGAACGCCCGTGAGGTTCAGTTTGAATTTCACTTGCACTTCGTTGGCAACCATCGTGGTGTCTTTCCAGTCACCGTCGCCAATCTTGAAATCGAGGCGCTTGATCACGAAGGCGCCGCTTGCGGTGGTGGCGCCACCGGCCTGGGTCACGGTCACCGGCACCGCCACGTTCTGGCTGGCGCCCTTGATGGCGAGCTTGCCCGCCACCTCGAACTTGCCGGGCCCGGCGGCCTTCACGCTCGTCGACTGAAACGTGGCCTGCGGAAACGCCTTGGTGTTGAACCAGTCGGGCTTGGCCACTTCGGCTTCGGTCTCGCTGGAGCCGAAGCTCACGCTGGCCAGGTCGACGGTGAAGGCAATCTTGGCCGCATCGGGCTTCTTCGGGTCAAACGCGACCTGGGCCTCGAACTTCTTGAACTTGCCATCGACCGGCACGCCCATCTGCTTGCTGGTGAAGGCGATCTCGCTCTGCGCCGGCACCAGCGCTTGCTGGGCGAACGCCGGCACCGCGAAGGCAGACAAGACGGCGAATGCGGTAACAGCCACGGTGAGGGTGGTTTTCATGAAGGGTTCCTGGTGGGCCACATGCGCGACAACAAGCCGTCGCGGTCGATGAACTGGTGTTTGAGGGCCGCGGCCACGTGCATCAGCACCAGCAACGCCATGGCATAAGCGAGCCAGCCGTGCCAGGGCTTGATGGCCTCGGCGAGTGCCTTGTCGACCGGCACGAAGTCGGGCAGCGGCAGCACGCCGAACCACACGATCGGGAACCCCGCCGCCGAGCTGTAGGCCCAGCCGACCAGGGGCACGGCGAAGAACAGCACATACAAACCGTAGTGCGTGGCGTGCGCGGCCAGGCGCTGCCAGGCGGGCATGGGCGGGTCGGCGGGCGGCCGGTGCGTCAGGCGCCACAACAAGCGCAGCGCCGACAGCGTGAGGATGGTGACGCCGGCCCACTTGTGCCAGTTGTAGAGCTTCAACCGCTGCGGCGAGAACGGCAGGTCGGCCATGTACAAGCCCATGCTGAACGAGCCGATGATGGCCAGGCCCAGCACCCAGTGCAGGAGCATGGCGACGGCGCTGTATCGGGGGGAGGGTGTGTTCATGAGGTGCTGACTGTAGGGTTGGGCGGTGTATCGCCGGTTCATCGGGCTTGTCGTGATTGTTCAAATTATTGAATGTCATGCCCACATACGGAGCGTGCGGCGCGGCAGACGCATCGGGCGGGTGGCGCAGCGGTACGTAGAAGTAACAACGTGCTAACCCTGAGCGGAGTTTCCCCAGGGTGACGGGCCGGCATGTGGCGGCGAGACTCCGCCTCTTCGTGAGTTCGATACATCGAATCTCATTCAACTGGCTGAACCAGGCTTCACGCTTCTCCCTCATCCGCCACGCATGCTGCAGGTTACCGCCCCGCTTCCCGCCGTCAAGCCCGCCCTGGTGCCGGCGGTGGCGCGCGCGCTGGCCCTGCTTGACCTGCTGGAGCGGGAGCGCGAGTCCATGAGCCTGGCCCGCCTGGCGACCAGCCTGGCCTTGCCCAAGAGCAGCGTGCACGGCCTGTGCAACACCCTCACCGCGCTCGGCTACCTGCGTCGCCAGGACGACGGCGGCTTTTTCATCGGCCCGCGGGTCATGGGCCTGGCCAACGCCTTTGCCGCCCAGACCTCGCCCGCGCAGGAGTTCGACCGTTTCTGGAGCAGCCTGGGCAGCGCACCGCAAGAGACGGTGATCCTGTCGGTGCTCGACGGGGCCGACGTGGTCTACGTGGCGGTGCGCAACGGCATCCGCCCCCTGGGCATGGCTTTCAGCGTGGGCATGCGGCTGCCGGCCTACCGCGCCGCCACCGGCCGCGCCATGCTGGCCTTTCACGACGAAGCGCAGGTCAAGCGCCTGCTCCCCGCGCCGCGTCTGCCGGCGTTCATGAACCTGCCGGCCATGCGCCGCAGCGACCTGCTGCACGAGCTGGCGGCCACCCGCGAGCGCGGCTACAGCATCGACGACGAAAACGTGCGCCAGGGCGTGTACTGCATGGCCGCCCCGGTGTTCGACGCTTCCGGCGAGGTGGTGGCCGGGGTGGGCATCTGCCTGCAGAAGGCGTCGCTCAAGCCGCGTTTTGTCGCCCAGCAGCGCGACACCGTGCTCGACGTGGCGCGGCAGCTGTCGCAGCGCCTGGGTGCCGCCCCTGGCGAAAAACGAGAGAAGAGTGAGAAAGGCGAGAAAGCGAAATGACCCAGCCCCGCGGCGACACGATTCTCGAAACACGCAACCTGACCAAGGAGTTCAAGGGCTTCGTGGCCGTGAACCAGGTCAACCTGAAGGTCAAACGCGGCCAGATCCACGCGCTGATCGGCCCCAATGGCGCCGGCAAGACCACCTGCTTCAACCTGCTGACCAAGTTCATCACGCCGACCTCGGGGCAGATTCTGTTCAACGGTGACGACATCACCGGCGACCGCCCGGCCCACATCGCGCGGCGCGGCATCATCCGCTCGTTCCAGATCTCGGCGGTGTTCCCGCACCTCTCGGTGCTCGAGAACGTGCGCGTGGCCTTGCAGCGCAAGCTCGGCACCTCGTACCACTTCTGGAAGCCCGAGAGCTCGCTGCACACGCTCAACGAGCGCGCCTTGCAGCTGCTGCGCGAGGTCGATCTGGAGAGCTACGCCGAGACGCCCACCGTCAACCTGGCGTATGGCCGCAAGCGGGCGCTCGAGATCGCCACCACGCTGGCGATGGAGCCCGAGCTGATGCTGCTCGACGAGCCCACCCAGGGCATGGGCCTCGAAGACGTCGACCGCATCCGCCAGCTGATCAAGAAGGTGGCGGCCAACCGCACCATCCTGATGGTGGAGCACAACATGAGCGTGGTGGCGAGCATCGCCGACACCATCACCGTGCTGCAGCGGGGGGCCACGCTGGCCGAAGGGCCGTATGCCGAGGTGTCGAAGAACCCGGCGGTCGTCGAGGCCTACATGGGCACGGTCAATGTCGAACTCCAGGGGGCGCACTGACCATGGCGACACCATTTCTCGAAGTGCGCGAGCTGCAAGGCTGGTACGGCGAATCGCACGTGCTGCATGGCGTGAACTTCCATGTCGACGAAGGCGAGGTCGTCACGCTGCTGGGTCGCAACGGCGCCGGCCGCACCAGCACGCTGCGCGCCATCATGGGCTTGATCGGCGCGCGCAAAGGCTCCATCCGCATCCGCGGGCAAGAGGCCATCGCCATGCCCACCCACCGCATTGCGCGGCTGGGCATCGGTTACTGCCCTGAAGAGCGCGGCATCTTCTCGACCCTCTCGGCCGAAGAAAACCTGATGCTGCCGCCGCGCCTGGGCGAGGGCGGCATGAGCATCGAGCAGATCTACGGCATGTTCCCCAACCTGAAAGAGCGCGCCGGCAGCCAGGGCACGCGCCTCTCGGGTGGCGAGCAGCAGATGCTCGCGGTCGCGCGCATCCTGCGCACCGGCGCCAAGCTGCTCTTGCTCGACGAAATCTCCGAAGGCCTGGCCCCGGTGATCGTGCAAAAGCTCGGCGAGATGGTGATTGCCCTGCGCCGCCAGGGCTACACGATCGTGATGGTCGAGCAGAACTTCCGCTTTGCCGCCCCGCTGGCCGACCGCTTTCTCGTGATGGAGCACGGCCGCATTCTTCAAGAGTTCACCAAGGATCAACTGCCGGCGCGCATGGAACAACTCCATGAGTACCTCGGCGTTTGACAACTCCCAACCCACCCCAGAAGGAGACACCATGAAACTGAAACACATCGCCGCCGCTTGCTCGCTCGCCTGCGCCGCGGCCCTCACACCCGCACAGGCCCAGGTCTCGGACAACGTGATCAAGATCGGCATCATCACCGACATGTCGGGCCTGTACGCCGACATCGACGGCCAGGGGGGCGTTGAAGCCATCAAGATGGCGATTGCCGACATGGGTGGCGCGATCGACGGCAAGAAGATCGAGGTGGTCTACGCCGATCACCAGAACAAGCCCGACGTGGCCGCCGCCAAGGCGCGCGAGTGGTTCGACACGCAAGGCGTCGACATGCTCATCGGCGGCACTACGTCGAGCACCAACCTCTCGATGTCGGGTGTGGCCAAAGAGAAGAACAAGCTGTTCATCTCGATCGGTGCGGCCACCTCGGCCATGACGAACGAAGCCTGCTCGCCCAACACCATCCACTGGGCCTACGACACCGTGGCGCTGGCCAAGGGCACGGGCGGCGCGGTCGTCAAGTCGGGCGGCAAGACCTGGTACTTCCTGCAAGCCGACTACGCCTTCGGCGCGGCGCTGCAGGCCGACACCTCCAAGGTCGTGCTGGCCAACGGCGGCACCGTGGTCGGCACCGTGAAGCACCCGCTGTCGGCGAGCGACTTCTCGTCGTTCCTGCTGCAGGCGCAGTCGAGCAAGGCGCAGATCCTGGGCCTGGCCAATGCCGGCGGTGACACCGTCAACAGCATCAAGGCGGCCAACGAGTTCGGCATCACCAAGACGATGAAGCTCGCCGGCTTGCTGATGTTCATCAACGACGTGCACGCGTTGGGCCTGAAGACCACGCAAGGCATGTACCTCACCGACAGCTGGTACTGGAACCGCGACGCCGAGACCCGCGCCTGGAGCCGCAAGTTCTTCGACAAGATGAAGCGCATGCCCTCGTCCATCCAGGCGGCCGACTACTCCGCCACCTTGCAGTACCTGATGGCGGTGAAGGCCCTGAAGACCGACGACACCAACAAGGTCAACGCGCACATCCGCGCCTCCAAGATCAACGACGTGTTCGCCAAGGGTGGCTACATCCGCCCGGACGGCCGCATGGTCCACGACATGTACCTGATGCAGGTGAAGGCGCCCGAGCAATCGAAGGAGCCCTGGGACTACTACAACGTGGTTCAGGTGATCAAGGGTGAAGATGCGTTCACCACCAAGGCCGACACGAAGTGCGCCCTCTGGAAGTGATGTGAAAAGCCCGTTCGCCCAGGCCTCGAACCCAGTTCGGGCTGAGCCCGTCGAAGGACCCTTCGACAAGCTCAGGGCGAACGGAGCAAATTGAACAGCTTTGCCCGCCATGCCACATGACTGAAATCTTCGGTATTCCCATCCAGGCCTTCATGGGCCAGTTGATGCTGGGGCTGGTCAACGGCTCGTTCTACGCCATGCTCAGCCTCGGCCTGGCGGTGATCTTCGGCCTGCTGGGCATCGTGAACTTCGCCCACGGGGCGCTGTACATGATCGGCGCCTACGTGGCCTGGTTCAGCCTGGAGAAGTTCGGGCTCAACTACTGGTTTGCGCTGGTTCTTGCGCCGCTGATGGTGGGTGCCCTGGGCGTGGTGATCGAGCGCACGCTGCTGCGCCACCTCTACAAGCTCGACCCCATCTACGGCCTGCTGCTCACCTTTGGCCTGGCGTTGATTGCCGAAGGCCTGTTTCGCGAACAGTTCGGCGTGTCGGGCCAGTCCTACCCCGTGCCCGACATCCTGCAAGGCGCCACCAACCTCGGCTTCATGGTGCTGCCCAACTACCGTGCCTGGGTGGTGCTGGCCTCGCTGCTCATCTGCCTGGGCACCTGGATCCTGATCGAGAAGACGAGCCTGGGCGCCACGCTGCGCGCCGGCACCGAGAACCCGAAGCTGGTGCAGGCCTTCGGCATCAACGTGCCGCTGATGGTGATGTTCACCTACGCCGGTGGTGCGGCGCTGGCGGCGGTGGCCGGTGTGCTGGCCGCGCCGATCATCCAGGTCACGCCGTTGATGGGCAGCAACCTCATCATCGTGGTGTTTGCGGTGGTGGTGATTGGTGGCATGGGCTCGATCCTCGGCTCCATCCTCACCGGCCTCGCACTCGGCTTGATCGAGGGGCTGACCAAGGTGTTCTACCCCGAGGCATCCAGCATCGTCGTGTTCGTGATCATGGCCATCGTGCTGATGATTCGCCCCGCGGGCCTGTTCGGCAAGGAAAAGTGACGTGAACACCCCCACCCAAACTCGCAACGCACGCATCATCTGGGCGGTGGGACTCGCCTTGCTGGCGATCGCGCCCTTCATCGGCCTGTACCCCGTCTTCATGATGAAGGCGCTGTGCTTCGCCATCTTTGCCTGCGCGTTCAACCTGTTGCTCGGCTTCACCGGCCTGCTGTCCTTCGGCCATGCGGCCTTCATGGGCTCGGCCGCCTACGCCACCGGCTGGCTGGTGCGCAGCGCCGGCTGGTCGCCGGAGTTCGGCCTGCTGGCCGGGGTGGTGATCGCCGGCGCGCTGGGCCTGGTCGTGGGCCTGATCGCCATTCGCCGCCAGGGCATCTACTTCGCGATGATCACGCTGGCGATGGCGCAGATGATCTACTTCGT
>NZ_JADMJX010000267.1 GCF_018780185.1 Rhizobacter sp.
TGGCGAGCTGGCCCGCATGCATGTAGGGCGGGCGCAGCCCCACGTTGCGCAGGCTCGGGGTCTTGAAGGCGCCCTTCAAGCTGGGGTCAGCTTCGCCGACCATGAAGCGCAGCTCCTCGCAGCCCAGCCGCTCGTGGACGCAAGCGGCGCACGAAGCGGGCTTCTCCGATTCGGCCCACCTCACCCGCACCTTCAAGCGCATGTTCGGCTTGAACCCGGCGGCGCTGGTGCAGGTGTAGCGGCTCAGAGCCCCAGATCGCTCAGGCCCACGTGTTCGTCGGGCCGGCGGCCGAGCGGCCAGTGGAAGAGGCGCTCGCTGGCTTTGATCGGCAGGTCGTTGATGCTGGCGTAGCGCCGCATCATCAGACCCTGTTCGTTGAACTCCCAGTTCTCGTTGCCGTAGCTGCGAAACCACTGGCCCGAGTCGTCGTGGAACTCGTAGGCGAAGCGCACGCCGATGCGCGCGCCATTGAAGGCCCACAGCTCCTTGATCAGCCGGTAGTCGAGCTCGCGCGCCCACTTGCGCTGCAGAAACTCGCGCACCTGCGCACGGCCCACCGGGAACTCGGCGCGGTTGCGCCAGCGCGTGTCTTCGGTGTAGACGCCGACCACGCGGTCGGGGTCGCGCGAGTTCCAGGCGTCTTCGGCGAGGCGCACTTTCTGGCGGGCGGTCTCGTCGGTGAACGGTGGGAGGGGTGGGCGGGTTTCCATGGCATCGGGGGCTCAGTAAGTCTTGTAGGGGAGAAATTTCCCAGACATGACGATGCTGACGCGGTCACCTTTGGGGTCGGCCTCGCGCTTCAGGTCCATCTTGAAATCGATCGCGCTCATGATCCCGTCGCCGAACTCTTCATGGATCAGCTCCTTGAAGGTGGTGCCGTACACGCTCACCAGCTCATAGAAGCGGTAGATCAGCGGGTCGGTCGGCACGCTCGTCGGCAGCGAGCCCTTGTAGGGCACGACCTGCAGCCACTTCTGCTCGGCATCGCTCAAGCCGAAGATCTCGCCGACGATGCCGGCCTGCTTGGCGTCCAAGGTCATCTGCCCCAGGCAGGCGGCGGTGACCCACTCCTTGCTCAGGCCGACCCGGCTGGCCACGTCGGACCATTTGATGCCCTTGGCCACCTTGGTGGTGATGATCTTTTCGGTGACGTCGATGCGACTCATGTTTTCTCCTCTGCAGGGTTGGTAGAAAGGTCAGACCACACGCTGCAGCGGCACGCTGCGCGGTGGCTGCTCGGTGGTGGCTTGTTCGAGGCCCGGCTTCACCTCGGGCGGCAGGGCGGGCGCCTTGCCATGCGACAGGTCTTTCGAGCGCGCCACCAGAAAGTCGACCAGGTGGTTGCGGATCAGGTAGTACTGCGGGTCGTGGTGCAGGCTCGCACGTTGCCGGTCGCGCGGCATGGTGTTGACCACCACCTCGGCCACACGCGCCTGCGGGCCGTTGCTCATCAGCAAGATCTTGTCGGCCAGCAACACGGCCTCGTCGACGTCGTGCGTGATCATGAACACCGTCTGGTGGGTCTCGGCGCAGATGCGCAACAGCTCGTCTTGAATGGTGCCGCGCGTCAGCGCATCGAGCGCGCCAAACGGCTCATCGAGCAAGAGCATCTTGGGCTGGATGGCAAACGCACGCGCAATGCCCACGCGCTGCTTCATGCCGCCCGACAAGGCCTGCGGCTTCTTGTCGATGGCGGCGGAGAGGCCCACCATGTCGACGAACTTCTCCACCTGCACGTTGACCTGCGCGGCCGTCCAGTCGGGCCATTTGCTGCGCACCGCAAACGCGATGTTCTTGCGCACCGTGAGCCAGGGCATCAGCGCGTGGCCCTGGAACACCACGCCACGCTCCAGGCTCGGGCCGGCGACCTCGCGGCCGTCCATGAACACATGGCCTTCGCTCGCGTGCTCCAGCCCGGCGAGCACGTTCAGGATGGTCGTCTTGCCGCAGCCGCTGTGGCCGATGATGCAAACGAACTCGCCGCGCTCGATGCCGAAGTTGACGCTGTCGAACACCGGCTCGGCGCTGCCCGGGTAAGTCTTCGCCAGGCCTTCCACCTGCAGGAACGGCTTAGTCGACATACGTCACCGCCTTCTGCAGCCGCGCAAACATGCCGTCGAGCAACATGCCCACCACGCCGATCACCACGATGGCGAAGATCACGTTGGTGAGCGAGAGGTTGTTCCACTCGTTCCACACGAAGTAGCCGATGCCGGTGCCGCCCACCAGCATCTCGGCGGCCACGATCACCAGCCACGCAATGCCCATGCTGATGCGCATGCCGGTCAGGATGGTGGGCGCCGCGGCCGGCAAGATCACCTCGAACGCGCGGCGCATGGCGCCCACCTCCAGCGTCTTGGCCACGTTGAGCCACTCGCGTCGCACCGTGCTCACGCCAAACGCGGTGTTGATCAGCATCGGCCACACCGAGCAGATGAAGATCACGAAGATGCCCGAGAGCGACGAGTCCTTGATGGTGTAGAGCGCAATCGGCATCCACGCCAGCGGCGAGATCGGCTTTAACACCTGGATGAACGGGTCGAGCGCGCGGTAGACCAGCGGGCTCATGCCGATCAAGAAGCCGAGCGGGATGGCCACCAGCGCCGCCAGCAGGTAGCCCAGCCCCACACGGCCCAGCGAGTAGCCGAGCTGCAGGCCGATGCCCTTGTCATTGGGGCCGTTGTCGTAGAAGGGTTGCGACAGCTGATCGACAAAGGTGCGGCCCACCTGCGCGAGCGTCGGGAAGCTCGACTTCGCCGAAGGCGAGGCCGACACGTCTTGCGCCGGGTCCTTGCCCATCAGCTTGGCGTATTCCACCTGCTCGGGCGTGAGCTTGGGCGCAGCGCTCGCCGCGCCCGTGTGTTGCAGCGTGGCCACGTGCCACAGCGCCAGCACCACGAGCAGGATCAGCGCCGACAGCAGCGCGGCTTTGAAGCGCAGGCTTTTCATGCGTCGCACCGCTCACGCGCCCGTTCGCACCACAACCGTTCGCCCTGAGCCTGTCGAAGGGCCGGGGGCAAGGAGGCACAAGGCTTCGACAGGCTCAGCCCGAACGGAAGTGCGCTCACGCCGGCGTCCGCTTGATCGCAAACCCATCGGCATAGGCCGCCGCCTTGTCGGCGTCGAACACCTTGCCCATGATCGTGAACTTGGGGTACGCGCCCTCGGGCGGCTTCTGGCCCAGGTCTTTCATCGTCTTCTTCGCGTCGGCCAGCAAGAACACCTTCTCGGCGATCTGCTTGTAATTGACGTCGCCCTTGATGTAGCCCCAGCGCTTCATCTGCGTGAGCATCCACACCGCCATGCTCTGCCATGGCATCGGGTCGAAGTCGGCGCGGTCGGGCACGGTGCGCACGTTGCCCAGGCCGTCGGCAAACTTGCCGGTGAGCACCTGCGCAATCACCGCCTCGGGTTGGTTCAGGTAGGCCTGCGGTGCGATCACCTTGGCAATCAACTCGCGGTTCTTGGCCTCGCGCGCCATCGCGGCCGAGGTGAGCACCGCGCGGTAGAGCGCCGCAAAGGTGTTCGGGTTCTTCTGGATGAACTCGCTGCTGGTGCCAAAGGCGCAGCAGGGGTGGCCGTTCCACAGCTCCTTGGTCAGCAGGTGGATGAAGCCGATCTCTTCGAACACCGCACGCTGGTTGAACGGGTCGGGGCCCAGGAAGCCATCGATGTTGCCGGCGCGCAGGTTGGCCACCATCTCGGGCGGCGGCACCACGCGGATCTGCACGTCGGTGTCGGGGTTGATGCCGGCTTCGGCCAGGTAGTAGCGCAACAGGAAGTTGTGCATCGAGAACTCGAAGGGCACCGCGAACTTGAAGCCCTTCCAGTTCTTCGGGTCGCGGTTGTCCTTGTGCTTGAGCG
>NZ_JADMJX010000051.1:0-5243 GCF_018780185.1 Rhizobacter sp.
GTGTATTACTTCAACTGAGTTGCATTGAACCCGCGGCGGGCCCGGCCCGCCGTGCCCGCCTGCCCTGAATGTTTTCCGTCATCCTGCTCAAGCTGCTCGCCATCATGGGCGTGGTGGTGATCGGTTATGTGGTGGGGCGCAAGGGCTGGCTCGGCCACAACGACCCGGCGCGGGTGCTGGGTTATGCGGCCTTCTACATCTTCGTGCCGGCGCTGCTGTTTCGCACCACCTCGCGCATTGAATTTGCCAGCATGCCTTGGGGCACGCTGGCGGCCTTCTTCGTGCCGGTGGTCGCGCTGATGTTGAGCGTGTACGCCTGGCAGCGCAGCCAAGGGGGCCTGCCTGTCGCCGCACCCAGCGTGCGCGCGATCACCGCCACTTTCGGCAACACGGTGCAACTGGGCATCCCGATGGCGGTGGCCATGTTCGGCGAGGCCGGCCTGTCGATCCACGTCACCATCGTGAGCCTGCATGCACTCACCTTGCTGACCGTGCTCACGGCCCTGGTCGAGATGGACCTGGCGCGCGAGCGCGCCCGCCTGGGCGACGCCGATGCGCACGTCGGCCGCATGCTGATGGACACCGCACGCAAGACCATCATCCACCCGGTGGTGCTGCCCATCCTGGCCGGCCTGGCCTGGAATGCGCTGGGCGCACCGACGCCCGAGGTGGTCGACGAGATGCTGGTGCAGCTGGGCCAGGCGGTGGTGCCGATGTGCCTGGTGCTGATCGGCTTGTCGCTCGCGCAATACGGCTTGAAGGCGGCCGCACGCGGGGCCATCACCTTGTCGCTGCTCAAGCTGGTGCTCTTGCCGGCGGTGGTGCTGGTGGTGGGGCACTGGGGCTTTGGCTTGAGTGGCCTGGCGCTGTCGGTGGTGGTGATGGCCGCGGCGCTGCCGGTGGGCAACAACGCGCTGATCTTTGCGCAGCGTTATGAAGTGCAAGAGGCCGAGTCGACCGCTGCGATCGCGCTGTCGACCTTTGCCTTTGCGCTCACGGCACCTGCCTGGCTGTGGGTGGTGAGCCAGCTGCGTTGAGCCCAATCATGTCGAGCGAGACCCGCCACAGCCTGCCCGCCAGCGACGGTTACCCGATCGAGCTGTTCGAGTGGGCGCCCTCCACACCCGTGCGTGGTGTGGTGCAGATCGCGCACGGCATGGGCGAGCACGCGGGGCGCTACCGCGCGCTGGCGCTGGCACTCAATGCGGTGGGCGTGGCGGTGCTCGCCAACGAACACCGCGGCCACGGCCCCGAGGCGTTGCGCCGCGGCGAGAAGGGCCAGCTCGGGCCGCGCGGCTTCTTGGGGGTGGTCGACGACATGGTGGCGGTGAGCGACCTGGCGCAGTCGCGTCACCCGGGTGCGCCGCTGATCCTGCTCGGCCACAGCATGGGCTCGTTTGCCACCAAGATCTACCTGCTCGACCATGCGCAGCGCCTGCGCGGCGCGGCACTCTCGGGCACGGTGGCGCTCGACCTCGCCGAAGCCGGCAACAACTCGGCCTGGAGGCTGCAAGACACGAATGCGCCGGTTCAAGTGCGCCGCACGCCTTACGACTGGCTGAGCCGCGACGAGGCCGAGGTCGACGCCTACATTGCCGACCCGCTGTGCGGCTTTCGCCTCGAGGTGAAATCGCGCCAGTCAATGTACGCGGCCTATGCGCGCACTGCACAGCCTGAGGCGTTTCGGGGCGTTCCGCGCCAGCTGCCGCTGTACCTTTTTGTCGGCGATGCCGATGCGATCCATCGCAAGCTGGCTTACTTCAACCCACTGGTCGAGCGGTTTCAGGCGGCGGGCTTGAGTGATGTGACGGTGCGCATCTACGAGGGGGCGCGCCACGAGGTGCTGAACGAGACCAACCGCGCCGAGGTGACGGCGCATTTCGTTGATTGGGTGGAGCGGCTGCTGAGTTGAACGCCGTCATTCCCGCCCCGGCGGGAATGACGGGCTCAAACGCCGAGGTGCTGCGCCAGCTCCGGCAAACGGCCTGACAGCTCCGCCGACAGGCCACCCATCACCACACGCCCTTTTTCCAGCACCACCGCTTGGTCGGTGTGCGCCAGCACCGCGCGGTAGTTGCGGTCGACCAGCAGCGTGCTGAGGCCGCTCGCGCGCAGCTCGGCGATCACACGCCAGATCTCGGCCACGATCAACGGCGCCAGGCCTTCGGTGGCTTCGTCGAGGATGAGCAATCTCGGCTGCGTCATCAGCGCCCGGCCGATGGCCAGCATCTGCTGCTCGCCGCCCGAGAGCTGCTGGCCGCCGTGCGACAGCCTCTCGGCCAGGCGCGGGAAGGTGGCGAGCACACGATCGAGCGTCCAGGCACCGGGGCGCGACGCCATCACCAGGTTTTCGCGCACGCTCAGGTTGCCGAAGATGCCGCGCCCTTCGGGCACGTAGCCCAGCCCCAGGCGCGCCATGCGCTCGGGCACCCACCCGGTGACGTCGCGGCCGTCCCATTGCAGCTGGCCCTGCGTGGGTTTCAGGTAACCCATCAGCGTGCGGATCAGCGTGGTCTTGCCCATGCCGTTGCGCCCCAGCAGGCCGAGCGCGCTGCCGGCACGCAGGTCGAGGTCGACGCCGCGCAGCACGTGGCTGTCGCCGTAGTGGGTGTGCAGGCCCTGGATGTGCAGCATCAGGCAAAAGCCTCGCCGAGGTAGGCGCGCTGCACCTCGGGGTGGGCGCGGATGGCTTCGGGCAGGTCGCTCGCGATGGCGCGGCCGTTGACCATCACCGTGATGCGGTCGGCGACACGGAACACCGCGTCCATGTCGTGCTCGATCAGCAGGATGGCGTGCGTGGGCTTCAGGCCCAGCAGCAGGCTCAGCATGCGCTCGGTCTCTTCGGCGCCCATGCCGGCGAGCGGCTCGTCGAGCAGCAGCACGCGGGCGCGGGTGGCCAGGCACATCGCAAGCTCCAGCTGGCGCTTCTGGCCGTGGCTCAAGGTGGCGGCGCTGCGCCCGGCCTCGCCGGCCAGGCCGGTGGTGTGCAGCACCTCGTGTGCGATGGCCAGGCTGTGCGCGCAGCGGCTCGCCGGCTGCCACACCTGCCAGGGCCGCTGCAGCGCGGCTTGCGCGCTCAGGCGGCAGTTTTCCAGCACGCTGAGCTCGCCAAAGAGCGTGCTGCGCTGGTAGCTGCGCGCCAGGCCGGCGCGTGCGCGCCTGGGCTGCGGCCAGTGGGTGACGTCGCGGGTTTCGTCATTCAGGCCCAGTTGCACGCGCCCTGCATCGGGTGTCAGCTCACCCGACAGCAGGTTGACGAGGGTGGACTTGCCCGCGCCATTGGTGCCGATCACCGCGTGCAGCTCGCCCACGTGCAGGCTCAGCGACACCTCGCCCACGGCCGTGAGGCCACCGAAGCGGCGCGTCAGCTGGGTTGCTTCCAATGCAGGTGTGTCAAGCATGCTCGTTACCCACGACCCGGCCACCACCCACGAAGCCCCATCAGCCCGCGCGGCAGCGCCGCCACCAGCACGATGATGGCGAGCCCGAGGCTCAGCTGCCAGTGCGCGGCCAGCGGGCCGAGCAGGCCTTCGCTCGAAAAGAACTCCTTCAGCAGCGTGAACGCCGCCGCGCCGATGACCGCGCCACGCAAGTGGCCCAGCCCGCCAAGAATCAGCATCAACAGCACCGCGCCCGACTCGTGCCACGACAGCAGCTCGGGGTTGACCACGCCGTCTTTCACGGCGAGCAGGCCGCCCGCGAGGCCGGCCAGCGCGCCTGCGATCACGAAGGCGGCGAGCTTGTAGGGCAGGGTGTTGAAGCCCGCGGCGCGCATGCGCTGCTCGTTGACGCGGATGCCGGCGAGCGCGTGGCCGAAGCGCGAGCGCTGCAACAAGGCCAGCAGCGCGTAGGTGCCGACCAGGGCCGCCCACACCAGCGCGTAGAGCTGGCGGCCATCTTCGGCATCGAGCAGCTTGAAGCCACCCATGGTCAGCGCCGGCCGCGTGTAGAGGTAGAGCCCATCGCTGCCGCCGGCCAGCTTGGTGTCGTGGAACACGAAGTAGGCCATCTGCGCAAACGCGAGCGTGACCATGATGAAGTAGACGCCCGTGGTGCGCAGGCTCAGGGCACCCACCACCAGCGCGTACAAGGCGGCCGCCAACATCGAGGCCGGCAGCAGCCACACGAGCGACACGCTGCCCGCGGGCGAGGCCAGCACCGTCACGTAGGCTCCGATGCCGAGGAAGGCCGCATGCCCCAGGCTCACCAGGCCGGTCGTGCCCACCAGCAACTGCAGGCTCAGCGCAAACACCGCATAGACCATGATCTTCGCGACCAGGCCTTGCAGGTAGGGCGATAGCCACAGCGGCAGGCACAGCAGCACCAGCGCGGCGAGCACGGGCGCGACCCAGGCGAGACGAGAGGCCGTCATCCGTGGCCCCTCTGCATCAGCCCCTGCGGCCTCCACACCAGCACCACCGCCATCAGCAGGTACACGCCCACACCGCTGTATTCAGCAAAGAACACCTTGCCGAAGGTGTCCACAAAGCCCACCAGCAGCGACGCGATGAGTGCGCCGCTGATCGAGCCGATGCCGCCGATCACCACCACCACGAAGCAGATGATCAACACGCTGCCGCCCATGCCCGGGTACACCGACGACATCGGCGCGGCGATCATGCCGGCCAGAGCGGCCAGCGCCACGCCCGCGGCGAACACCCCGCGGTAGAGCAGCGTGATGTTGATGCCCAGGCCACGCACCATGTCGCGGTTGTTGGCCCCCGCGCGCACCATCATGCCCAGGCGCGTGTGGTTGACCACCGCATACAGCCCGAGCGCAATCACGATGCACGCGGCCGACGCGAACAGTCGGTACACCGGGTAGCTCATCAGCTCGCCGAGCGCGATGCTGCCGGAAAGCCACTCGGGCGCTTGCACGCCATGCACGTCGTTGCCCGCCACCAGGCTGCGCAGCTCTTCAAACACCAGGATCAGCGCATAGGTCATCAGCACCTGCTGCAGGTGCTCGCGCTGGTAGAGGTAGCTGAAGAAGAGCCACTCCAGCAGGGCGCCGAACACGGCCGCCAGTAGCACACCCACCAGCAGCATGCCGATAAAGTCGCCCGCGAAATGCGGCGACAACAAGAAGGCCATGTAGGCGCCGAGCATGTAGAAGCTGCCATGCGCGAGGTTGATCACGCCCATGATCCCGAAGATCAGCGTGAGCCCGCTGGCCAGCAGGAACAGCAGCAAGCCGTACTGGACGGCGTTGAGGCACTGGACGAGGAAGGTGGCGAAGTCCA
>NZ_JADMJX010000051.1:5343-8029 GCF_018780185.1 Rhizobacter sp.
GCCCACAAACGCTCGGCCGCGGCACGGTCGCGGATGTGCGGCACGTAGCCGAAGCGGCGCTCGCCTTCGGGTGACGGAACAGCCTCGTTGCAGTCTTCGAGGTAAAGCCCGCCATGGCCTTGCAGCTCGGGCGCGGTGGCGGCCCACACGCTGGTGGCGGCGCCTTGTTCGGCGTTCTTGAAACCGGGTGGGATGGTGCCGGGCGTGTCGCCGGGTTTGATCCAGCCCATCGCCTCCATCTCTTCACGCGGCAAGAAGCGCGACAGCCCGGTGTGGATGCCGCCGGGGTGCACGGCGTTGGCGGTCAGGCCGTCTTTCGCGTGCAGCGTGTCCAGGTGCAAGGCCATCAGCGCGTTGGCCGTCTTGGCCTGGCCATAGGCTTTCCACTTGTTGTATTCGCGGCGCTCGAAATGGATGTCGTCGAACACGATCGGGCTCAAGCGGTGGCCCGTCGAGCTGAGCGCGACCACGCGCGGCGCGTCGGCACCCAGCAGCGCCGGCAGCAACGCGCGGGTCAGCGCGAAGTGGCCCAGGTGGTTGGTGGCGAACTGCGCCTCCCAGCCGAGTGCATTGCGGGTCAGCGGGCAGGCCATGATGCCGGCGTTGTTGATCAGCACCTTGAGCGGCGTGCCGCGCGCGAGCCAGGCGTCGGCAAAACGCTGCACGCTGGCGAGGTCGGCCAGGTCGAGCAGGGCGACGCGGATGTCGCGGTTTCCGGTTTCTTCGCCGATTCGGTTGACGGCCTCGTCGCCCTGCGCGGCGTTGCGCACACCGAGCGTCAGCGAGGCACCGGCCTTGGCCAGCGCGCGCGAGGTTTCGAAGCCGAGGCCCGAGGCGCCGCCGGTGACGATGATGTGGCAGCCGCGCAGGTCGACGCCATCGATCACCTCCAGCGCCGTGCTCTTGCGGTTGAAGCGAGAGGTGATGCGCGCGGTCGGGTGGTCTGTGCTCATGCTGGCTCCTGATCCGGGGTGTGGGCAAGCACTGTACCGCTCGGCAGCGCGGCTCGTTTTGGGGTGCGCCGACCCACGGCGCCGTCTCCACATAAGAGCGGTTTTCGCCGCCCTACTTGCCGCTTCACCGCCGGGCACGGGTCTGAAAATCAGGGCCACGGGGGTGACGTTTTCCCCTTGGAGGCCTGCTGTGACCCGGACCCTGACCCAGCTTCGCGACCAGATCGTTTTTCTGGAAGTGGTGGAAGCCCGACACGTCCGCATGAACGCGGCGAAGTACCTCGCAGCCGCCCGCCTGGCGCGCGAGATCATCGAGCGAGACCTCGGCTCGCTGGCGATGCAGGCCTTCGTCTACGACATGCTGCCGACGCTGCAGACCACCGCCGAAAACGTCTACTTCGACAGCCACCGGCGTTTTGCCGACCTCGATGGCACCGCCAACGCCGACCGGGCCCAGCGACTCGCCGACCAAGTGATCCAGCGCGCTCGCTTGTAGGGGGTGGTTCCCGCGCCCCCATGGATTCGTACAAGAAATTGCTCAAGCGCGCCCGCGCTCACCCGGGTGTGCTGCTCGCGCTGCTGGCCTCGGCCCTGCTGGTGGCAGGCCTGGCCGCGCTCTACATGCAGGCCGTGCGCGAGGCCGACGCCCGCAAGAGCCCCGAGGCTCGGGCGTTCGAGCAGGCCCCGCAAGACTGGCTGGCCCACGAGCAGAACGTCTCGCAGTTCCGCCAGTGGCTCGACGCCGGCAGTCTGTCGGCGGTCGGTCTCACCCCTGCCCACCCGGGCCTGGTGTTGTACACGCTGAAGAACGGCGACAAGGCCAGTTCGGTGGTGCCCGGTTGCACCGCGATGGGCTGTGCGGGCACCGCACTCGAACGGCTGGGCGACAAGAGTGCTGAAGCCGGCTTTGCGCTGGTCAGCGTCGAGATCGACCCGCGCACCACCCAGCGCCGCGTGCTCGACGCGACCAACGCGCTGCTGACACCGCTGCTGCTGGTGGCGCTGCTGGTGGGCGTGCTGCTGATGGCCGCCAAGCTGCAGACCGGCGTGGGCGGCGCGGCCTCCAAGCTCGCGCTGCGGCCCGACACCCAGTTTGCCGACGTCATCGGCAGCCATGAAGCCAAGGCCGCGCTGAACCGCGTCAAGGCCTTCATGCACGACCCCAGTCACTACGCCAAGCTCGGCGCTTCGGCCCCGCGCGGCGTGCTGCTGGTGGGCCCGCCCGGCACGGGCAAGACCTTGCTCGCCAAGGCCCTGGCCGGCGAAAGCAAGGCCAACTTCATCGCCGTGGATGGCTCCTACTTCACCGCCATGTTCTACGGCGCTGGGGTCAGCAAGGTGAAGGACCTGTTCAAGCTCGCGCGAAAGAACGCACCCTGCGTGCTCTTCATCGACGAGATCGACGGCATCGGCAAACGCACCCAGGGCGGCCAGGGCGGCGGCGCCGAGTCGGAGCTCAACCGCATCATCAACCGCGTGCTGGTCGAGATGGACGGCTTCGAGCCCATGGACAACGTGGTCGTGGTGGCGGCCACCAACCACGAGAACAACATCGACGAGGCGATGCGCCGGCCCGGCCGGTTCGACATGCTGGTGCGCCTGGGCCTGCCCACCTTGCCCGACCGCCAGCGCCTGTTCGAGCTCTACATCGGCAAGCTGACCCACGACGGCAGTGCCGACTCGGGCCTGCTCGCCCGCATGACGGCGGGCATGTCGCCGGCCGAGATCGCCAA
>NZ_JADMJX010000051.1:8129-13651 GCF_018780185.1 Rhizobacter sp.
TCGCTGGGCTTCTCGAAGACCTTCGGCCTGCTCAGCGTGGCCGGTGTTCCCAAAGAGCTGCTCGGCCCCGACATCCAGGCCGCCGTGTTGCACGAAGCCCGCGCCTTGCTGGAGCAGGCCCAAGGCCGGTGTGAGCAGCTGCTGTCGGCCCGGCGCGCCCAGCTCGAAGCCTTGGCGCAGGCCCTGCTGGTGCACGAGGTGTTGGCGGGCGAGTTGCTGCAGCAGCTGCTGGGCACCGAGGCGGCGGCGATCACGCACCGCTCTGTGCGACAGCGCACAGAGCCGCTCCCAGAGCCGGCCTAGAGTGGCATGTGGGATCGGCACGCGCTGTGCGAGCCGACCCGCGTTGCGCTTCTCGCGCAGGCACGGAGCAATACCATGAACAGAATCATCTGGCTTGTCGGCGCGGTCGTCATCATCCTCTTCGTGCTGGGCTACTTCGGCCTGCGCTGAGCCGGCTCAGCCCCGCAAGAACGACAGCAGCGCTTCGTTGAACGCCTGCGCGTGCGACACGTTCAACCCGTGTGGTGCGCCGCTCACCACCACCAGTTGGCTGTGGGCCACGGCGCGGTGGGTGCGCTGACCTGAGCCTTCGAGGGGCACGATGGCGTCGGCCTCGCCATGGATCACGAGCGTGGGCAGCGTCAGCTTCTGCAGGTCGTTGCGGAAGTCGGTCGTGGCAAACGAGTCCATGCAAGCCAGCGCTGCGTGCTGCGCCGACTGCTGGCACTGGGCGAGCGCCTTGGCGCGCTGCGGCTTGGTGACCTGCAGCGCACCGTGGGCCGAGAAGAAGTCTTTCGTGAACTGCTCGAAGTAGGCGCTGCGATCCCGCTCGAACGCCGCTTTCTTCTGCTGCGCCTTCTCGGGTGTGAGCGGGCCGTCGGGGTTGTCGGCTGACTTCATCAGACAAGGCGTCACCGCTGCGGCAAACACCACGCTGTGCAGGCGCGACTCACCGCACCGGCCGACGTAGCGTGCCACTTCGCCACCGCCCATCGAGAAGCCCACCAGCGTCACGTCTTGCAGGCCGCACTGGTCGATGACGCGCTGCAGGTCGTCGGCCAGCGTGTCGTAGCTGTAGCCCGACGCGGGCTTGTCCGAGCGGCCGAAGCCCCTTCGGTCATAGGCCACCACGCGGTGGCCGGCGGCGCGCAGCGTTGACACCTGCTGCTCCCAGGCCTGGGCCGACAGCGGCCAGCCATGGATCAGCACCACCGGTCGACCACTGCCACCGCTGTCTTCGATGTGCAGCCGCACGTCGTGCGCGGGCGCTGAGTCGGCGGGGGTGCCTGAATCTTCCGGGCTCGTCGCGGCGCCAGCGGCCGCGCCACCCAGAGCGCCCGCCACGGCACCCACGGTGCCACCCAACAGCACACCCACCGGGCCTGCCACGGCCACGCCGATGGCGGCGCCGGTCGCTGCACCCACCATCATCCCGCCCCCCATCAGCACCGACTTCCCCTCGCGCTCGGCCTCACCGGGCTCCAGCGGTGCCTGTGCGCCGGCCCTCGGGTCTTGTGATGGAACGCCAAAGCCGGGGCGGGCCTGTTCGGCCAGGTCTTTGTCGCCAGAGGTGGTGTCGGGCAGCGGGGTGGAGGTCAGGGTCATGTGGTTCTCCTTCGGGAGTGGGGTCTTGCGGCAAGCACGTGGCTCGGTCTGCAATCTGTTGTACGGCCCATGGCGCGGTGGCGGCACCGGCCCACAGGCCGAATCGGCGTAGGACAAGGTCCACCGCCAATGGGAGTCAGCCCCCCGCGAGGCGATCGACGGTCATTGCGGCCGCGCTGCGCACGCGATGTGCGAGGGCGCACAGACCGTTTGGTGGCGCGTGTGTCAGCCTGCTTGTTCCAGGTCACGCGACACACGGGCCTCCTCCAGCCCGAGGGCGGGTCTGGTCACTCTGTCTGGAGACGCGCATGCCTGGCACCCCCAACCACAAACATCACCCGAGTCGCCCGGCCCATGACGTTCCCGACGACCTGGTGCCGGGCGCCATGCCCGTCGAGCCCGACCAGGGGCCGGTGCCTGCGTCGATCCCCGACGACCCGGAAGATGGCCGCGTGATCGACCCCAAGACCTGAGAGGCGAGGCCGCGCGCGGCCTCAGAGCTTGCAGCCACGCGCCGGGTCGGCCAGGCCCTTCACCGCCACGCCGCGCGACTCGTTGTACAGGCCCTTCACCTCGCGCACGTACATGTCTTGCACCGGGTTGCCGGCCGCTGACAACGTGAACTTGCCGCGTGGGCTGTCGACCGTGGTCTTGCGCATGGCGGTGGTGAGCGCATCGCGTTTCGTGAAGTCGCCCTTCACCGCCGTGAGACCCGCGCCGAGGATCTGCGCTGCGTCGTAGCCCTGCACTGCGTACACGTCGGCATTGGCCTTGTAGGCCAGCGCAAAGCTCTTGCGGAAGGCGTTGTTGCGAGGGGTGTTCAGGTTGTCGGCGTAGTGCAGCCCGGTGAGCAGGCCTTGCGCCGCGTCGCCCTGGGCTTCAAGGGTGCCGTCGGTCAGGAAGCCCGAGGCCACCAGCGGCACCGTCTTGGTGAGGCCGGCGGCCGCGTAGTCCTTGACGAACTTCACCGCGCCGGCGCCCGCGAAGAAGGCGAATACCACGTCGGGCTTTTGAGAGGCGATCTCGGTGAGCAAGGCCTGGAACTCCATGCTCGGGAAGGGCACGCTCAGGTCCTTCAGCACCTTGCCGCCACCCTTTTCAAACGCCTCGGTGAAGCCCTTCACCGTCTCGGCGCCGGCGGCGTAGTTCCAGGTGATGGTCATGGCGCGCTTGTGGCCTTTTTGCGCCGCGATGGTGCCGGTGGCAAAGCCCGGCTGCCAGTTGCTGAACGAGCTGCGCACGATGCTGGGCGAACACAGCGGCCCGGTGATGGCGTCGGCACCTGCGTTGGGCACGATCAGGAGCGTGTTGCTCTCCTTCGCCGCGCGCGCCATCGCGAGCGCCACGCCGCTGTGCACGCTGCCCACCAGCACGTCGACCTGGTCGCGCTTGATCAGCTTGTTGACGTTGTCGGTGGCTTTCGAGGGCTCCGATTCGTCGTCGACCTTGAAGTACTGCAACTCGCGCCCGCCGAGCTTGCCACCTTGTTCTTGCACGTAGAGCTTGAAGCCGCTCTCGATCATGTTGCCGAGCGCGGCATAGGTGCCGGTGTAGGGCAGCATGAAGCCGACCTTCAGCGGCGCGGCTTTCTGGGCTTGTGCGGCGCCGGCCAGGCACAGGCAGGCCGCGGCGCAGGCTTTGAGGGAGAGTGAAGACATGGGGCTCCTCGGAGGGGCTGGATGATGGGGCAGGGCAAAAATCGCGCTCGCGCAGTGTGCCAGCGGCCCTGGTGCGGCCGGGCTGGTGTTCGCCCGCAGGCCGGGTTGGCACGCTGTTCGCACACTGCACACCTGTGGGGTGCAACTGGTGGGCATTCGGGGTTCAGATCGGCCCCTTGCCTGCCGATACAGCCTGCACCATGGGCGACCGAGATTCGTCTGGTGGAGGTGCCCATGCTTGCCAAACTCAAATCAATCCTGCTCGCGCCTGGCGTTGCTGCGATGCAGCAGCTGTCGTTGACCGGCAAGCTCATCTTGCTGGCCACGCCGCTCGTGGCCGGCAGCGTGGTGCTGATGGTGTTTGCGCAGAGCCGCTTCGGCCTGCCGGTCGCGGCCGTGGGAGCGGCCGCGTGGGTTTACTTCGCGCTGTGCTTCCACACCAGCCTGAGCGCCTCCATCGGGGCGCTCGACGACATGGTCAAGGCCGTGTGCGCCGGCGACCTGACCCAATCACGCGAGCTGGCGGGGCGAGACGAGCTCGCGCACATCGGGCGCGACATGGAGGCCATGACGCGCCGCCTGTCGCACCTCGTCTCGAGCATCCGCAGTGAAGCCCAATTGGTGGCGATGGCCGGTGACAGCCTGTCGACCAGTGCCCATGCCTTGCACGACCGCACCGAGGAGCAGGCCCGCAGCCTGCAGCAGACATCGCACAGCATGGCCTCGCTGGTCAGTGCCGTGCAGGTGAACGCGACCGACGCGCAAGAGGCCGACGGCCTGGCCGCCAGCGTGCGGCAAGCCGCCGAGGGCGGCAATGCGATCGTCGAGTCGGCGGTGGCGTCGATGCAGGGGCTGGAGAAACGTTCGAACCAGATGACCGACATCATCGGTGTGATCAACAGCATCGCTTTCCAGACCAACATCCTGGCGCTCAATGCGGCGGTCGAGGCGGCACGTGCCGGCGAGGCCGGCCGCGGTTTTGCGGTGGTGGCTTCCGAGGTGCGCACGCTGGCCCAGCGTTGCGCGCAGGCCGCCACCGAGGTGAAGGCGCTGATCGAGGGCTCGGCCGCCGAGGTGGGCACGAGCATGGGCCGCATCCGCGACGCGAGCCGCTCGCTTCAGACCGTAGTGCAGGGCATCTCGCAGGTGGCCGACAAGGCGCGCGTGATCTCGCAGTCGAGCGCGGCGCAGCGCTCGGGCCTGCAGGGCATGGAGCAGTCGGTGCAGAGCCTGGACGGCATCACGCGCAGCAATGCGCTGATGGTCGACAGCTCGGTGCGCTCGGCCGAACGGCTGCGCGAGCAGGCGCGGCAGTTGTCGGCCGCGGTGATCGCGATGAAGCTGCGCCAGGGCTGCGCCGATGAAGCGCGTGCGCTGGTCGACAAGGCGGTGGCGCTGATCCGCAGCGCCGGCATCGGCCCGGCGATCGCGAGCTTTCACCGGCGCGACGGTGGTTTTGTCGACCGCGACCTGTTCATCATCGTGCTCGACCGCCGCGGCTACTTCCGCGCCTTCGGCATGGACCCGAGCAAAGCCGACAGGCCGGCCGTGGCCGCGCCCGGCGTCAACATCGACGAGCTCAATGGCAAGACCATGGCCTGCGCCGATGCGGGCGGCGGCTGGATCGAGTTCAAGAGCCTGCACCCGCAGACCAAGCTGCCGGTCGACAAGATGGCCTACGTGATGCCCGCCGACAAGGAGCTGATCGTGATGTGCAGCGTGAACAAGAGCGACGGGGCGGCGACCACCCCCACACCGGCTGCCGCGGCGCGCGCAGCCTGAAAAAAAAAGGCCCGTGCATCGCACGGGCCCCGTCCCTCACGGACTTAAAACGCTTGCGCCCTAGTCGGTTCTATTGGCAGCTGAAGCTCGCCGCAAGGTTCACGTCACCCGTGGTGTAGCGCGCCACCTGTGGGTAGGGGCACAACGGGCGGGTGCGGTCGGCGGCCCAGCCGGCGGGCACTTCGGCGTTGGCGCCGGCCGCGTTGCCGGGGCCGCGTGCAGTGGCCACCACCGATGCCGGCGCCGTGCCTTGCTCGACCCAGGCGACCAGTGGCGTCAGCATGTCGAACTGGTCGGTGGCGGGGCCGCCCGAGCAGTGGCCCATGCCGGGCACGCGGTAGAAGCGCGCGAAGTTGCTCGCGTCACCACCGTTGTTGGCGCGCAGGCCGTCGTACCAGGCCTTGGTGTCGTCGACCGAAAAGATCGGGTCGGCCACACCGTGATAGACCATCACCTTGGCGCCGCGGTTCTTCA
>NZ_JADMJX010000051.1:13751-20295 GCF_018780185.1 Rhizobacter sp.
GCCACCTTCTGCGAGGTGCTCAGGCAGCTGCCGTCGCGCGCACCGGTGCAGGTGGGCACGTCGATCGCGAAGTTGAATGCGGTGCGGCAGGCCTCGACGTCTTGCACCAGGCCGTCGGCGCTGCCATCGAGCGCATCGCACTTGGCCAGCACGGCGTTGGCGACGGTGGTTCGTTCGGCGGGCGTGAAGGCGTCGGCGAGGTTGGCGGGGGCTATCAGCGCGTAACGTTGTGCGCCAAAGATGTTGGCAATCGCCGCCTTCGGCAGGTTGTAGCCCGGTGCGCCGGCCAGGAAGCCGTCGTACTGATCGGCAAAGCGTGACATCGCAACCATCGCGTGGCGCCCGCCGTTGGAGCAGCCGCCGAAGTACGAGCGGTCGGGCGCCTTGCCGTAGGCGGTCCGGATCAAGCTCTTGGCCATGGGCGTGAGCTTTTGCACCGCCTGGTAGCCGTAGTCGAGCCGGGCCTGCGGGTCGATGCCGAAGTTGGGGCCGAGCGCGCCGCTGTGGCCGGCGTCGGAGCTGATCACGGCAAAGCCCATGGCCAGCGCGTGGGTGAGGCCACCCCCGCCATTGACGGCGCCGGTGGCGGTGCCCACGCTGCCGTCGATGCCGCCATTGGCTTGATAAAAGAAGCGGCCGTTCCAGGCGTTGGGCAGGCGCATCTCGAAGCCGATGGCGTAGTTGTTGTTGTCGGTGCCGACACGCGGGTACATCGAGCCGGTGACACGGCAGTGCTGCGGCACCGACTGGCCGGCCACCATCAGCGTGCCGGCGGCCACGTCGGTGCTGGCGGTGATGGTGGTGTTGGCCAACGTGGCGAGCTGGGCGGCCAGGTCGGCGCAGGCGCCTGCCAGGGTGCCGGGGGTGGCGGCGCTCAAGCGCGGCAGGGTGGGTGCCGGGTCGTCGTCACCGCCGCCGCAGGCGGCAAGTGCGATGGCTGCGAGCACGGCCAGGGTGAGATTGGGTCGGGAATGCATGTGCTTGTCTCCTAGGGTGGCAGCTCTGCGTGGCGGCTCGGGTGTCCCTGCATGGGCATCTGGTGCAACCCGAGGCGGCTGATCCAGATGTTTATTGAATTTAATTAAATAGGCCGGGGTGCGTCTGGGGGGAATCCCGCATTCCGGGCGGCAGCCGCGCCGAATTGATTACGACGTTGATGCATTCAGGGCGCACCCAGGTGCGCACAGCGCATGCACACCACCCCCGAGTAAAACCGGTATGCGACCGTCGCCCGCAGGACTAATGTGGTCTCCCCCGGTGCGTGCCGGGTTCACGGTTCGAACAACCCACAAGGTCCGAAGGGCCACAGGAGACAACACCCATGACTACCTGGAAAGTTCAGGCCGCCTCAGCGGCCAGTGCCTTGCTGCTGGCCGCGTGTGGCGGCGGCGGCCACGAGGGCAGTGACAGTGATCGCAGCGCTCAGGCCGCGACCGAGAGGGCGCAAGCAGCGGGATCGGCCTCTCGCGGGGATGACGACCGAGACAGGCGCGGCGACCGCGACCACGGCCATGGGTCGGGCGAGCTGAGCGTACTTTCCAGCCCGCCGCAGTACGTGTCGGGTGGCGATGCGCGCATCGCGGTGCGTGTTGCGCCGGGTCTGCGCGACAAGCTGGAGCTGCGCCTCAACGGCAAGCCCGTGCGCGGCGTGCTGGCGCCCGTCGCCGACGGCCTGGAAGGCGTGATCACCGGGCTGGTCGATGGCCGCAACACCTTGGAGCTGCGGCACAAGAACGGCCAGCTGCGCGACCGCCTCACGCTCACCAACCACCCCATCACCGGCCCCATCTACTCGGGCCCGCAGCAGCAGCCCTTCGTCTGCACCACCACGCAAGGCGCGGTCGGCAGGCAGCCGCTGGTCGAATCGGCGTCGGCGCCCGGCTTCCCGGTGTTCGACGCCGCTGGCACGAAGATCGGCTACAGCAAGACCTGCTCGATCGAGACCTTTGTGAGCTACTGGTACCGCAGCACCGGCAACCAGTGGAGGCCGCTGCCCACCGACGGCTCGACGCCCGCCGACCTGGCCAAGACCACGCTTGCCGATGGCCGCCAGGTCGATTTCATCGTGCGCCAGGAGCGCGGCACGATCAACCGCTTCCTCTACAGCTTCGCGATGCTGGCGCCTCGCGGCGAGAACCCGGCCGCGCCGGACCTCAGTCTGTGGAACAAGCGGCTGCAGTACTGGTTCCAGGGCGGTGTGGCGATCGGCCACACGCAAGGCACGCTGCACAGCGGCGCGATGAACGCCGACATCCTGGGCAAGGGCATCGCGATCGTGCATTCGAGCGGCAACAACACCGGCACCCACTACAACCTGAAGCTTGCCGCCGAGACCGCCATGATGACCAAGGAGCGCTTCGTCGAGCGCTACGGCGCACCGCTCTACACCTACGGCCTGGGCGGCTCGGGCGGTGCGATCCAGCAGTACATCCTGGCGCAGAACCAGCCGGGCATCCTGGACGCCGCGCTGCCGGTGCAGTCGTATCCCGACATGGTCACGCAGACCATCCACGTGGGCGACTGCGAGCTGCTGGAGCACTACATGGACGCGACCGACCGCAGCAACCCCAAGTGGCGCGTCACCAAGAACCGCAGCTGGCTGGTCGGTTTCAATGCCGAAGAGGGCTTCGCCCGCGTCAACGACCCGCTGGCGCCGCTGAAGACGGCGCTCGGCTACAGCACGGCGGTGGGCAGCAGCGAGTGCGTGCCGGCCTGGCGCGGGCTGACGCCGCTGGCGATGAACCCGTGGTACGGGCAGGCGCCCAACCAGCAGCTCTACGAGCCGCAAAGCGACATCGCCGCGATCCGCTGGACGCACTATGACGACCTGCGCAACATCTATGGCGTCGATGCCAGCGGTGCCGCGCGCCCGACCTGGGACAACGTGGGCGTGCAGTACGGCCTGCGCTCGCTGAAGGAAGGCAAGATCACACCCGAAGAGTTCCTCGACCTCAACTTCCGAATCGGCGGCTGGAAGCACCCGAGCGAGATGGTTCAGGAGGGCTTCCCGTTCTTCGGCACCTCGCAGGCCGAGATCAACAGGGCGCTCACGGAGCCCGGCTACTTCGACCCGTGGAGCAGCCGCAACATGAGGCTGAGCCCCGCGCCCGACCAGCCGGCGCCGCGCACCCAGGGTGACCCGATCGCCATGCGCGCGGCCTACACCTCGGGCATGGTGTTCAGCGGTGACATCCCGCTGCCCACCATCGACCACCGCCAGTACATGGAGCGCGAGCTCGACATGCACAACGTGCACCAGTCGTTTGCGGTGCGCCAGCGCGTGTTGCAGAAGATGGGCAACTCCGACCACCTGGTGATCTGGTTCACCGACACGATGCCTGGCCAGCCCAAGGCCAGCCAGTCGCTGGAGGCGGTGGCGGTGATGGACGAGTGGATGGCCAACATCCGAGCCAACCCGAAGAAGGGCATTGCACGCAACCGGCCCGCGCGCGCGGTCGACAGCTGCTTCGACGTCTACGGTCAATTGATCTACGCCGGCGACGACGCCTGGAACGGCATCCTCGACACGCTGCCGCCAGGCCCCTGCACGCAGCGCTTCCCGATCTACGGCACCTCACGCACCGTGGCCGGCGCACCGATCGAAGGCGGCATCTACCAGTGCGCGCTCAAGCCCGTCGAACGTGCGCTGGTCGACGGCACCTACGCGCCTTGGATGCCCAACGCAGCGGCCGCGGCCAAGCTCAAGCAGATCTTCCCGGACGGGGTGTGTGACTACAGCCGGCCCGACCAGGCGCGGCCGCGGCGGCACCATCACCACTGATCGCGCCACGACGGATCACGTCGCGCGTCACGCAAGCGGCCTGGCAAGCAGCATTGCCTCTGCCAGGCCGCCCCATTGCGCCCGGAAGATCCCGGCGTCCATGAGGCGCACGTTCTTCATCACGGGCTTGAAGTCCATGTGCGCGAGCACGTCGCGCTCCAGGTCGATGCCGGGCGCAATCTCGATCAGCTCCAGGCCTTCGGCGCCCAGGTGGAACACCGCGCGTTCGGTGATGAAGAGCACCTGCTGCCGGCGCTGCACCGAGCCCGGGCCATTGAAGGTGATCTGCTCCACCTGGTGGATGAATTTGCGGTGCGCGCCTTCTTTGGTCACCTTGAGCAAGCCGCCGCCAATCTCGAGCTCCAGCCCGTCGGCGGTGAAGGTGCCGCAGAAGACCAGCTTCTTGGCGCTCTGCGTGATGTTGACGAAGCCGCCGCAGCCCACCGGCCGGCCGTTGAACTTGCTCACGTTCACGTTGCCGCTGGCATCGGCTTGCGCGAGACCCAGGCAGCTCACGTCGATGCCGCCGCCGTCGTAGAAGTTGAACTGCAGCGGCTGCTCGATGATCGATTCGGCATTCAGCGAGAGCGCAAAGTCGCCGCCCATCTGCGGCACGCCGCCGTTGACGCCGCTCTCCACGCTCAGCTCGAAGATGTCGCCCAGGCCCTCCTCGTGTGCGACTGCGGGCACACCCGCGGGCACACCGATCCCGAGGTTGACCACCGCCCCGCGGATCAGCTCGGCCGCGGCGCGGCGGGCGATCACCTTGCGCGCGTCGAGCGGCATCGGCGGCAGGTCGCGCACCGGCACGCGGATGTCACCGGCCAGCGCCGGGTTGTACTGCGTGCTGATGGTCTGCATGTGGTTCTCGGGCTTGCTCAGCACGAGGTGGTCGACCACCAGGCCGGGGATCTTCACCGACTTGGGGTGCAGCGAACCGTTCTTCACGATGCGCTCCACCTGCGCGATCACGATGCCGCCATTCGCCTTCACGGCCTGCGCGACCGAAAGCGTCTCCAGCAGCACGCCCTCCTTGTCCATCGTGATGTTGCCGCGCTCGTCGGCCAGCGTGCCGCGGATGAAGGCCACGTTGACCTTCGGGCTCGGGTAGAACAGCCACTCTTCACCCGCGAACTGCACCACCTGGTTCAGGCTCTCGGTGGTGGCGGCATTCATCTTGCCGCCTTCGATGCGCGGGTCGATGAAGGTGCCCAGGCCGACCTTGGTCAGGAGGCCCGGTGTGCGCGCCGCAATCTCGCGCGGCAGGTTGGACAGCGTGCCCTGCGGGAAGTTGTAGGCCTCGATCTCGCCGGCCATCACCATCTTCATGATGTTGGCGCCGCACTGGCCGTAGTGGCCCGCGATCATTCGCTTGAGCAGGCCGGGGTGGGCGAAGTGCACCATGCCGCCGTCACGGCCGTTGCCGATGGCGCCCGAGGCCCAGGTGGTCAGGTTGCGGGGCTTGCCGGTGGCGAGGAACGAGGCCTCGACCGCCTTCGCGATCTCTTCGGCAAAACCCATCATCGCCAGCCCCCCGAGCCACACGGTCGAACCATCGGGGATCAGGCCGGCCACGGCCTTGGCGTCTATCAGTTTGCTCATGGATGTCTCGCTCGAAGAGAGGGGGCGGGAAGGGGTGAAGTAATTATGATATTGAACTAATTTGCCGCACCACTTCAGGGTAAATACCTAGACTCTTCAGCAGGGTGAAACTTGCTTGAAGAAGGCGACGATCCTATGATGGCCGCACGCAAAAGTAGTTGTTTCTTTTAACTAAATGGCCGCCCGCAGCAATGAGCACTGAATTCCAACCCGCAACCGGCCTGCTGGCTTCGCTCGATCTGTTGCAGATCAGCCAGGCGGGGGCCGTGGTGCACGTTCGCCTCAACCGCCCGGCCAAGCGCAACGCCATCTCCGACACGCTGATTCAGCAGCTGCACACCGCCTTTGTCAACCTGCCTGCGGGCACGCGCGCGGCCATCGTCAGCGGCGAGGGCCAGCACTTTTGTGCGGGGCTCGATCTGTCTGAGCTGGTGGAGCGCGACGTGGGCGAGGGCGTGCTGCACTCGCGCATGTGGCATGCGGCGTTCGATCAGGTGCAGTTCGGTTCGGTGCCTGTCGTCGCGGTGCTGCAGGGTGCGGTGGTCGGTGGCGGTCTGGAGCTGGCCTCGGCCACGCACATCCGAGTGGCCGAAGCGTCGGCCTACTTCGGTTTGCCCGAAGGCCAGCGGGGCCTCTTCGTCGGCGGCGGCGGCTCGGCGCGCATTCCGCGCCTGATGGGTGTGGCCCGCATGAGCGACATGATGCTGACCGGCCGTGTCTATGACGCGCAAGAAGGCCTGGCCGCCGGCCTGGTGCAGTACGTGGTGCCCGAGGGCACCGGCTTTGCCAAGGCGCTGGAGCTGGCGCAGCGCATTGCGCAAAACGCGCCCCTCTCCAATTACGCCGTCACGCATGCACTGCCCCGCATTGCCGACCAGTCGCAATCCGAAGGCCTGTTCACCGAGTCGCTGATGGCGGCGGTGGCCGAGAGCACGCCCGATGCGAAAGACCGCTTGCGCGCCTTTCTGGAAGGGCGCGCGGGCAAGGTGGTGAAGTCGTGAGTGGGCCGCGCTATCGCCAGGCGTCTGTCGGCGGAGCCGTCAGCGCTGCGCTCGAAGTGCGTGGCGATGGCATTCAGGTCTTGCGCTCCACCGAACCCTTGGGCGCCTACCCCGAGCGCATCACCGACCGCCTCGAACAGTGGGCGCGCGAGGTGCCCGA
>NZ_JADMJX010000051.1:20395-23718 GCF_018780185.1 Rhizobacter sp.
ATCCTGTCCGACAACGACCTGGAGCACCTCACGCTGGTGATGGGCGCGCTGTGGGTGGGTGTGCCGCACGCCACGATCTCGTCGGCCTACTCGGTGATTGCGCAGGACTACGGCAAACTCAAGCACATCGTCGACACGCTCAAGCCGGGCCTGGTGTTCGCGAGCCACGGTGCGCCATATGCCCGCGCCATCCAGGCCTGTGTCGGACCCGATGTCGAAGTGGTCCTCACCGAAGGCGAGATCGACGGCCGCAAGACCACCCGCTTCGACGCGCTGCTCGACACGCCGATCTCCGCCAGCGGCATGGCGGCGCACGCCCGCGTGAACGCCGACACCATCGCCAAGTTCATGTTCACCTCGGGCTCGACCAAACACCCCAAGGGCGTGGTCATCACCCAGCGCATGTGGTGCGCCAACCAGCAGATGCTGCGCCAGTGCATGGCCTTCCTGGCCGAAGCGCCGCCGGTGCTGGTCGACTGGCTGCCCTGGAACCACACTTTCGGTGGCAACCACAACGTCGGCATCACGCTCTACAACGGCGGCACGATGTACATCGACGACGGCAAGCCCACGCCCAAGGGCATTGCCGAGACGTTGCGCAACCTGCGCGAGATCCAGCCGACCGTCTACTTCAACGTGCCCAAGGGCTTCGACGAGATCGCCACCGCGATGAACACCGACGACGCGCTGCGCGAGTCGCTCTTCAAGCGCGTGCAGGCTTTCATGTGCGGCGGTGCGGGCATCTCGCAGGCCTCGTGGAACCTGATCGACCAGCACGCTGAAGCCACGGTGGGCGAACGCATCCGCATCATTGGCGGGCTGGGCATGACCGAGACCGCGCCGTCATGCACCTTCGTGCTGGGCACCGACGCGCGTGCCGGCTACATCGGCCTGCCCTGCCCGGGGGTCGACGTGAAACTGGTGCCGCTGGGTGACAAGACCGAGGTGCGCTTCCGCGGCCCCAACGTCATGCCCGGCTACTGGTGCGACCCGGAGAACACCGCCAAGGCGTTCGACGAAGAAGGCTTCTACTGCACCGGCGACGCGGTGACCTTCGTCGACCCGCAGGAGCCCACCAAGGGCCTGATGTTCGATGGCCGCATCGCCGAAGACTTCAAGCTCTCCACCGCCACCTTCGTGAGCGTGGGGCCGCTGAAGGCGAGCATCGTCGCGCTGGGTGCGCCGCTGGTGCAAGACGCGGTGATCACCGGTTTGAACCGCGACGAGGTGGGGGCGTTGATCTTCCCGCGCATCGAAGAGTGCCGCCAGCTCGCCGGCCTGACGGAGTCGGCCACCGCCACCGAGGTGCTGCGGCACCCGCTGGTCGTTGCCTTTTTCCAGACCCTGGCCGACAAGTTGTGGCAAGCCGGCACCGGCAGTGCCAACCGCGTGGCGCGGCTGCACGTGATGAGCGAGCCGCCCTCGATCGACAAGGGCGAGATCACCGACAAGGGCTCGATCAACCAGCGCAACGTGTTGACGCACCGCGCGGCGCTGGTCGATGCGTTGTACGACGGCAGCGTGGACGGCTTGATCCTTCCTCGCCGCTGAACACTCAAGGACACACACCATGGCCAGCAAGGGCTTCTTCGGCAGTTTCGACGACGTGTGGATGGTCGATGGCGTGCGCACGCCGATGGTCGACTACTGCGGCGATCTCGGCGCGGTGAGCGCCACCGACCTCGGCATCAAGGTCGCACGCGAGGTGCTCGCGCGCAGCGGCGTGCCGGGTGCCGACATCGGCTCGGTGATCGCCGGCAACATGGCGCCGAGCGACTTCTTCCAGTTCATGTTCCCGCGCCTGATCGGCCTCTACGCTGGCGTGCCCACCGAGGTGCCGGCGATCATGGTGCAACGCATCTGCGGCACCGGCTTCGAGCTTTTCCGCCAGGCCGGCGAGCAGATCGAGCGCGGCTACTGCGACGCCGCGCTGGTGGTCGGCGCCGAGTCGATGACGCGCAACCCGATTGCCGCCTTCACCCACCGTACCGGCTTCAAGCTCGGCGCGCCGGTCGAGTTCAAGGACTTCATGTGGGAAGCGCTGATCGACCCGGCGCCGAACATCACCATGATCCAGACGGCCGAGAACCTGGCCAAGAAATACGGCATCACGCGGGCCGAGGTCGACGCCTATGCCTCACGCTCCTTCGAGCGCGCGGTGGCGGCGCAGGCGGCGGGTTACTTCGACGGCGAGATCGTGCCGGTGACGAGCGAGACCTTCGAACTCGCCGGCTACGAGCCGCGCAAGCTGGAACTGCCGCGCAAGGTCGAGAAGCTCACGCGCGACACCCATGTGCGGGCCTCGCCGGTCGAAGTGCTGGCCAAGCTGCGCAGCGTCTACCCGGGTGGCGTGCAGACCGGCGGCAACAGCTCGGCGCTGGTCGATGCGGGTGCCGCTGCCGTGGTGGCCAGTGGTGCGTACGTCAAAGCCAATGGCAAGAAACCGCTGGCCCGTGTGCTCGCCGCAGCGGCCGTCGGTGTGCCGCCCGAGATCATGGGCATCGGCCCCGCGCCGGCCATCCGCCTGCTGCTGGAGCGCACCGGCCTGAAGCTGTCCGACATCGGTCGCTTCGAGATCAACGAAGCCCAAGGCGCGCAAACCCTGGCGGTTGCCAAGGAGCTGGGCCTCGACCAAGACAAGCTCAACGTGCACGGCGGCGCCATCGCGCTCGGCCACCCGCTCGCCGCCACCGGTGTGCGCCTGACCATCACCGTGGCGCGCCAGTTGCGCGAAAGCGGCCTGCGCTACGGCATCTCGTCGGCCTGCGTCGGTGGTGGCCAGGGAATTGCCTTGCTGATTGAAAACCCTGACGCCGCTTGACGAGTTCATACGTTCAACTCCCATGACCCCATCACACTCCGTTCGCCCTGAGCCTGTCGAAGGGTGCGCCGTGCACAGCGCCGGCTTCGACAGGCTCAGCCTGAACGGTGGGTGAGCAACAGCGCCTACACATGAAGATCCAAACCCAAGCAGCCCTCGTCACCGGCGGAGCCTCCGGCCTCGGTGCCGCCACCGCGCGTGAACTCGCCCGCCGCGGCGCCAAGGTGGCCGTGCTCGACGTCAACCTCGAGCTCGCGCAAAAGGTCGCCGCCGAGATCGGCGGCATCGCGGTTCGGTGCGACATCACCGACACCGCCTCCGTCATCGCCGCACTCGACGCGGCCGAGAAGGCCCACGGCCCGGCGCGCATCGTGATGAACATCGCCGGCATCGGCACGGCCAAGCGCATCGTGCAGAAAGACGGCTCGCCCGCGCCGCTGGAAGATTTCGAGCGCGTGATCCGCGTCAACCTGATCGGCACCTACAACGTGATCCGCCTCGC
>NZ_JADMJX010000051.1:23818-25584 GCF_018780185.1 Rhizobacter sp.
GCCGCGAGCATCCCGTTCCCCAAGCGCCTGGGCAAGCCCGAAGAGTTCGGCCATCTGGCGGCCAGCATCGTCGAGAACCTGTCGCTCAACGGCGAGGTGATCCGCCTCGACGGCGCCTTGCGCATGGCGGCGCGCTGAGATCGATCGACACCATGCCGCGCACCACCCACCACAGCGTGACCGTGCAGTTCGGCGACTGCGACCCGGGCGGGATCGTGTTCTTCCCGAACTTTTCGCGCTGGATGGATGCGGCCTCGTTGATGTTTTTCAGCCAGTGCGGCGTGCCGCCCTGGCGTGTGCTGGAGCGCGAGCGCGGCATCGTGGGCACGCCGGTGCTGGAGATCAACACCAAGTTTCACAAGACCGTGAGCTATGGCGACACGATCCAGATCGCGACCCACGTGCATGAGTGGCGCCGTGTGGCCTTCATCCAGATTCACCGCGTGACGCGTGGCGACGAGCTGGTGTGCGAAGGTCGCGAGGTGCGCGCCTTCATCAAGCGCGACGAGCACGACCCCGACCGCATGCGTGCGATTCCCGTTCCCGAAGACGTCAAGGCGCTGTGCGCCTGAGCCCCTTTTTTCACCAGCAAGCAGGAGACAAAGCAACATGAAAGCACTGTTCAAACCCTTGGCCATTGCGATGGCCATGCTGTTGGCGGCCACGGCCGCCCAAGCCGACATCACCATCGGCGTGAGCCTGCCGCTCACGGGCCCGGCCAACGGCCTGGGCATCCCGGTCAACAACTACATCAAGCTGTGGCCGACCAGCATCGCTGGCGAGAAGCTCCACGTGATCGTGCTCGACGACGCCGGCGACCCGACCAAGGGCGTGACCAACGCCAAGAAGTTCACCACCGAAGACAAGGTCGATCTGATCGTGGGCTCGGCCGTCACGCCGGTGGCCATCGCGATGGCCGGTGTGGCCGCCGAGGCGCAGACGGTGCAGCTGATGATGTCGCCCGCCAACCTGCCCGCCGGGCGCGACACATGGTCGTTCCGCCTGCCGCAGAGCAATGCGGTGATGGCGCATGCGCTCATCGATCACATGAAGAAGAAGGGCATCAAGACCATCGGCTTCCTCGGCTACACCGACGCGTATGGCGAAGGCTGGCTCAACGACTTCAAGGCCGAGTCGGCCAAGCTGGGTGGCCCGCAGATCGTGGCGGTGGAGCGTTTTGCGCGCCCCGACACCAATGTCACCGCGCAGGCGCTCAAGCTCGTGGCGGCCAACCCACCGGCCATCCTGGTGGTGGCGTCGGGCAGTGGCGCGGCCATGCCGCACAAGGGCCTGATCGAGCGCGGCTACAAGGGCACGATCTACCAGACCCACGCCGCAGCATCGCGCGACCTGATGCGCATCGGTGGCAAAGACGTCGAAGGCTCCTTCGTCGTCTCCGGCCCGGCGGTGGCGCCTGAGCAACTGCCTGACTCGCACCCGTCGAAGAAGCTCGCGCTCGACTTCGTGGCCAAGTACGAAAAGGCCTATGGCGCGGGCAGCCGCAACCAGTTTGGCGCGCACGGCTACGACGCCGTCGTCGTGCTGGAGAAGGTCTTGCCTGTAGCGCTGAAAGCCGGCAAGCCGGGCACGCCGGCCTTCCGCAGTGCGCTGCGTGATGCCATCGAGAACATGGGCCGCACCGTGCTGTCGCAAGGCGTGGTGACCTACACGAAAGACAACCACTGGGGCTTCACGACGGAGACGGGCGTGATTCTCAAGGTGGTAAAGGGCGAGTGGGACGTAGAAAACTGAGCCCCCCAGTCGCT
>NZ_JADMJX010000051.1:25684-28616 GCF_018780185.1 Rhizobacter sp.
TTTCCATTGCCAGCATCTTGACGCTTGACGGCGTCACCAACGGTGCGATCTACGCGCTGCTGGCCCTGGCCACCGTGCTGGTGTTTGCCATCACGCGTGTCATCTTCATCCCGCAGGGCGAGTTCGTTGCCTATGGCGCGATCACGCTCGCCATGCTGCAAGGGGGCAACCCCGTCGGCTCGGTGTGGCAGCGCTGGGGCGACCTGCCGGGCACGGTGTGGCTGCTGCTCGCGGTGGCGCTGCTGGCGGTGGTGATCGACCTGGTCCAGGGCTATCGCCGCGCCTTGCCGCAGGGCCAGGTGTGGTGGTCGGCCGCCAAGACGCTGGCGGTGCCGGTGGCGGTGTTTCTGGTCGCCTGGTTTGCCGGGCCGCGTGCTTGGCCGCTGTGGGCGCAGAGCCTCTTCACGCTCGCCATCGTCACGCCGCTCGGGCCGCTGGTGTATCGCCTGGCCTACGAGAAGGTGGCCGACGCGAGCGTGCTGGTGCTGCTGATCGTGTCGGTCGGCGTGCACTTCGCGCTCACGGGCCTCGGCCTGGTGTTCTTCGGTGCCGAAGGCTTTCGCAACCCGAGCTTCTGGGACGAACGTTTCCAGATCGGCGCCATGACGCTGAGCGGCCAGACCATCATCATCTTCGGCGCGACCTTTGTGCTGATGGCCAGCCTGTTCGTGTTCTTCGAGCGCACCTTGCGCGGCAAGGCCTTGCGCGCCACCGCCGTCAATCGGCTGGGTGCGCGGTTGATGGGCATCTCGACCTCAGGCGCTGGGCGCCTGAGCATGGGGCTCGCGGCCTTCATCGGTGCGCTGTCGGGCCTCCTGATCGGGCCCAGCACCACGATCTTTTATGACTCCGGTTTCCTGATCGGCCTCAAGGGCTTCGTGGCCGCCATCTTCGGTGGCCTGGCGAGCTACCCCGCTGCAGCGGTGGGCGCCTTGTTCGTCGGTTTGCTGGAGAGTTTTGGTTCGTTCTGGGCCAGTGCCTTCAAGGAAGTGATTGTGTTCACGCTGATTCTTCCCGTGCTGCTGTGGCGCAGCTTCAAGCACGGTCACCACGACGAGGAAGAATGACCATGCGTCGCGCCTTCCTCATCGCTTTCATCATCCTGTTGGCAGCGCTGCCCGTGCTGCCGGTGCCCGAGTTCTGGATCACCCAGGCCAACTACATCGGCCTGTACGCGCTCGTCGCCATCGGCCTGGTGTTGCTCACCGGCGTGGCCGGGCTCACCTCGTTCGGCCAGGCGGCGTTCGTCGGCATGGGCGCCTACACCGCGGCCTACCTGTCGACGGTGCACGGCATGTCGCCCTGGTTCACCGTGTGGATCGGCCTGGTCATCACCGGGGGCTTCGCGCTCGTGCTGGCCTGGATCACCTTGCGCATGTCGAGCCACTACCTGCCGCTCGCCACCATCGCCTGGGGCCTGAGCCTGTACTACCTGCTCGGCAACATCGACGCGCTGGGCAAGTACGACGGCCTGCTGGGCATCCCGGCGATCGGCTTCTTCGGCATCGAGCTCAAGTCGGGTCGCAGCTTCTATTACCTGCTGTGGGTGATCGTGATGTTGGCGGCGTTTGCCGCCATTCACCTGCTCGACTCGCGCGTCGGACGTGCGCTGCGCGCCGTGAAGGGCGGCAGCACCATGGCCGAGGCGATGGGGGTTGACACCTTCCGCGTCAAGGTCACGGCCTTTGTGCTCGCGGCTCTGCTGGCCAGCATCTCGGGTTGGTTGTTTGCGCACTTCCAGCGCACGGTCAACCCGTCGCCCTTCGGCTTGAAGATGGGCATCGAATACCTCTTCATGGCTGTGCTCGGCGGCGTGGGCCATGTGTGGGGCGCCATTGCCGGCGCCGGCATCGTGAAGATCCTTGAAGACCAGCTGCAGAGCATCTTGCCCAAGCTGATGGGCAGCGACGGCAGCTATGAGGTGATCGTCTTCGGCATCGTGCTGGTGCTGGTGTTGCAGTACGCGCGTGACGGTGTGTGGGCGTTTGTCGAAGCGCGCCTGCCGCCGGTGCGCCGCAAGGTCGATTGGGCGAATGCCCCCGCGCTCGCGGAGCGAGCACGCCCGGCAGCGGGCGAGCTGGTGCTCGACGTGAACGCAGTGCGCAAGGAGTTTGGCGGCCTGGTGGCGGTGAACGACGTGAGCTTCCAGGTGCGCGCGGGCGAGATCCTCGGCCTGATCGGGCCGAATGGCGCGGGCAAGTCGACCACCTTCAACCTGGTCACCGGCGTGTTGCCGGCGACCCGCGGTGAAGTGAAGTTTCGCGGTGAACGCATCGACGGCCTGGCCTCGCGGCGCATTGCGCAGCGCGGTGTCTGCCGCACCTTCCAGCACGTGAAGATGATCCCCGGCATGACGGTGCTGGAGAACGTGGCCCTCGGCGCGCACTTGCGCGGTGGGCGTGGGGTGGCGGCCGCGATGCTGCGGCTCGACCGTGCCGAAGAGCGCAGCTTGCTGCGCGAAGCCGAGCGGCAGTTGAAGCGCATCGGCATGGCCGAGCACATGCATGAGCTGGCTGGGAACCTGGCCTTGGGGCCGCAGCGTTTGATGGAGATTGCTCGTGCCTTGTGCGCTGATCCCGCGTTGCTGCTGCTCGATGAGCCGGCGGCGGGCTTGCGGCACAAGGAGAAGCAGGCGCTGGTGGATGTGTTGCGGCAGCTGCGTGGTGAAGGTTTGTCGATCTTGCTGGTGGAGCACGACATGGACCTGGTGATGGAGGTCACCGATCGCATCGTCGTGATGGAGTTTGGCACCAAGTTGATCGAAGGCACGCCGGAGGAAGTGCAGGCGAGCCCGGCGGTCAGGGCGGCTTACCTGGGCACGGAGCATTGATGTTCTCTCCTGCACATGGCCCGTCATTCCCGCGGAGGCGGGAATCCAGGATCGTGCCGCTTCGCGTTGGGGGTCTTGTTCACTGCGTGAGGCCGCGCCGGG